>CANGFA010000001.1 GCA_947453145.1 Bacteroidota bacterium
TAAAAAATGCAGGGGGATTTCGCTTAATTCATAATAAAAAGGTGGCCAATAAAATAATTATGTATGATCAGTTTTATTATAACGTCATTAGTAATATTGAGTTGCAACACAATTCATTTTACGAAAATACTGTTAGATTAAGAAATAAGATTTTTGCTGAAGAAATTATCTCGAAAATATTTAGTAAATATAATTATACACCAGCTCCAATGACTTCAAATTCATATATTGATAGTATGATGAATAAATTTAGAATTCCAATTCAATCTCAAACACAAGAATCTTTAATGTTTGAATTTAAAAATTCAATTCTTGCCTATAAACAAGATTACATCAATAATGGGAAAATGGCTTATCTTGGATTACAAGAATATCAAAGACAGTTGATAGAATTAATTAAAAAAGAATATGATTTGGAATAAAAGGTAACTTAATTAATATACACAAGAAAAAATATATCAAGGTCCTATACTGTCAAATACATTGGCAATTTTATTAATTGCAAGTACCCGCTAGGTCACTAAAGATTTTGAAAGAAAAGAATGAATGGTGGTTGGACTTTATGCTTTTGTAAGACTCTTCCTTTTCTTTGGGACTTGTAAAATTGATTTCCTTGATTTAAGTTTTGTATTTTTAAAATATTCACTTAATTCTTTTTCCTCTTTAGCCGTTAATGGCTTTTCTCCCCCAATAAAATCAACCTCTAATTCTATTTTCTTGGTTTTCATAAGAATAAATTTTTAAAATATTTATTTATAAGTTTTAAGGCAGATTCTTTTTCAATAATCATTAATCTTCCTCCAAAATGAAAAGCACCAAGTGAATCTACATAATGTTTAACTAGTTGTGACTTTGCAATAAAAGAAACATTCCCGTCGTTACCTCTTTGAAAAGATAATTTACAAGCATAAGCAACAAGATTTCCTGCCACACCAACGTATACTTTTGATTTACCTTTATTAAAAGGAGCATATAAATATTAATAATAATTAATATTTATTACAAGTTAACCCCAATTTGTTCCGAAATGCTATTATGGAACAATTAACTACATCATATAGTTACAAAACAGATGGTATTATTATAATTTGAGCTATTAAAACTTTAAAATCAAAAATTAAAAAAATGAAAAGAATTCTATTTTCAGCTCTTTTAGCTGTTATCTTATTTTCAGCTTGTAAAAGTGGGGCAACTTCTACGGAAGCAACAACAAGTAATGTAAACGATTCTACAGCAGCTGTAAATGCGATCAATAAAGCTGATAGTCTTTGGGATGCTCAGTCTGCAATTAATTCGGTTCCAGGTTGGTTAGGCTTTTATAGTGATGATGCAATTATATTACCTCCAGGCGATATCATGGTTAAAGATAAAGTGGGCAGAGAAAAAGTAATTGCTGGATACTTTGCATTACCTGCAGCAAGTATGAGATTTCAAGCAACTAAGACTGAAGTTTCAAAAAGCGGAGATTTAGGCTATAGCACAGGTAATTATCAGTTTAGTTTCAAAGACTCTACAGGAAAAGTAGTTAAGGACAATGGTAAGTTTAATGAAATCTGGAAAAAACAAGCCGACGGTTCTTGGAAATGTGTGTTAGACACATGGAACTCAGATCCAGCTAAATAGTTATAATAAAATTATGCTTAAAATGCCCCCCGATTAATCGGGGGGCATTTTTTTTCTAGATACTTCTTAATGAATGACGCCTAACTCCTTTCCTACTTCAACAAATGCCTGAATGGCTTGATCTAATTGCTCTGTAGTATGTGCAGCAGAAATTTGGACACGTATTCTGGCTTGTCCTTTTGCTACTACTGGATAGTAAAATCCAACCACATAAATTCCTTTCTGTAATAATTTTTCAGCCATTTTTTGAGAAACGACTGCATCATATAACATAATAGGAATAATAGGATGCGTACCCGGTTTTATATCAAATCCTGCGTTGGTAATTTTTTCTCTGAAGTATTTCGTATTCGCTTCTAATTTATCTCTTAACTCGGTGGTTTGAGATAATAAATCAAAAACTGCAATAGAAGCACCGGTGATAGAAGGAGCTAATGTATTGGAAAATAAATAAGGTCTTGATCGTTGTCTTAATAAATCTATAATTTCTTTTTTCCCAGAAGTAAATCCACCGGATGCACCTCCTAAAGCTTTACCCAAGGTTCCTGTTATAATGTCTACTTTACCCATCACTCCTTTTAATTCATGTACACCACGACCTGTCTTTCCTAAAAATCCTGTTGAATGACATTCATCGCTCATTACCAAAGCTTCATACTTTTCGGCAAGTGCTACAATTTTATCTAATTGTGCTATTGTGCCATCCATTGAAAAAGCGCCGTCCGTTACAATTACTTTTTGAACAGCTCCAGCAGCAATGGCTTCTTTTAATTTTACCTCTAAATCCTCCATTGAATTATGTTCATACCTATATCGCATACTCTTTGTAAGTCTTACCCCATCAATGATAGACGCATGGTTTAAAGCGTCGGAGATGATCGCATCTTTTTCTCCAAATAAGGGTTCAAATACACCCCCATTAGCATCAAATGCGGCCGCATATAAGATAGTATCTTCTGTTCCTAAAAATTGAGAGATTTTAGCTTCTAAAGTTTTATGTATATCCTGTGTACCGCAAATAAATCTTACCGAGGATAATCCAAATCCATGGGTATCAATGGCTGCTTTAGCTGCCTCAATTACTTTGGGATGCGATGACAACCCCAAATAGTTATTTGCACAAAAGTTTAAAACCTCATTGCCCCCTTGAATGGTAATAGTTGCAGCCTGTGGTGAGGTAATGATTCTTTCTTTTTTATATAAACCTGCTTCTTTAATAGCTTCTAATTCCTTAGCTAAAAAGGGTTTGAATTGGTCGAACATACAATTTATTTAATTCAATTAATATTTAAAATACGCTGGTAAATTTTTCACAATCACTGCAGTCATTGCGTTTAAATCAAATGCAGGTTTCCAATCCCAGTCTTTTTTCGCACATTGGTCATCAATACTATTAGGCCAACTATCTGCAATAGCTTGTCTAAAATCGGGTTGATACTCCATTTCAAATTTCGGATAATAGGGTAATAAACTTTCGTGCATTTCTTTAGGTGAAAAACTCATACCCGCAATATTATAGCTATTACGAATGGTTATATTTTCTTTTGGCGCCTCCATTAATTGAAGTGTAGCATTAACGGCATCTTGCATATACATCATTGGTAAATAAGTATCCTCTTTTAAAAAACAGATTAATTTTTCCGCCTTAGCTGCTTTGTGATATATATCTACTGCATAATCGGTAGTGCCGCCGCCAGCCATGGACTTATAGCCTATTAATCCTGGATATCTTAAGCTTCTAACGTCAACTCCATATTTATTAAAATAATATTCACACCAATGTTCTCCAGCTAATTTTGAAATTCCATAAACAGTATTAGGGTCCTTATAAGCTTGTTGAGGTGTATTTTGTTTTTCTGAATGTGGCCCAAAAACAGCAATGGAGCTAGGCCAAAATATTTTTTCAACTTTATATTCACGCGCTACTTCTAAAACATTTAATAAACTCCCTATATTTAAATCCCAAGCTTGCAATGGATTTTTCTCACCACTTGCAGAAAGAATAGCAGCTAAATGATAAATTTGAGTAATGTGCTCCTGCGCTACAATATTCACCAAAGCAGCTTTATCCATTACGTTTAAAGTTTGGAAAGAGCAGTATTCAAACTTACTCTTTGCAGTCTCTTGAAAATCGGTTGCTATGATTTTATCATTCCCATATTTTTGGGCTAACGCCTTTGTGAGTTCTGTACCTAATTGCCCACCCGCACCTATTACTAATATCCTATCCATTAAACTAATGTTTGTTAACGTGAAATTAGTTCATTCTTATAAAAACTCAAATTTTAAGATTAAATTAAATCTCTGTATATAAATAACAAAAAGGCCCCAAGAGAACTCGAGGGGCCTTTTTTATAAAACTTAAACCAAACTTAAAAAGAACTTATTTTAACATTTCCATTACTGGTGCTGAATCATATGTATCCCACTCTCTAACAATTTTCCCATCTTTTAAAGCGAATACTGCATTTACGCGAATGGTTGATTTTTGCGTTCCTTTAATAAAACTAGCATCAAAGTAAACATTCACATAATCACTAAAATCTCTGTTATCAGGCTTAAAACTAATTGTTTCCCATATATCACCAATAGATTCAACTTTCATAGTAACCCCTTTTGACTTAAACACACTAGCCATTTTCATATTTTCAGAAATAGTTTGCTTAGTCTTATTGTCATATATAGTAGCGGTATCTGAGTAAACAGTCTTAAAAGTAGTTGTATCAAAGTTGGCGCCAGCGTTAATGGCTTTTTTAACAGTATTTATATTTTCACTGCTATTTAATGTATATCCAAATGCTTCAGCTGGGACAGAAGCAGTAGCAGAAGCAGTTGAAGTAGATGTGGTTTCGGTTTTTGTTCCACAAGCAAATAATGCAGATACGATTACTGCACTTAATAATACTTTTTTCATGAATTTAGATTTTTGTTTAGAGCTGTAAAATAATAAAAAAACTTAGTTTTATACTTTTGCAATCACCTAAAATGTTCCAAAATCGCCGATAGGAACAAGAAAATTTATTAAATTCTATTTACTATTTTCCCAGCCCGTTTCTTTTAATGCAGGATCGTTTTCCTTCTTCAAAAAATCCGCATTACTTAAACTTTCAGGTTCCCATTGTAAAATGGCAATATCGGGTACCACCGAAATAGGTTCTTGCCAAGAAGTAGAAGTTTCATTATATGCCAAATTACTTTGCGCACTATAGCAGGAAATAATTGACCATCTTGGATTATCCGAATTGTTAGCTTCGGAACGATGTAGAATATTACTATGAAAAAATAGGGCATCCCCGGGTTCAATTTCCACATATACCAGCTCCATTGTTTTTAAAGCATTTTCCACCATGGTCATATCCGCACCTACTTGCTCCCCAGTAAAACCATGATTTACTCTTCCTAGTTTATGAGAACCTTTAATCACCTGAATACACCCATTTTGTTTATTAGCTGGTGTTAAAGCAACCATTACACTTACCAATTGATTGGGAAACATGAATTGGTTTTTATACCAATACCCATAATCCTGATGCCATTCCCATGCACCACCTACCTTAGGCTCCTTTTGCATTAGTTTAGAATGAAAATGACATACTGGAGCATCGCTTTCCAAAATTTGTGCAACTCTGTTCACGACCCTTTCACTTCTTGTTAAATAACCAAAAATGTCATTGCCAGGCGTAAACCATAAAGACAATTTGGTTTTTTTTCCTGTTTGATCATTTAAATCCAATGCATTCTTTGCCATGGCATTATCATGAACAGCAATTCTGTACATTTTATCTACCTCTTCCTTGCTACAGAAGTTTTTAATGATAATATAACCTTCCTTATTATATTGTTTAATTTGATCGGATGTGAATTGATTCGAGCTCATATTTTTCATTTTTGATAGAATAAATTTAACAAAATTATTGCGAAACAACTACACATGATATTTGTTCCAAAACGGAGAATTGGAACAAATTAAACAGTCTAAAATTAATAATACATCCCTTTTGCATTTAGGTTTGTTAATAGCAAAAAACTTAAATTAAATTGGCAATGAAAAAGCTATTAAATATCCAACTTATCCTACTCACTGCTAGTTGTTTTATAATAAGCTGCAAGGAAAAAATGAATCCAATGCAAAATGAATCTAAAAATGATTTAATTGGCACTTGGCATTTAACCACCAAGGGGCAAAAAATATTTGACAAGGGAGTTATTATGTATAGCGCAGACGGTCAAATGACCGTATTATTAAGTAAAAAAGATAGTATTGTTACAGGATATAGTGGGAAATACGAAGTAAATGAAAAGGATAAATATGTTGCTCATTATAGAGATTACTACTCGCTATTGCCTAACATAAACGACTCAACCCCTCCAGTTTGGATTAGGGATTATGCTTTAAGCGCGGACAAAAAAATACTTACTTTAAGTCCAAAAGAAGACAGAAGTTTTTCCTTAGTATGGGAGAGAGTTCAGAAGTAATACATTTTAAGCTTACAATGAAAAGACATTTTATCATAAATTTTTAAACCAAAACCAAACAAATGAAAAAACTAGTATTCATGATTGCTATTGTAGCATCAACATCAAGCTTAATGGCTCAAGCACCAGCTGCAGGTAAAGTATTAATGGAGGGTGAAAACAAAGGAAAAAAAGTACAATTAGGCACCGACAAAACAGTTGATATTGTATTAGCCAATATCAAGGCCTATAATTTAAATGATGGCTCGGATGTTTCTCAATATGTAGCCGATTCAAAGCCAGGAAGTTTACAGTCTATGATTGCAGATTGGCATAAAGGAATGAAAACTTTGAACGAAGTTCCTCATGTAATTTTCCCTGTTAAAGTTCAAGGTACTAAAAATGAATCTGTGGTTGTGTATGCCGACGAAGACAGAGTTTACAAAAACGGATCTACTCAAAAGTTGTCTGTAATTGAATTTTTTGAAGTGACTCCAGAAGGTAAAATTGCTTCTTTTAATCAATTTACGCAAATTCCAGCTACCAACGAGTTTGGTCAAACAACAGGTGGTAAAGTTTTTGCACCTGGTAATAAAAAATTAGACGGTACTACTTTCCAATTTTCGAATAGAGGGGAAATTGCAACAATGGAAAAATTCATGCAAGCTTACAATGAAATGGACGCAGCTACCTGTGCTTCTTTAATTGCAGACTCGGTTAAAATGCATGATTTTGATGGCAATGTTTTCTTTTTAACCAAAGCAATGTTGCCAGGTGTATTTGGTGAATATACTTCCTTAAACTGGAAGCCAATAAGTATGATACCTTTAAAATTAACAGATACAGATCCTGCTTCTGCTATATTGGTTAATGCCACTGAGAAAAGAGTAATGAAAGATGGAACAGTTTGGGAAAAGGAATTATTAGAGTCTTTTTATATTAATAATGCAGGAAAAATTTCCGAAGTATACCAATTTTCAAAAGGCTTAGATAAAAAAAATAAATAATAGTATTTTTAATAAACAAACCTTACTGAAAAGGGGTTTATGCAAATATGCATAAACCCCTTTTCATTTTTTAAATCGCTTTTATCTAATTTTTAATTTACTGTTTTAATATCTTCTAACTTTCCATTCATTAAAACTTTTGCACTAGCTTGAGTAGGTGATTTTATTTTAACGGTTTTTACTTTCCCGTCTGTCCAAGTCATATCAATTTCATAATTACCAACTGCTTTTAATCCTCTTACCTCTCCGCTAGCCCATGCTTTAGGCAATGCAGGTAGTAATTGGATATACTCGGTATTGGACTGCATTAACATTTCGGCAACCGCTGCTGCACCGCCAAAATTACCATCAATTTGAAAGGGCGGATGCGCATCTAATAAATTAGGATAAGTGCCTCCGCCGTTTTCATTTTTCTCTCTTATTTCATCTGGCGCTACATAATGCAAAAGTTCGCGATACATTTTATAAGCATGTTCTCCGTCTTTTAATCTTGCCCATAAATTAATACGCCATCCTTTGGACCATCCTGTGGTCTCGTCTCCTTTTATTTCTAAAGTCTTTTTGGCTGCATTGGCTAAAGCTGGTGTTTTGTCAACTGTAATATGGTTGCCTGGAAATAAACCAAACAAATGTGTTTGGTGTCTATGTTTTGGATCAACATCCTCCCAATCATAATACCATTCTTGCAGGTTTCCTTTTTTGCCAACCTGATAAGGATGTAAATTTTTTAAAGCATCGTTTATTTTAACAGCAAAATCATTGTCATTGTTTAATATTTTTTGTGCAGCTACAACATTCATAAATAATTCACGTATCATAGCTAAGTCAGCGGTGGCTCCAAACAAAGTTGCACCCTGATAACCCGTTGGAGTTTTATACATATTTTCGGGTGAGGTGGAAGGCGAAGTAATATAATTTCCACTAGTATCTTTGACCAACCAAGCCAAACAAAATTCTGCAGCACCTCGCATTAAGGGATAACCCTGCTTTTCTAAAAACAATTTATCGTTGGTATATAAATAATGCTGCCACAAATGCGTACTGGCCCAGGTGCCACCCATGGCCCAATTCGCCCAAACCGGATCCCCATTCCCAAAATTGCCTACCGGATTAGACATGGCCCATATATCCGAGTTATGATGCGTTACCCACCCTGGCATATTATAAAAGGTCTTTGCGGTTGTTTTTCCTGTTACCGATAAATTATGAATGAATTGTAAAAAAGGCAAATGCATTTCTGATAAATTGGTGTTCTCCGCCAACCAATAATTTTCCTCTGCATTTATATTCATCGTGTAATTACTAGACCAAGGTGGTTGTAAATATGGATTCCATAATCCTTGTAAATTAGCAGGCACCGCAGTTGTTCGAGAACTGCTAATTAATAAATAACGTCCATACTGAAAATATAAGGTTTCCAAATAAGGATCTGCAAGTCCTTTTGCATAACGCATTAATCTCTGGTCAGTTGGTAAATTAACGGAATCCTTATTCGCTAATTTTAATTGTACTCTATTGTAAAAATTTTGATAGTCCTTTATATGTCTTTTTTTAATTTCATTCCAACCTAAAGCAACGGCGCTGTTTAATTGGGTAATAGCAAGGTTGTTATTATTTATCCCATTGGTTACCGGGTCTTTATCAAATCCGTTAAAACTAGTAGCTATAGAAACATAAATAGTTGCTTCATTCGCATCTGTTAAGCTAATAGTAGAATCGGTATTGGTAATTTTACCTGTTGCGCTTTCAATTTTTATAAGCGTAGAGAACTTGGTCCCTTTTTTATTTTCAAACACCACGGAGTTGCTCTTTTTCTGCAAATACACTGGATCGGCTTTATACGGTGCCGCACCTTGTATATTTATTCCGTTTTTGCTAACTATTTTTTCAAATTTAAGTTGAGATTCAAAACGCAATGAAAAAGATAAAGCACCTACTTTTTTACTGGTCAAATGAATAGCTACTATTTTATCTGGATTTGAAACCAAATATTCTCTTTCTATCACGTTATTGTTTGAAGTGGTCTTCACTTTTGCAATGGCTTTGTCAATATCCAACTCTCTATAATAATCATTGATATAAGGATCGTCGATCACCTCCAAATACATAGTGCCCAAGGGTGCATAGGATTCAGAAAATTTACCCTGCATTTTTTTTATCGATTGATCTGCCTTCTTAAAATTGTTTTCTTGCAATGCCTTTCTTACATCTGGTAAATGTTTATATGCCTGTGGATTCATATTCGCATTCACGGGTTCACCTGACCAAAGTGTTAAATCATTTAATTGAATTTTATCTATCGAAATACCTCCAAATACGGTCGCACCCTGCGTTCCATTACCTAGGAGCATTGCTTCCTCAAAATACCTTGCAGGATTTTCATACCAAAGCTTTAGTGGCATTTGAATGGGTGTGTTGATAGGAGCAGCGGTCGTTACAGGACTTAGTTTTTTAACACCTTTTTTTTGAGCATTCAATAACAATGGCAATAGTGCAGTAAAAAGAATCAACGTTTTCTTTAGCATAAATAGGATAAGCTTTTTTAAAATGCTAAAATTAAGCAGAAAATAGGCCGTTTATATATAAAATTTGCTAAATTGGTTTATAAACAATTCATACCTATGAAAATCAGTAAATACTTTGTACTATCTATTCTTATTATAGCCGTTGCTTTTTTAAGCCAGTCTTTTCAAACAGCACCTCAAAGACCTCCTAAAACATTAAAAAATATTAAAGCATTTCCTGCTTCGATGACTTACGAACAAGTAGATCATGCAATGGATAAATTTAAAGTTGACTTAGGTGTGAAATGCAATTACTGTCATGCACAAACCAAGGAGAGTGCCCCTAAGTTAGACATGTCTAGTGATGAAAATCCCAAAAAAGAAATTGCAAGAGCAATGATTAGAATGACCATGGAAATGAATCAAAAGTATATGTCCACTATTCCTCATGCAGACACTGCTACTATTCAAGCAATTACTTGCAACACCTGTCACAGAGGTTTATCTAAACCAGCTGCGGAACCAATAGTGGCAGTAAAATAAATTAATTTAAGATTGGAGATTTGTGCAAATACTCCTTGCTTGGTGCATATACAAACATACAGGAAGCCCCTTGTATGGTTTCAATAATAGTGTTAATCTTATCATTGGGAACAGCAGGGCAACCAAGGCTTGTACCAATATATCCTTGTTGCTTTGCAATGGCTTCACTAACATAATCGGCGCCATGTAATACAATAGCCCTTTCTAAAGCGCGATCATTAATCCCTTTTTCTAATCCTTGCAATTGAAGCGTTAAACCATGTTTACCAAAATAGGTGTTAGCGGTTAAATAAAATCCTAAGCTACTTTTAAAAGAAGCATCTTGATTGGAAAAAGTATTCGCAAAAACCGAACCCGACTTCCTACCATGAGCTACTAAAGTTTGCAAAACCAATTGTTGATTTACCATGTCAATTACATAAAATCGATTGGCACTACTTGGTTTACTAAAGTCAATAATGGTTAAATAACGCATATTATTAACAAGCCCCTGTTCTTTCAATTTTTCAAACCCCTTAATGGCCAATGATAGTGCCTCGCTATTTATATCAAGTGTGGTAGCTAAATTAGATACACTTTTAGGTGCTTCTGATTTAGGCAAAAGGCTATAACTACTTTTGGTTTGAACCGAAAGTAAAGTAAGGAAAATGAATAGGGTTATCTGCTTTAACATAGTTTAAGGGGTGCAAAGGTACGAAAACACCACTTTTTAATATGTTAAAACAACACTATTTAATGTTAAATTTTTATAATATATTATATATCAATAACTTATATATTAATATAAATCTTTGATAATTAGCTTTCTCATTTTCATAAAGGCATTTCTGGCCTTTTCTGCCGTTTGAGGATTTCCCATTAAGGCGTTTAATTGAACAGGTAATATTTGCCAGGAAACGCCAAATTTGTCTTTTAGCCAACCGCATTGACCTTCACCTTCATGTCCACCATGGGTAAGCTGCTCCCAATAATAGTCCACCTCCAACTGATCCTGGCATTCTACCACTAAGGAAACTGCTTCATTAAATTCAAATGCATGGTTACCGGGACCATCCATGATGGCAAATTGTGCATCAAGCATTTCAAAACTGCCAAACTTTAACTTGCCCTGTAAACTAGGATCCCCTTCCTCGTATTTTTCTATACTTAAAAGTTTAGCTTCTTTAAAAATACTTTTATAAAAATGCAAGGCTTCTTCTGCTCTTCCAAATACGGTATTCGTAAATAAGAAATTAGGGATAATTTTTTGTTCCCCCTCCTTTAACGCACTTAAAAACAATTGCCAGGTCATTCCATATTTATCTTCCACCCATGCATACAAAGGACTCCATGGATAGGTATCCAATGCCATTAATGCTTTTCCTCCATCCATAAATGCATGCCATAATTTTTCGATTTCATCTTTTGTTGCACATTTTACAAATAAAGAGATTGATGGATTTTTACTAAATAACGCACCCCCATTTAACAACTTAATGGTAGTGCCTTCTATTTCAAATTTTGTGATGATTGCATTTTCGGCTTGCACCTTTGCATTTTCAAATAAGGAACAATAAAATTGCGTGGCTTCTGCAATATTGCCATTGAACCACAAACAAGGATATAAATGTTTTGACATATGTTATAGTTAAGCCAAATATAAAATATATTTAATAAATAGGCTACCTTGATAAGGATTTAAAACTACTCCAGAGAAATTCTCTTTTTGTTTACAGCATTTCTTCTCTCCTGCTTTTTTAATTACAAAGTACATGGTTAAAGAACCATAAAAAATGATGGCATATTTGCCATTGAATAGGCGAAGATAATATTCCAAATTGCATGATGTCTCACAATAAGGATATAGTGATAAAGCTCGTTGGCGAAAGGGTTCGTAAATTAAGAATTGATAACCATCTCACATTAGAAAATTTGGCGTTCAAGGCAGATATGGATTACACTCAACTAAGCAGGATTGAACTTGGAAAAATAAATACCAGTCTTTTTCAAATACATAAAATTGCTTCCGCATTGGGCATAAGTAGCTGTGAGATTTTAACTGCACTAGACAAATAATGTCAAGTAACATAATTAAAATTAAACGACTAAATAGTGAATATGAAAACGCTTTAATTGACTTTCCGTTTCATGATAAAGTTGAAACTTGGATAAAAGATCATCACTCACTTTTTGCAGTATATACTCTTTTAATAAATGAATTGGAACTGAACAACAAGAATGCTATGGATGCTGAATTTATAATGCAGTTCCAAAAAGTTTACCTAGAAAATAATAATAAGTAAAGAACTACTTTTTATTATAAATATTTTTAAAGAATTTTAAAGCGCCGGTGTTATCAAAGTCAACAAGTGAATACCATATAATTACTTGTGTTGGAATTTTTACTGTAATATACTGCGGTTTAGAATATTTTTCAGGATGCTTAAAGTCAAAGCTATCTATTTGCTTGGTATTATCTCTTAACAACCACTTACCAATGTCAATAGGTTTTTCCAATCTTACACAACCATGACTGTAAAATCTACTTGCATTTTTAAATAATTGCTTTTCGGGAGAATCATGTAAATAAATAGCCGAAGGACTATCAAATTCTATTTTCAATAAACCTAAAGAGTTGTAGGAACCTGTCCCCTGTCTAATGGAAAAAGGAAAATTACTTTCGGAATAGCCACTCGTATTAGCAGTACTTAAATCAACTACTTTGCCTGCACCATCAATTACTGTATAATTATGTTTGGAAAAATAAGCTGGGTCGGATTTGAATTTAGGAATCATCTCATTTCTAATAATACTTCCAGGTACATGCCAATAAGGATTTAATACCACTTGTTTAACTACCGAAGACAAGGTATTGGTTTGAGTCCACGATTTTCCTACTACTACTCGCATGGACATAATTAATTTATTACTATCATATGCATTTAAAGTAGCTGAAGGTATGTTTACTAAAATAATTTTGTTGTTTCTTTTAATTGCACTTAGCCATCTAAATTCATTGGCCGCTTTTTCAAGTAGTACTGCTTTATTATTATTTAAATGTGCTGCGTCTTTATAAAAATGCAATGAATCTAATATCACAGCAACCTCTCTGGAGTTACTTAAAAAATATTGAGGCAGGCTTGCTAATTTATTTTGTAGAGCATATTCTTGAATCAAGCTATTCACGTCATACGCATTCATATCAAACTTAGCGCCTTCATATTGTAATTTGGGTACGCTATTGCCATTTGCTAAATCATTAAAAAAATGATAGGCCACTTTTTGTATCAATGAATCTGCTTGTTCGCCCCCACTGATTGCTTTTTGAAAAGCATCTTCATAATCCCCTTTATTTAAGGCAAGACTTTGGGAAGATTTAATAAGACTGTCCAAAGTTTGAATACGATCCGGATAACCAACAAAGAGGGTCTTACTATTGCTATTTTCTACTTGAGCATGACTTTGTATACTTAAAGAAACTAATAGTAATATTGTAAATATTATTCTCATATGCTATCATAAAGATAAATAAATTATTTTTATGATATATTATTATTTACAATGAAATTGAAAATTATTTACGCCATTTTGTTTTGTCTGGTATGTAATATTGCCAAGAGCCAAAACATTCCAAACACTACGGGCTTTAAAGTAATACCACTTGGTGTAAAAGGTGGATTGGATGAAAGTAATTTATCTGCTTACTTAGTTTCGGCTGCAGGAAGTAATAATTATATATGCCTTGATGCAGGCACTTTGTATGCTGGCTTACAAAAATCATTAGAAAATCATTTATTTGCAGAATCAAATGCTAATGAAATTCAAAAGAAATATATAAAAGCGTATTTTATATCTCACGGACATTTAGATCATTTAGCTGGCCTAATTTTAAATTCACCCAATGATATTGCTAAACCTTTATATGCATTTCCATCGGTGATTGAGATATTAAAGAACAATTATTTTACCTGGAAAAGTTGGGCCAATTTTGCAAGCGAGGGAGATAAACCCGTTTTAAATAAATACCAATATCAAAATTTAGAAAATCAAAAGGAAATTGAAATTCCAGGTACTTCTTTACAGGTAACTGCCTATTCATTAAGTCATGTGAATCCCTATGAAAGTAGTGCTTTTTTAGTGCGCAACAACCAAGACTATTTATTATACTTGGGTGATACTGGCGCTGATACAGTAGAGCTTTCCAATAAACTATCCATGCTTTGGAAAGCTATGGCACCACTGGTTATTAGCAAACAGCTTAAAGGTATTTTTATAGAGGTTTCTTTTGATAATAGTGTTGCAGATAAGTCGCTTTTTGGGCATTTAAATCCCAAGTTATTAATGATGGAATTAAATAAATTAGACAATTTAGCAAAAGGAACACTTAAAAATGTCTCTATAGCTGTTACACATATTAAGCCCTGCGATAATTGTAGTGAAAATATTAAAAAACAAATTGCAGCAGCAAATAACTTGGGCCTTACTATTATTTATCCTGAACAAGCTGTACCGCTATTGTTAAAATAGGGATAAAATATTTTACCGCTCCACATATTTATACTAAATGAATTGTTTAATTATTTAAATTGAGTATACGATTGTAAAACTTAAATTAAATAAAAATGTCAAGTTCAAAAAATTCAATGCACTCACGACGTGCATTTTTATACCAAAGTTCCTTAGCTGGATTAGGAATGTTTTTTGTGGGAAAGTCCGCCTTAGCAAATGCAGCTGATTTTTCAACAAGTTCCTATGGGAAAATAAATGGAGTAACTATTGGAGCCATTACCTACTCTTTTAGAAGTTTACCAGGAAGCGCAACACAAATTCTACAATATTGTGTAGACGCCAATATTACGGAAATTGAATTAATGGGCGATGCCATTGAGGAATACGCAGGAGCGCCAACTAATCCAGTTCCTTGGATACCAGGCAAAAAAATGGAGTGGACAGACGAAGTTAGAGGCAAGCTAAAAGACTATGGTATTGTACTTGCAAAGTGGAGAGAAACGGTTCCAATGGATAAATTTAAAGAGATTAAAAAAATGTATAATAAAGCAGGAGTAAGTATTTATGCTTTTAAACCCAATGCGTTAAACCCCAATAATACCGATGGAGAAATTGAATTTGCATTAAAAGCAGCAAAAGCCTTGGGTGCAAAATCGGTTACGGTAGAACTTCCAACCGATGTTAAACATGCTAAACGTCTTGGAGATTTAGGACAAAAACACGGAATTTATATTGGTTATCATGCTCACACCCAAGCAACAGATACCGCATGGGACATGGCACTGAGTCAATCTCCTTTTAATTCAATGAATTTAGATTGCGGTCATTATATTGCTGCAGGAGGTGCTAATACAAAGGAAACATTACTTGCATTAATTGAAAGCAAACATGATCGTATCACAAGTATGCATATTAAGGATAGACAAAATAAAGAGCGGGGAGGAAATAATATGGCGTGGGGGAAAGGAGATACCCCTTTAAAAGAAATTCTCACTTTATTAAAAGAAAAAAAATATGCAATCCCTGCTACAATTGAATTAGAATATGATGTGCCCGCAAATTCAGATCCTATAAAGGAAGTAAAAATATGTATGGAATATGCAAAAGCTATTTTAAGCTAGTACCTTAAGTACTTGGGTTCATGAATAATGCATCATCAACCAATCAATTTTATAGCGCCAAGTATCCTTACTTGGCGTTTTTATTTAAATAATAATAAACGGGAACCCCTGTTGCAATTAAACTTAATCCCCAAATAGCAGCATAGGGTTGATTGATAATAGTGCTTATAAACAAGCTTACACAAAACAAACAGAAAATTGCAGGAACAAATGGATACCCAATTACTTTATACTTTCTTTCTATTTCGGGATGCTTTATTCTTAATAAAATAACACCTAGTGCAGTGCTTCCATAAAATAAAAAGGAAGCAAACACCAACATATCTGTTAACTGATCGAAAGTGCCCGAAAATACCAACATGATAGCCCAAAAAGCTTGTATAAACAAAGCGATATCTGGGGTATTGTATTTTGGATGTATCGAAGCGGCTTTGCTAAAAAACATTTTGTCTCTTGCCATGGCGTACATGATTCTCGCCGACATAAGAATACTACTGTTACAAGAATTTAAAGTAGTCACTACTATTAAACTTGCAATTAAGGTCATACCAAGGGTCCCGCTAATTTGACCTGCCACTTCTACCGCAGCAATTTTATTAGCACTTGCATTTAATTGTATGAAAAAATCTATGGGCAAAACATATACAAAAACTATGTTTAACATTACGTAGGTAACAATTACAATAATGGTACCAACCCCCAAGGCCAAAGGTAAATTGCGTTTTGGATTTTTAACTTCCTCGCCTATATAGGCTATATTGTTCCAACCCTCATAGCCCCAAAAAGCCCCCAAACTTGCAACAAATAAAGCTTTTATTAAATTCCATCCTTGCGGGGCAAGATGATTTATATTCCTTGTACTTTGCGTCATGTTTTGATAGTTGCCTTTACCAGCAGTAAATCCTACTACTATAAAAACTAAAATTCCAATGAGCATTAAATACGTAAGTAGGCTACTTAATTTTTCGGCAAACTGAACGCCTCGGTAATTTAATAGGGTTAATAAAATAATTAAAACAGCGGCTACCATTTTAATAGCTAAATTTTGAAAAAGCGCGATCCCTAAAAAGGTAGCATTAGAACCTATCACAGGTAAAGGAAATAAACTATTTAGTGATTCTGCAAAAATATAAGCCAGCGCAGAAATAGCTGCCGTCTTAATTACCGTAAAGCTAGACCAACCATATAAAAAGGAAAAAAAGCGTCCGTATATTTTTTGAAAATAAAAATACTCGCCGCCTGAATTGGGAAACATACTTACCATCTCTGCGGTGGATAAGGCGCCTGCTAAGCTAATCAAACCTGCCAAAACCCAGCATAATATAATTAACCAAGGACTTCCCAATTCCTGCGCCATTGGCGCAATTTTTTTGAATACCCCCGACCCAATAATCACGCTCACTACTAAAAATGTGGCAGCGCGTAATCCAACTTTTGGTTTAAGGGTTTCAATATTATTCATGGAATAAGTATGTTTTTAGATATACTGAAAAATAGTAGCTCATTTTTTAAACAACAGTTCTATATTAAATTGAAGCCAAAACCAGGCGTTTGGTTAATATGCATTACACCCTCTTTAATTTCAAATCCTCCTTTGACCAAGTCTTCTGCTAAATCTAAGCTTCCATCTAAATCAATATACCTTGTATTTGGACAAGCATACGCAACGTGTAAAGCTGCGGTAATACTTATAATACTTTCGTCATTACAACCCCAGAACAAATCAATATTTGCATTTTGAGCAATATTCGCAATGCCTAATGCACCAACTAAGCCGCCACATTTCATTAATTTAATATTATAAATCCCAAATGGCTTTTCATTAGAAGCTAACATTAATGCTGCTTGAGGGTCCTTTAAAGATTCGTCGGCAGCTAATAATTTTCGTTCTTCATTGGATAGCATCAACAATTCCTTTTCGGTACCCACCGGCATAGGTTGTTCTATTAATTCCAAATCCTTTCCCTTGGTGGCATTCATAAATTTTTTCAAATCTTGTATCGTATATCCCTGATTGGCGTCTACTCTTATTTTAAAATGATCCCCAAATTGTTCTTTTAATTTTACAACTCTTTCAATATCTTCTTTAACGTCTAAACCCGTTTTTACTTTTAGAATTTTAAAACCAAGGTCTTTGTAGTCCTTCGCCTCAGCCAATGTCTCTTTCATATTTTTAATACCAATCGTAACTGAAGTAGGCAGGGCTTTTATTTTTTGTCCATAAAATGCGGCTACTGAAATGCCAATGAATTTTCCAAAAGCATCATGAAGAGCAATATCAATTGCAGCCTGGGTTCCAGGCAAATGCGGAAATTGTTGAATACTTTCAAAAATGAGTTGCTGAAAATGACGAATATCCCTACCAACAAAATTTTGTATAAAATCCGTTTTTAAATTGTTAGCGGTTTGTAGTGTGGTTTCTCCAACTACCTCCTCGGCAGGGCTCCCTGAACCATAACCAATGATCCCATTTTCCAACTCCACTTCAAAAAATGCCAAACTCACATTGGAAAAAGTATTATAAGCTATGGTATATGGCTTTGTTAGCGCCATTTTTTTTAAATAAGATCTTACTGCAACAATTTTCATAATTAATTTTTATCTATATCTTTTTAAGAGCAATGTAGACTTGAGATTATTTTTTTAAACCGGTTAAAATAGGAATTAATTTTGCTACTCCTTCTTGTATGGGTAGCAATACAGGAATATTTAATTCGGTTTCATATTGCTTTTGATAGTAAAAAGCTTCTTCGGTACTGCAATCTTCCGTATTTACTGCCACTGCAATTACTTTGGATCCCAATTTTTCAATGATTTCAATTTCAGATTGCACTGAAGGTATTGCACCCCAATGTGCATCATTGTCAAAATATTTTCGCTTGGGTGCAAATAATAAAACTACATGTTTAGCATTACCAGATATAAGTAATTCAATTCCACACGGGCCACTAGGATTTCTGAGTGATGACTGGCCCTCCAAGAAAATAAAGTCCGAGTTGGTTTCTTTCCAACAGCTTACAATGGCGTGTTCCAGCTCCCCCGAAACAAAATCATTTAAAGTGGAATCAAAAACAAAGCCATATTTTCCACCTTGCAACCAACCCGTTTGACCTGTATAGATCATTTCTGCTTTTAAACCATTTGCTTCGCAAGCTTGTCTTAACATTCTAGCAGTTGTTCTTTTGCCCATGGCACAATCCATTCCAATAACAGCAATAATGTGGGATGTAACTTTAAATATTTCACCCGTCCAAAAATGTAAATCTTCTCTTTGCTTTGGCTTGCGAACATCTATTAATTCAACTCCTTTTGATTTTGCTAAGGCAACCACTTCCGGTTTTTCATTTAAATACTCATGCAAACCATTCACAATAGAAACCCCGGCATTGATTGCTTTTATAACAACTTCCAACATATTGCCAGGCAGCTTACCGCCCACAGTTGCCACCCCAATAACTAAATAGTGTATGTTATTTAATTGCGTAATTGCGTTTTCAAAATTTTCAAAAACGGGAATATTTCTATGTTTGCCGTCCAAGAGTTCACCTGCATCTTTTCCTGCTGTTGCAGCACAATCCACTATACCAATAATTGTAAAACGTTCGGTTCCTCTTATTAATCCATGTGCTGTTTTTGCATCTGAGGAAATTAATAAGCCATTGGTTAAAACAATGGCATTGTTGTTAAAATTCTCCATTTCCGTTCTTATCTTTTAATGAGTACCCCCGGCTTTAAACCAGTTGCTTTTTGATTTTTATATATTAACTGACCATTTACCCAAACCATTTCAATGCCAGTAGACAATGCATTGCTATTGCCAATCACTGCGTGGTCCATAACAGTATTAGGATCTAACAAAACCAAGTCGGCTTTTTTGCCTGCTGCAATAACTCCTCTGTCTTTGATGCCTTCGTAATTTGCAGTTTGTTCCGTCATTTTATGAATAGCTGTTTCTAATGACATTATTTTGTCTTCTCTAACATATTTTCCTAGCACCCTAGTAAAAGAACCATATCCTCTAGGATGTCCTCCACCATTGCCATCTGAGCAAATGACTGCATACGGCCATTTGATAAAATCAGCTACATCCTTTTCACTCATAGATTTTGCTGCAATGGCTTCGATACTTCCTTTATATCCTGGATTTTTTTCTTTAAAATCTGCTGCAATAGCTACCAAACTCATTAAAGTTTGTGCTTCAGATTCTTTTCTTTCTACCGCAATCGCCGCTAAAGTTTTTCCAACATAACTTGGTTGCGCTGCATATTGTACAATATATGAAGCAGTGGGATCAAATAACTGTGTAACTGCTAATTGTGCACTTGCTATATTGGTATAATCACGGGCAGGAAACAACACACGCAAAGTGGAATTCCAAAATGTATAAGGATACACGTCTGCGGTAATTTGAACACCTTCTGCGCGCGCGCGTTCCAATTGTTCTACAATTTTTGTTGCCGTATTCCAATCAGATTTTTTTGCCAATTTAATATGAGAAATTTGAACTGGCATTTTAGTAATCTTCCCAATTTGTATAATTTCATCCAAGGCATCAGCCATGGTAATATCCTCGCTTCTTATATGACTTATATATCTTGTATTTGCGGCAGCGGCCACTTTTGCAAGTTGGAGTACTTCGTCTCTACTTGAATAAAAAGCTTGCTCATATTCAAGTCCTGTAGAAATACCTAAAGCGCCTTTTGCTAATTCGCGCGCTAAAATATTTTTCATCTTGTCCACCTCCACTTGTGTTGCTTGTCTTAATACATCCTTCTCTCCCATCACTTCTTCTCTCAAGCTAGAGTGGCCTGCATAACTTGCTACATTGGCAACTACCGGATGTTGTTGCATTTCTTTTTCCAAAGTATCCATTGGATAGCTTTCGCCATCCTGTCCTATTACAATAGTGGTAATGCCCTGGTTGGCAGTTGATAAACCAGCGCCTTTTTTTTGCAAATCGCCCAAATGATGGCTGTGCGCGTCAATAAATCCTGGTGCTAGCACCAAGCCCATTCCATTAATAATGTTTTCATCGTTAATGGACTTTAACTGGCCTACTTCAACGATTAAATCTCCTTGCATTCTAACGGCACCTGCTTTTGCAGGTGTTCCGGTGCCGTCTATAATTTTCACATTGCTAATTAAAGTAGTTGCAATCGTAGGATGAACTCCTTTTTTAATGGATTTTTTTTGTGCATTCACATTTGAGTGCAACAAAAAAAGGGTCAGTCCTAACAATACGAGTCCTCTTTTTTGCATAATAATAATTTTACCAAAAACGGATATACAATCCCGCAACTACAATTAAAATAGTTACAATCATTGCGATATGCGCATTGGTTAATGTATATTTTGTTTGGTCTTCTTGTAATGAATTGGCATGCGTTTGTCCTTTCACATCCAGTAAACTTATAGTTATCATAATAATACAAGTAAATAAAAACACCCAACCCATTTGTATTAAATATGGAATTTCAAATCCACCATGTCCATTTGGAAGTGCAGTATATAAGAAAGTGTCATTACCAAACATACTAGGCAAAAACTTATCAAATAAAATAGCCAATATCAATCCTAATATAATTCCAGAAATCGCTGCCTTTGAAGTTGTTTTTTTCCAAAAGAAACCTAATAAAAATACAGGGAAAATTGCAGGTGAAATATAGCCGGTATATTTTTGAATAAATTCAAAGCCACCCTTTCCTCCAATACCTAAAGTATCGTTCCAGTTAATAAGAATAGCAATAATTAAAGAAACAATTATCATGATTCTCCCTGTTGAAACCGTTTTACTATCAGTAGCCTTTTTATTTACATACTTTTTATAAATATCTAAAGAATAAATAGTGGAAATACTATTTGCCTTTCCAGCTAGTGATGCTACAATTGCAGCTGTTAAAGCAGCCATGGATAAGCCTTTTAGACCAATTGGTAAGAAACCTATCACCGACGAATAAGCATTGTCCTGCATTAATACACCATTGGTTGTCATTTGCTGTTGCAACTCGCCATTTTGATACAATACATAGGCTGCAATACCTGGTATAACTACTAATAAAGGCATAAATAATTTTAAAATCGCAGCAAAGAAAATTCCAGAACGAGCTGTTTTTAAATCTGCTCCCAAAGCTCTTTGTGTAATGTATTGATTACATCCCCAATAATTTAAATTAGCCACCCACATACCCGCCGCCATCATTGCAAGCCCTGGCAAGGAAGAGTAATCGTCAATTTGCTTTTGCGATGCGCCCACAACTGGTTTATCAAAAATCATTTTGAAATGATCCGGTGCCACTTTTATTAAATGGTTTAATCCTGCAATTGCATTTTTACCAAAACCAAATTTTTCACCTACTACGGTGAGTGCAATATAAGAAGTTATAAGTCCTCCAACTGTTAATACCACTACTTGTATTACATCGGTATAGCCAATTACTTTCATCCCTCCAAGGGTTATAAACAAAGCAAATACCGACAGCCCAATCATGATTAAGTGAAAATGTTGTCCACCACTTAAATTATTAATGGCAATAGCACCTAAATATAAAATAGAAGTAAGATTTACGAAAATGTATAAGAACAACCAGAATATAGCCATCATCATAGCAACCGTTTCATTATACCTTGTTTTTAAAAACTGAGGCATAGTGTAAATCTTATTCTTCAAATACACCGGCATAAAAAAGATACCAACCACAACAAGAGAAATAGCTGCTAACCATTCATAGGCAGAGATGGCTAAGCCCAACCTAAATCCATTTCCACTCATACCAATAAATTGTTCTGCCGAAATATTAGAGGCTATTAAGGAAGCTCCAATAGCCCACCATGTTAATTGTCCCTCCGCTAAAAAAAAGTCGGTAGAATTTACGGTAGCCACTTTCTTACGCTGGTAAATCCAAATACCATAACTAGCAATAAGTATAAAATACATTACAAATACTAGGTAGTCATAAGATTGAAGTCCTTGTGGCATATTACTTTTATTTAGTCCCTAAATTTAAGGGTTATCTGCTATAAAAAACACCTAAAAAATCAAAAAGGCACCCCTAAGAGTGCCTTTTCTTTATCAAAACATCAACATCAAAATTCTACTCTATCCCCAAGTTTTTTATTTTTTTAATTTGAACAACTAAAAATATAATTACCGCCCAAACTGCTACTACAATTGTATATGCTAATGTCTCTAACCAAATTGGCGAGTAACCTCGTCGTGCAAATAAACTACGGTGATCAAAATTGTTAGTATATACCAATTTTGTGCCCCAAGGCACTTCTATTTCTGAAGATAAATTTCCATAAGTGTCATTATCTATTACACTTGTTACTAGTATAAGGTTTCCCTTTTGATCTCCAGGCAAACTATCTCTTTTAAATAAGGCCGTAATCATTCCAGTAGAATCCGAAGTGTAGGTTTGCGTTTCATTTACATTTAACAAGCCACCAAAGCGTTTAACCCCTACTACAAAATCTACATGCGCAACGGGCATCCAAACAGTATCCACCGATGCTACAATAGATGCAATGATATTTCTACCATCTAAGGTGTCAATTTTTAATTTTGCTTTTGTAATTGCCAAATCCCCTCTTGCTTCATCAAATTTTATATTTGCCTCGGACACAACTACAAAATTTTGATTGGGAGATTTTAACCACTCGGCTTTTGCCTGTGATGGAATTTCTAGTAAAGCCTCTCCTTTATCATTAGTTATCCCTTTTCCTAACAAATTTTCAGACAGCGCTTCTGAACCAATATAAAACTGAACAGGAATGGCAGCAATTTGCTGAAACTTACCATCAATTTTAGATTTCGCCTGCACCAATAAATGTTGCGTTTTATTATTATCATTAAAATACTTAAGTGTTAATGATAAACTATTTTTTTCAATGGCCTGCGCCATTAACATACTTGGCATAAGGAATACTGATAGTACAAATAATAAAATCATATTATGCTTTCTCATGGTAGTCTGTTTCAGTGATAGTTTCATGAATAGGTATAATGGGAAATATTCTAGCAAAAAAAGTAATTACTAATAATGCGCCTGCTAATGATCCGCCTGCAATGGCCCATTCTTCCCAGGTTGGGAAATAATGCATATAGTTTTTGGGTACATCATGCATAGGTAAAAATGGATGTAATAAAGTTGGTGTTACAATTAAATAGCGCTTAAACCAAGATCCTACTACCACTAATATACCAGCTGTAAATGCCCATTTTGGTTTTCTTCCATTTTTGAAAATTAAAATCAGAATAGGAATTAACATAGAGGCGGATATAGCAAACCAAAATATTGGTGAGAATTCGCCCGTAAACAAGCCCATTAAATGCTCTTCCTCTGATTTTTTCATTTTAAATGCGGGTACTAAAAATTCGTTAATATTAAAATATAAATAAATTAATGCTAATAGCACTACCACTTTTCCCATTTTATTAAAATGATCATCGGTGATATACTTTTCTAGTTTATAATGCGTTCTAAAAACATACATTGCAATTATTACACCTCCAGCACCCACTAAAAATGCGCCCGAAATAAAATAAGCACCAAAATTAGTACTATCCCATCCTGGGCGATAGGTAGTTGCGAATAACCAAGAAGTTACAGTGTGAATTGCGAATGCAACAGGTATAATAGTAACAGATAAAATATGTATAGCCTTTTCGGTAATTTTAAATTGTGCAGGTTTGTCCTTCCAAAATGAACCTAAAAAAACATATAATTTTTGTAACCACTTTCCGTTTCTTTCTTTATACTGGATCATAATTTTCAAATCCGGCAATAAAGGAAAATATAATAATAACAAGCTTATGACTAAATAAGTGGTAATTACAATTACGTCCCAAATTATAGGAGATTGTAAACGACCATGTGTGAATAAATTATAAAAGCGATCGGGACGTCCCATGTCTACGATAATAATGAGTCCGGCAAATGCAATAGCAGACACCGCGATAATTTCGGCAATTCTTGTTAATGGCGTGCTCCAATGTACATCTGTCAAACGCAATACTGCCGTAATTAAGGAGCCTACTAAACTAATGGCTACGAAGAATACGAAGTTAGAAATATATATCCCCCATGAAACATAATCCCTCAAAGCAGTTACTTCTAAACCGTAATACAGCTGCCTACAATATGCATAAAAGCCAATGGCACAAACAACTAATAAACTAATAACCCATATGATCCCCTGCTTGCCAAATTGCTGTGGCATCAGGTCCTCAATGATTTTATTTTTTGCTATCTTTTCCACTTTATATTTTTTTAATTAAAGATGTTAATTTAATTGTTCAGCACAGCTCAATTATTATAGTTAATACTGTCGGATTAAAAAGGCTATGCTTTTTCCTTCTTTTCTTCGCCCGCTGCTGGATCAAAAGGAAAATTTCTATTTACAGGAGGTAAATAATAAACACTTGGCTTAGTGCCTAAGTCTTCCATTAATCTATATCCCGATTTATCCTTAATTAAATCACTAAAACGAAATGTTTCAGAACCATTGGTAACACTATCTTCTAAAATATCACCAAAAAAGAATACACCATTAGGACAAGCCGAAACACAATGTGGTAAACTTCCTTGTCTTACCATATCTGGACAAAAATCACATTTCCCTACAGTACCTTTCTTTTGTGGTACACTTGTTTCACAGGAATAAGGTTGTGCTGCTATTTCCTTTTCAATTTTGGGCTCCTCCCAATTAAACACACGAGAAGAATATGGACATGCTGCCATACAAAAACGACAACCTACACAACGATCACTATCTATTAATACAATGCCGTCTTTCCTTTTGAAAGTTGCATCCACAGGGCATACTTTAACACAAGGGGGTTCATCGCAATGCATGCAAGTAGTGGGTTGCCAATAAGGTGCAGTTTTTTCAGACTCTTGCATCGGATATACTTTAATCCAGTTTTGACCAGGATGTATATGGTGCATGTGATTACAGGCAGTTTGACATTTTTTTACACTCTTACAGCGAGACAAGTCAATTACCATTGCAAATTTTTTGCCTGGAATACCAACTCTTGCATCACTATTAGTCACAGTGGGAAGTTCAGGTATCGGCTTTAAAAACGCTTGATCCACTTCAATGATTTCACCGTCCACCGACAATAGCTTCACCATTTTACCAGAAGGCTTAACATCTGTTTCTTTATCTGGTGTAAATGGATTTCCATTACAACCCGCTAATGCTGCACCAGCTAAAAGTGAAGTAGCCAAGAACTCCCGTCTTGAATTTTCGTTCATTTTCATTAAAATATATTTTTAATTACAACTTTGGTTTCACCCAATCTTGCAATTGCTTATTTGATATTTTTTCTCTTGTTCCTTTGATTTTAGAAATATCAACCTCTACCAACCTTCCATCCTGTGTTAACATTTTCATAGTTGTATTTTTTGTTTCCGGAGCACAACTAATTACATTGCTCTTTTTTACTAAAAATGCAAATTTTAAAATTGGAAACAAGCCAAGTACACCCAAGCCTGCAATGAGCTTTCTTCGTGTATTGGTTTTGTTGGGTAATTTGCTTTCTGTTTGCATTTGTATTATTTTTTAAGGCTGCGCATGTAGTTTACTAAATTCCAAATGTCTTCTTGATCGGCTATTTTCTTTTTAAAACTTGGCATATCACCTCTGCCTTCTGAAGTTTTATAAAATAATGATCCGTCGGTTTGACTTTGAAATGCTGCCTTTGTGAAATCGGGTGGAGTTGTTGCTAATTGAGCAGACTTTGAACCATCTCCTAAGCCAGCTTTCCCATGACAAGAAGCACAATGTGTACTCCATAAAGTTTTCCCTTCTGCAATTGAAGCCGCACTTGATTTAACAGTGTTTACTACTTTTGCTTTATCTGCTGGTGCGTTCCAAGGTTTTGCTTGAAATAAGGTAAAGCTTACTGTTGTGATAAAAACAATAATTAACGGCATTAAAGATACTTTTTTCATTGACTTTGAATTTTGATGAATTAAAATTTAAAAATTCCACAACCTAGATATATTAAACCCAATTAAAAATTGGCTTTTTGAAAAATTATTTCGGTTATATACATTATTATTTTGTGGTAAGATATAGCCATAATTACCTAAGAATATTTGAAAATCATGGCCACTTGTTTTCATGTCTAATCCAAGTGCTAAATTTGGATTAGGATTATTCATTGGATGTTGGGTTAACGGCTGATCATAGTTCGCAATAAGTGACATACCATCCGTTAATTTATATCTACCTGCCACACTTATTGCAACATGTCCATTATT
Source organism: Bacteroidota bacterium (assembly GCA_947453145.1). GTDB lineage: Bacteria > Bacteroidota > Bacteroidia > Chitinophagales > Chitinophagaceae > Sediminibacterium. The sequence continues at coordinate 27,012 of CANGFA010000001.1, forward strand.
AGTTTTGGATTGAATTACATTATGTATGTCATAATATGCTTCCACATTATTGAAATATGAAAAACTTGGAGCGACCTGTAAAGAAATTTTGTCATTAATTTTTCTAGCAAAAATTAATTGAGAAAAATAACTAAACCTATCTTGTACATTAATGATTGGTAGCGAACTATTTTTTGCTCTTGTATCCATTACCGTATTTCCAAAAAACGTTACACTCAAGGGCATGGAGTTATTTTTTGTCTGCTTTACCAATGCATATTTTATGGTTCCTGCAGTTTGCATCCGATCATTTGTTGCACTAAATCCAATTTGCAAATCATTAAATGGCACATAGCTAAATCCTAACAACATGTTAGCATTGGCGAATAATCCACCTAAATCCTTCCACCCATTTTCAATTGTACCAAATCGATGCTGAATATCAAATTCGAAAGTTCCTTTAATAGGTATTACTGCTGTTTGATTGTCAATAATATAATTGCCATCAAAAGTGTTTTTCACAAAAGACTTCTTCTTGACAACAGGAGGATTTATATTAATCGTATCTTGTGCAATCAGTTGACTTGTTCCAAACAATAGTGTAATAGCTAAAAAATATTTTTGCAATGGGCGTGTCAAAGATGAATAGTATATAAATATTTTCATTTGAATTAATTTAATTGTTTTTTGCGCCTTGTTTTATCCATGCATAAATTTTTGCATTGATTGTTTCATCGGGGCCTTTTCCAATAGGCATTACTGGACTTTTTTTCCCTGTTAACCACATCATAATTACACTATTGTCAGGATCAGTTGCTTTATAATAATTACCATCGGTTAATGATTTAAAAGCATTGGCAGCCGATAAGTCGGGCGCTTTTGCTCCAGCGGTGTGGCATCCACTCAATGCACAACTGTTTGATAAAATGGGAGCAATATCTTTTTCAAAACTCATGGTTTCGGTGATACTGCTTCCTGGATTGACTACGATGGTTGAAGTTTTCGAACATCCTGCAATAGCAATCATCCCAAAAACAAATAAGCGAGATAATATTGCTATTTTTTTCGTTGACATAACTTTTTCGTTTAATCGTTTTTCAACCAAATTTATTTTTGAAACTTAAGTATCAAATTTGGCTGAATGGCGTGTTGGTAATTTGACTTATCCCAAATCGCAAACCCAAACGGTTGATCTTGTAAACTTGAAAAGTCAATGTCTTGTTTTAATACATCTTCCGTTTTAAGCTTTCTTTTATATTCAACAATATATCCTGTTCCAGTATATGTAGTTACACAATCAATATCGGCACGTCCATTTTTTAATGGGGTCGAAACAACTGACGGAACACATTTTGACCCAATTGCGCTATTCGCTGCAGTTCCTAATCTTTGATAATCCGTTCCGATGTTAGGGTCTAGGGTTCCACCACTATAGGTTAATACACCATTTGAACTTACTGCAGTAACTTTTTTTGCAATACCACCAGGTAAGGTATCTGTCATTACAATATAATTACTGGTTGAGCTGGGTATGATAAACATTGGCACTGCAACAGTTGCACCCGTTCCGTCTAGCTTTAAATTTTGTGTATTTGCAAAAGAACCTTGGGTTGGGTCAGAAGAATAATTTGGTTTACCTACCGGCCATGTTGAAGAAGTACTTGTTACAATAATATCATCTACGTGTCTACCATTTGCATTCCCTCCAGTCAAATTTGTAATTGCTTGACCCCCTGCATAATCTTGATAGTTATCATCCATTTTACCATAACTTAATCCTTTGCTAGGCTGCATCCACCACATATCAATTTTTTCATTCGGTCCATTGGTATAATGATTGCCGCTGGCTGCATTGGATTTATAAGTAGGTGATGTAACTAAACTATCCACCAAACCAGTTTTAACACTTTTTACCAAAGTGCCTACGGAAGTATAATCATTATAAGCAGTAAATACATGGCAACTAGCATAACAAGTTTGCGTCGTAAACTTAGGTGTAGAATTATCTATATTCCAAAGCATGGCAATTTTATCCTCACCAAATCCTTCTCTGGTCAAAATACCATTTATATCATATGTTCTTGAACTTGCTTCCTTTGCCCATAATTTAGTGATTGGATTAAAATACCAAGGTGCTAGTTTTTGGCTTTGATCTTTATCCGCGTATTCTGCTAAAAAATAGATGTATTGGTCATCATACATTGCTCTAAGCGTGGCTGGATATTTATCTCCAATATAGCCTGTGAATAATCCATTTCCTGGATCTGGAACAGTAGGTGTAAATTCAAGCTTAGTCGCCTTGGCCCATACTGCATCAATACTCCCATCAATAACTGGAGCTGTTGTTGTTTTAAATGACAGCAAATCAGTTGTATTTTTTGCTGTTGTTGAAATAACTACTTGGTCGGTTTTAGTACAATAAATAAAGAGAAGTACCATAAAACTAAACAACATTACAATTTTAAAAATTTTCATATAATAATCATTTATGGTGAGTGTTAAAATCCAAAGGGTAAAGTGAATAATTATTATTTTTAGAAATAATGACGTTTCTCACGAAATATTATGATATAAATCATGACTTTAAAACATACCTTTAGTGTAAGAAAAAGTATTGACTATTATGACCGATTCATTCAACAATTTCAAGCAAATCATTTCTAATCCTATAAAGTTTAGCTTCTTCTTATTTTCAAAATTGCCAGCGGCATTTTTTGTAGGATTAAAATTGAGTAGTATTAACGAAAAGGACTGTGTTATTCGCATTAAGCATTCATGGTTTAGCAAAAATCCATTTAAATCGGTTTATTTTGCTGCCGAAGCAATGGCTGCCGAAATGAGTACGGGCTTACTAGCCTTTGGGCATGTATTTAACAGAATACCCAAAGTAAGTATGCTTGTTGTAAAGATGGAGGCGCAATTTGTAAAAAAAGGAACGGGGATATTATATTTCACTTGCTCAGATGGCCCAGCAATAGCGCAGGCAATAGAAAATGCCATTAGTACCAAGGAGGGGCAAACTATGATTTCCAAGTCTATTGGTAAAAATGAAAAAGGTGAAACAGTTGCTGAATTTAATTTTACTTGGAGCTTTAAATCGAAATAAAAAATAAAATATACCTATGAAAAAATACCTACTAAGTATTTTAACCTTAACAATGAGCATTGTTGCAATGGCTCAAAAAAATAATCCACCAGGGCTGGAACTTGTTAAAGAAGCGGACTTAAAAAAAGATCTTTACGAATTTGCAGACCCCCATTTTAATGGAAGGTCTGCAGGTACATTAGATGAACTAAAAGCTTCCATGTGGATGGCAGAAAAATATAGGGAAATTGGTTTATTGCCTGCAGGCGATGACCATACCTACTTGCAATTTTTTACCATGTGGCGTAATCAAATTTCAGATAACTCCAATATCCAAATCAATGGAAAAAGATTAAATTTATGGAAGGACGTAACAGTTGCTCAAATGGCCAATAAACAATTTAGCGAGCAGCCCATTTTGTATATTAGTGATATTACTAAAATGGATACCAATAATATAGATGTAAAAAATAAAGTAGTTGCATTTGTAGCGGCTTCCAATGGAATTAATTTAAATGTTTCGCTTCCCACATGGCGTTATAGCCGAAGCGTTTTGTCAAAATATGGCATGCCTCTGATTCGTAAAGGAGCAATTGCAATTATTATTATTGCAGATGAGGTTGGTGAAAAAGCTTGGGATGATGCTAATGAAAATTTTAAAAGAGGCAGCTATGATATTGAGGGTGGCCCCAATATGCAAGTGAACACAACTGTTCCTGTACTTTGGTTACATAAAAATGCTAAGACACAATTTGAGGGTAATCAAAATACTTTTTCTGCCCATTTAATTGTAGAAAAATATGCTTATCCTTCTGTAAATATTGTTGGAAAAATTAACGGGACCGATCCTAGCTTAAAATCGGAATATGTTTTATACAGTGGGCATCAGGATGCACACGGGATAAGAAATGCTATAAATAATGATTCCACTTTCTATGGTGCAGACGACAATGGAAGTGTTGATGTTGCAATGCTTTCGAATGCAAGGGCATTTATGAAACACCCTGCTAAACGATCTATTTTATTTGTAATTCAAGGAGCAGAGGAAAGAGGATTATTGGGTTCAAGATATTATTCGTCTCATCCAACGGTGCCAATCAATAAAATTGTTGCCGTTTTAAATGGAGATATGATTGGCAGAAACCACATAGACAGTGCTGCTGTTTTAGGAACTCAACCACCACACCGTAATTCAATGGACTTGGTTAAAATGGTAATGGATGCTAATAATGAAGGTCCAAAGTTTAAATTAGATACCACTTGGGATAAAACAACTCATGTGGAAGGCTGGTATTTTAGAAGCGACCATGTGCCGTATGCTAGACTAGGTATTCCTTCCATCATGTATACAACCTTACTACACGATGATTACCACACACCACTAGATAATGCAGAAAATATAAATTATCCAAAATTAAAAAAGATGGCCGACTGGATGTATCGTACAGGATACAAAGTAGCAAATGCGCCAATAAGACCAGCGACCGATAAGGACTTTAAATTAGAAAGATAATTTTCAATATTTAGATGCTTAAAATATTCCCCAAAAAAAGGGACCCAATTGGGTCCCTTTTTTTGGGGAATAAAACAATTTAAAATGTTTTTGTGCCATTAGGTTGGTAGGCAAATCTAAAAGTATAATAACGTTGTTTGTTTAATTTATCGGCGTCAGATGCAGTCGCTGACAAGGTTACACCACCTTTATAGTAAGAAGTAATTTCCATTTTTGCATATTTTCCAGATGCAGTTCTTATGACCAATACTCTTCCTGCTAAAGGAGTAATAATATTAGTTAAACCATCATAATTATACCATCCCTTTCCACTTCCTGTTGTAATGGCATAAGAAGTTGGCGCATTGTCTGTTTTAAATACAGAATCCGTTGGAATAGTAGTTAATGCATCAAATAAACCAGTATAAATAAATGCACCGCCTAAACCAGTTCCACTTGTACCACTATTGGTGATAATTTTTGTTGCCATAAATGCAATATCCCATTTTGTACTCGCACTATCGGTATTAGGTACAATAGCATTTTTTTCAAAACTATAAAAAGTGTATTTACCATTTGTAATAGGAATACCTTGCGCACTTAAACCCACTACTGTATCTGCTGGAATATCTTTAACGGTAACTGCAGTCACCGGCATCACAGTTGTGCTATCCGATTTTGTGCAGGCTACAAAACCTGTGGAGATAATAACCAATATTACAATAGATTGAATTGTTTTTTTCATGATTGTTGCTTTTATTTATTGTTTATGAAAGATTTGATATTTAATAGTAGCGTAAAATGTTCTACCAGGCAGGTTAGGCAAATTCGCAGGGTCTATATAATTGGAAATATTATCACAGCCAGCTTGCCAAGAAAATCCATTTTGGTAATCTTTTCCAAGAGAAGTATGTAATGAAATATACCCTTTCGCAAATTCATCTCCTTTATCATACACTTCGTTACCATTGGTATTATTTACCGCCCAAGCGCTTCGATAAAGCATTCTGAAATTGGCAAAGAACCCATGTTTAGCATAATAGTTTATTTTAAGCTGCGCCTTATGTTTATTATTGTTTGGAAGTCCTACATAATCACTTAACGCCAATAATTTACTATATCCATTAGCATCTCTGGTATAAACCTTACCTGCTTTTATTTGAGCAATTTGATCCTTGTCCCCTGTTTCTAAATATTGGTAGGCGCTACTTACGGTAAAACTGGAACTTAATTTTTGCTTTATCTCCAATTCAATTCCTTGCGTAAAAGCGCGTCCAACATTTAAGTAACTAAAAATTTGCGCGCCGCTTACATAGGCACCCACTTGTTGTACTTGTATTAAATTGCTAATATCATTTCTAAATAATTGTACACTTAAAAAGCTATTTAAACTTGGTTCATACTCCCATGATAAGTGCATTCCTGTAGAGTATTCCGGCTTCAGCGTTTTTAATTGATAATAACTGTCATACAAAGTGCCAATTTGACCCAGCGAAGACAATTGACCAATCACTTGCTGCGCTTGTGCTGTTCCAAAAACACTATACCCTCCAGCTGCTGCATTGGTAAAGTCCAAATACATTTGTCTAAAATCGGGCGCTTTAAACCCTTGGCCAATACTAAATTTAATTTTTTGTTGCTGTGATATTTTAATTAAAGTTGAAAGCTTGGGACTAAATGCAGAAGCAAAAGATTCATTTTTATCGTAACGGATTCCTCCAATTAAAATTAATTTTTGTAAGGGGTTCCACTCTACTTGCGTAAAAGCATATTGAGTGATATTGTTTTTTCTAACTTTTTCGCTATCGTATCTTGTACTTTTAACTCCTTCCCAAACCGAGCCTGCTCCAAAAATTAAATTTACTTGCTTGTTTACATTCCAATCCGTTTGATTCTCAACGCGCTTAAACAAATGATTTAATAAGTCATAATAGGGGACTCCCGATATCGTATTTAAATCTTGCTTTGCATTGTAATTGGTATAATAAGTTCTAAAAGATGTTTTTAAACTATTATTAAACCGATGATTTAGATAAACATTTATATTTTGATCGGTGTTGTGCTCTTTTCCTGTTGAGTTTATAGTGTTGCCTCCATTACTTACAGAAATATCATTGGTCACTTTTTCATCAGTAAGTCTTAACCCAATGGCAATATTGGTATTTTCAGTAAGCTTATATTTTAGTTGCTGATTGAGTGTATACCTACCAATTGGTGTGGTTACACGACTATTGCTATTGGGCCTAATACTGTATCCGTTGGTGCTGTAATAATTATAAAATCCTTGATAAAAAACAGACTTAGTAGCAATCGCATTATTTAAGCTCGCATCAAAAGTTTCATAGGTACCATATCTTAGGGAAGCTTGTAATGGAATGTTTGCGTCAGACTCGGTTATGATATTTATTACTCCTGCCATTGCTTCGCTTCCATATAAACTAGAAGAAGGGCCTTTTACAATTTCAATTTTTTTAATGTTGCCTAAAGCAATTCTATTTAAGTCCAACACCCCAGCTGTTCTTCCTACCAAAGGCTCTCCATTTATTAATATAATAGTATAATCTGGATTCAAACCTTGCAATTGAACGCCAGCACCAAAACCACTGGTCATATTCAAACCGGGCTGCTCTTTTAAAATATCGGTTAGTCTTAAAGAACCGCTTTGTTGTATTAGTTTGGCATTCACAATAGTTATGGGCACCGTAATATTACCAAGTTTGCGCTCGGATCTGTTCGCGGTCACTACCACGGTATCTCCTTGCATTAAAAGGGAGTCCCGTTTTAGCCCTGCCTGAGCCAATAAACCCACTGGGGAAATTAATATAAAAATAAGCCATTTTTTCATCCTACCACAAAGGTGATGAGAATTAAAAAACTATTTACTTATGGAGGCCATTAATTAAAATTGATAGACCGCAATTTTACAGTTCTATGACAAAGTGAATTTTTTGTTTAATTATTTTCAAGAATTCGCTGAATTGTATTCACTTCCGATGGAGTAATAAAATATTCAAAAAACCTTTTATCTTCTTCTTTCCTAACGCTTCCAATAACAGGCAAATTTGCTTGTGTGATAAATTCGTACTTCTCATTAATTGCTTTCATCACATCACTTCTCACTTTTTTCTGTAAGCCAACATTTTTATCCTTTAAACCTAAAACATGATTAATTTGTTGAATCTCAACCAACTCTTTTTTTGAACTAGCGATTAATAATAAATTTAATAGGGCTAGCTCTGTTCCCGTGAATGCTTGATTCACTGATTTATTTTTTAAAATTTTTAATTGTGCGAATTCTAATTTTCTATTTACCGTTCTATTAAAAATCCAAAAAGAGAAAAATAAAATTATTCCAATAATTACGATTACCGCAATGATATTATATAATTGAGATTCCGAACCCCAAATGCTTGATCTTAGTAATTCAAAATCATTCAATACAAAGGGGAAGGTGATAAAAGACTGCGTGGTAGCATTAAAGCTGTAAATTTTATCTTCATAAATAAACATATCTTCTATAGCCGATCTACGAATTAAAAATTGATTTAAATTGGCATTTTTAGATTTGTATATTTTATTGTGTATTAGATCAAAAAGATAAGCCTCTTCATTTACATGATGTAAGTAGCCATTTTTATAAGACAAGAATTTCCCTGCTGCAAAATCATTTTCTACAATCTTAATCATTTCTTTTTCCAACTCTCCCACCTTAACCCATTGTTGTTTTTTGATATCCAAATAATAACTTGTATAATCAGGGACCCCTTTAATATGCTCTGGTCCAATTAACCCAGCATTAACTACTCTTTGAAAAGGAAGGTACATTCTGCCCTCTTCGGGTGAAACCCATAAGTAAGCAGTGGCAATGACCTCTTTGTTCAGCGGGATAATATCCCATTCTCGGTCTTCCTCATTAAATTTTCTCAAATTGCCATTGGTTTTCCAAAATCCATACCCTCCATAACTGTACAAATTATTTTGATATATAAAATTTTTGCAATCTATATTGTAATTGAGGTTAACTGTTTTATCCATTCTTTTATATACACATGTCGCAGAATCATAGCTAAATAGTTTATAGACAAACCCCGTTTGCTCTATAAACACATATATATTATTACCTTGTTTGATGAGTTCCTGCGCATTCCCGTCAATAATATTGTCGTGTACTGGGATTTGCTGATTTTGTTTAGATAGATTTATATTAACATCTAGCGCCTTAAATGCTAAAAGTTGGGTAATAAAAGGCGTTTTAGGTACAATATACACCGAATCGGGGCCCTGAGCTTGTACATTGTAGCAGGTTAAAAGCAGTGTTAAAGTAAAAATAAGCGTATTACGAAAAAAAGTATAAGTCATTGTTTTTCAACTATTTAATAGGTAAATAACTGGATAAAATGGTTACTTATTGTTGAAGATAAGCAATTACCTTTTTATTCGTATTTACAGCCTACTTTTTGATTCATTTGTTAACAATTTAGTAATCTAGCAATTTGTGTATTTAAAACCTAAAAACGCTATTTTACAACCTTCAATTAAATTAAAATCTAATAGTTATGGGCCTAAATTCAATCATGAAAATTTTCCTACCAAAAGACAGAGTTTTTTTTCAATTATTTGAAGATGTAGCAGAGCATGTATATCAAATGGGCGGAAAATTAAAAGAAATGGTAAATGAGCCAGATGCAGATATGAGGGCTAACATTTTAGCGCAAATTGAAAATCTTGAGCATAAAAATGATGATTTAACCCATAATATTTTTACAGAATTAGGAAGAAACTTTATTACTCCATTTGATAGAGAAGACATTCACTATTTAGCAACCTCTTTGGATGATATTGCTGACTATATTTACGCATCTGCTAAAAAAATTAATTTTTATAAGGTGAATCCTAACGATACTGGAATTCACAAATTAGCGGAACTTATTTTACAAGGTACTGCAGAAACACAAAAAGCAGTAATGGGACTTCGTAATATGAAAAATATTAAGGAAATGACCGAAGCCATGATTAAAGTAAACAGTATTGAGAATCAAGCGGACGATGTATTTGATATGAGCATTGAAAAATTATTTGAGCAAGAAAATGATTTCAAAGAAGTAATTAAGAAAAGAGAGATTTATCAGGTGCTTGAAATTGCAACTGATAAAATTGAAGACGTTTCTAATGTAATCGAATCCATCATTATCAAGTACGCATAATTACCAAAAGATGACTTTATTAATAATTATTATAGCGCTTGCGCTGATATTTGATTACATCAATGGATTTCATGATTCTGCGAACTCTATTGCAACCATTGTTTCCACAAAAGTTTTAACGCCCTTTCAAGCCGTTATTTGGGCTGCATTTTTTAATGTGTTGGCATTCTGGATTTTTAAGGATCACGCAGTGGCCAACTCTATAAGTAAAACAGTATACAAGGATTTTATTACCCTACCTGTTATTTTCTCAGGTTTGTTAGCAGCCATATTCTGGAACTTACTTACTTGGTGGTATGGAATTCCATCCTCCTCTTCCCATACCTTAATTGGTGGATTTGCCGGGGCAGCAATTGCACATGCGCTAATGACAAAGGGTGTTGGTTACTCTTGGGCTAAGATTGTAGATGCAGAAACAATTATTAAAACCATTCTATTTATTTTCTTAGCACCAATCATTGGAATTATAATTTCGGTTTTTATTACACTTGTAACCATCATGCGAAATATTTGGTGGAGACTTGCAATTATTTCATTGGCCACTTTTGCAACTATTTTAATGTTTGATCATTTCGAAGAAGTAAAGATGAAAGAAAATGTTCAAAAGTTTTATAGTATCGATAAATATAAAAATGAAATTAATGCAGCAGAATCGGAATTGAAGATAAAGCCATCAGATTCGATACAATTAAGTAAATTAAAAATAAACCAAGAAAAGTTAGCAAAGGCAACAGAGACTTACGACTTAGTAGCACCATATTTAGCAAACTACGACAAAACTGGGGCAGCTTATATAGCAAAAGTTGCAACAGATAATGGTTGGTTAAAAAATGTTGCAGCAAGTAAAATAAAAGATGCTGCACGTAATGCAAACGACTTTTTAGTATTAGAAGCAAAAGCGACTGAAAACAAAACAATTAAAGAGCAATACGATATCGCAAAAGACAAGACCGAAAATTATAAAGAGCCTTTAAAATTATTTTTAGCTAAAAAAATAAGTGCAGATTCAGCGATTCTAGCAATGAATTCAATTTACCCAATTCAGTCAAAAAATATAGAAACTGTAAAATCAAAATTAGAAAAATTCAATATTGAAAAGTCATTCGGAGAAGAAATTGAAAAGGCAGATAATTCAATAGTTGAATATGGCATCATTTGGGCTGCTATCATATTCATGTTGGTATACTTGTATGTTGAAAAAATCAAAAAGCCTTCGGCTTATTCAATGTCCAATATGTTTAAAAAATTACAGTTATTTAGTTCTGCTGCATTTAGTATTGGTCATGGTGGTAATGATGCCCAAAAAGTAATGGGTATTATTGGGGCAGCGCTCATTGCAAATGGTTCCATCCAAGATTTTGGACAGCTTCCAAGTTGGGTTCCAGCAGCATGTTATTTAGCCATTGGATTAGGAACCATGAGTGGTGGTTGGAAAATTGTAAAAACAATGGGTACTAAAATTACCAAAGTTACTCCATTAGAAGGCGTTGCTGCAGAAACAGCGGGTGCATTTACTTTATTTTTTACTGGCCAAATGGGAATTCCGGTTTCAACTACCCATACCATTACTGGTTCGATCATTGGCGTGGGTGTAACAAAACGTATTAGTGCGGTTCGCTGGGGAGTAACTACTAATTTATTATGGGCATGGATATTAACCATCCCAGTGAGTGCAATACTTGCAGCTATTACTTACTTCATTGTAAATTACCTGCTTAAATAATATTACCTTTTTTAAGTAATTATAATAATCCCTATTAGATTTAATCAAATTTAATAGGGATTATTTTTGTTTGGCGACCGTCTATATAGGAGAAACTATTGCCATTAAAAAATCCATTTTGTTCTAAGGCCACTCTAACCGGCCTATCCCAATCTTTTAAACTGTGGAGCGCATTTAATTCAATTGAATAGCAGGTATTAGGATTCATTTTATAATCCCCCGATCCCGGTACGCCGTTTTGCATATCCCACATTCCAATCGTTGGTCCAGCTGCATGTCCATGCATTCCTATGGGATGCGTATATATACTGGGCTGGATACCTTGAGACTTTGCAATTTTTAATGCATTGGCTAAAATTTCATTACCTGTCTTACCTACAGCAAAACTATTGGTTAATATATCCTGTAACTGATTGGTTTGTTCAAAAGCTGCAACTAAATTAGAAGGCACTTCTTTCTCTTCAGGTAGTAAAACATAAGCTTGTTCTTGCACATCAGAATTAAGCCTTAAATACGTAATTCCAAAATCTACATGTAAAAAGTCACCTCTATGAATTACATTATCTGCATTTTTAGAACTTCTTCTTTGAATTTCAACGGATGGATGAAACCAGGTAGTCAATCCCATATCACTTAATTTTTGTCTAAACCACCATTCTAAATCTGTCGTAGTTGTTTGGTCTACTTTTATTACTTTATTACTAAAGCCCTCTTTAATTATGGCATGCGTAATTTGTAAAAGGGTAGGATAATATTGCATCTCTTTTGCTGTTCTGGTTTCAAGCCAGGCTACAGCTAGGGGTTCAGATGAAATTATTTTTGCTTTTTGTTCCTTATTTAAATAACTCATAAACTCCGTATACTCTGTATGATCTAAGCCGTCGGCATGTCCAAAATCGGCAGACATATTTATCGCAATGTGTTGCGGATTAAGTTGTTTAAGAATACTAGCGAGTGCCTCCCATTGATTAGGTGTTTTGTCCACATCCCAAGCCGCTTTTATTTCAGTTCCTACTGCGTACCTAGCTATCGCATATTTTTCCAAGTTTTTTGTCTTAGGATTATTATAAAATACCAATATAGTTCTTCGCCTTGCTGAAAGCCATTCGGCTGGCAACATGGTTTTTACAATAGGATCCTCATTATATTCTCTTGTCATTAAAACCCAACAATCCATATTGTTTTTTTGCATTAAACTGGGCAATAAATTATTAAAACGATCTGCTAATAACTCATTCACAACTTCTGCTTGTGCTCTTACTGTTTTTACCTGTGCATTTGCCTGGAATACAAAAAGACAAACTAAAAAGATGGCAGTAATTTTTTTCATGATTTGTATTTAAATAGTTAATGACCTATGAAACTAAATTAAGCACTAATTTTACAATAATGAAGATTTATTTTAGACTCTTATTTATTTTCCTACTCACCCAGCAATTAAAAGGTTTTGCGCAAGATAGCACTTACACGCAGCTAGATGCTGTGGTTGTTTCTGCTAATAAATTAAATGAGCTTAGAAAAGAAGTTCCAATTGCTATCTCTGTCATAAGTGCAAATACAATAAAAAAAGAAAACGCTACAAGAATTGAATTTTTAGTAAATAAAGTAAGTGGAGTCTATATGCCAAGTATTGGTAACGAACAGCATATGATGTCCATAAGGCAACCTATTTCCCTAAAGGGCTTATACCTATATTTAGAAGACGGCATGCCTATTCGCACAAGTGGCCTTTTTAGTAGCAATGCATTAATTGAAATAAATACGGGCTTTACACAGCGCATTGAAATTATGAAAGGTCCCGCTTCGGCACTATATGGTGCGGAAGCCATTGGTGGGGTACTTAATTTTTTGTCCACGCCTAGCCCGGAACAAAAGGCAATTGCTATTTCGAGTCAACTTAATTCTATCGGCTATAAAAAAATAGAACTTAATTATGGATTCCCTAATTCAAAAGGCGGGAGCAATAAAAAAGGGGGGTGGGTGTTTAATGCAAATTGGAGTGGCCAACAAAATGGACCCATAGATTATAGCAATTATGAAAAAAGGGCATTTAGTGTTAAGCACGATTTTTTAGTTAATGTAAAATGGAAAGGATATCAAACCCTTCAATATATTGACTATTTCTCTCAAATGACAGGATCTGTAGATAGTATCCATTTTTTTCAGCACAACTTTAAATCCTTACAATCATTTACCTATCGACAAATTTATGCTTTCAGATTTAGACAAAATTTGGAATATCAATGGAATGAAAACAGTCACTCTGTTTTTAATTTTATGTATAGGGACAATACAATGAACCAAAATCCTACCTATTCCATTGCATCCACAACTAGTCCAGTAAAATTTAAGGGACAAACCAATAGCAACGTTTTTAATGCTTTAGTAGTGGATTTACAGCATAATTTTACTTTACCTAGCATACATAGTAAATTAATTTTTGGAGGAAGTGTCGATCATACGATCCAAAACTTAAAAGCACATTATATTGATATTATAAAAGACACCTCTTTAGGAAAGTATACTTCATTTACGTATCCTCTAAAAGATTCCTTACTCACTTTTTATGAGACCACCATAACCAATGCAGCCTTGTATTTGAATGTAATTTCTAAATTTGGAAAGTTTATAAATTTAAATCTTGCCTTAAGATATGATGCTTTTGATTATGCATTTCACAATCAATTAAATTTTGGTACACCTAGCACTCATAATCAGTTTAATCAATTCACTCCGAAAATGGGATTTACATTTAATAAAAATAATTGGGGTGCTTACCTAAATTACAGTACTGGTTTTGTTCCTCCGCAAATCACAGAAATTTATAATACTATAAAAGTGCCTTTCCTTTTGCCTCAAACCTTTAATAATATGGAATTGGGCAGTTGGTTGCGCGCGACAAAATTATACGCTGAATTTTCCTTGTATAAAATGTTAGGTGAAAACGAAATCATATCTGTAAGGCAACCGGATGGGGTAAATTTGAACCAAAATGCAGGCAGTACTAAACATATTGGAATAGAGTATCAATTAAAATATAATCTAACCAAAAAATTTACGATTAGCTACAATGGAACCAATGCTAAACATAATTATCTAAATACAATAATAAAAGGTGTAGACGTAAAAGGTAATGAGATGAATGCGGCACCCCAGTTTTGGAGTACGTTAGGATTGGAGTGGAATATTCAAAATAAAATCCTGCTTAGTTTGGATTGGCAGCATCAGGATAAATATTTTATGGACGAGACCAACACTACGAGTTATAGTGGATTTAATATCCTAAACTATAAACTTACTTATCATCACAAGCGCGCCACATATTGGCTGCATGTTTTAAATTTAACCGATACTTATTATTCTACCATGGCAACCAAAAATTTTAGTGTAAAAGGAAATGCTGCGTACTCCTATTATTTAGGGGAGCCACGCAGCATTGCAATTGGTTATAAATGGTCCTTTGGAGGAAATTTATAAATTATTTAATAATGACGAATTAATTGTTTTCCACTCTAATTCTCATTCCACCCATTCCACCACCTCTTTGCATATTTTCCATTAATTTTTTCATCTCGTCTTGGAATTGTGCTTTATTTATTTTGTCACCCTTAGTTGGTTGAACTAATTCTTTTTTAGGATATTTAGTGGTTACTTCTTTAGCAGAGGTCACATTAGATCCATTGTCCATGTCAACTTCTAAAATGGCGCCAGGCAAACCAACATAATTATCTGGACCCACTGAAGCAGCAATATCTTCGGTATACCAAACCACAACTTCGGTTTCCTTTGGCGTAATAGCAGCGCTAGATCTGTTAGCAGAATCGCCATTATTACGTCCCATGCCACGACCACCGCCGCCACCACCAAATCTTATATTTTGCGCAGTAATCATAGTAGTTGCTTTTTTACATAAATGCTTTGCAATGGTTTTTGTTTCTTCCGAAATTTTCCATTTTAAAGGCTTTAAAGAATCTACAATCAAAAATGTTTTTTCGTACAAGGGTCTTGATTCATATTGCATTTGAGTATTTATGTCGGTAAATATGGTTGTTTCAGGCATACGGAACATAAAACGCTGTCCTCCTCTTTCACCGCCACCACCGCTGTTCGCAAAAGGATCTGGTGCTTCATCCTCTGGTACAGAGCGAAACAAACTAGACTGCTCATTAAATAATAATTCAAATTCAGAAGTTCTAAATTCCGGAATTCTAGTTCTCATTTCCGGATCGGTAATCATTTTCCACATATTAATTTTACGTTCGTAAACAATTTTACCTTCTTTCATCTGTGCATTAGCTGCAACAAAGGCAAATAGGCCTACTAGCAAAGCAATGGATATTTTTTTCATACTATTTTAATATTTAAGTTTCTAAAGTTAGGTTCTTTTTGTTATTTGAAATTATGTAAGTGATTACATTCTCATCATCATTCTAGGCGCACTATTTCCTGCTATGCCCGATTTTTGAAGGCTATAGGTAAATCCAACTAGGAAGTATTGATTAATCACATTATAGGATTGATCTACAATTTGGTTTTGAGATACATTTCTGGAAACACCTACGTTTCTATTTAAGATATCAAAGGCGCTGATTTTTAATTCTGCTCTTTTATTTTTCATAAAGAACTTAGAAATACTCGCATTCCAAATTGGCACAGATGTATTGTATCCTGGGGCACGACCTTCGTTAATGGTATAGTTTAAAGATTGATTTAATACTATTTCAAAAGGTAAATAGTT
The DNA here is from genome assembly GCA_947453145.1 of Bacteroidota bacterium. GTDB lineage: Bacteria > Bacteroidota > Bacteroidia > Chitinophagales > Chitinophagaceae > Sediminibacterium. The sequence goes on from CANGFA010000001.1 coordinate 43,233, forward strand.
GGTTACATCCGCACCATATATTCTGGTAACATAGTTGGTGTTTAATGCTTTATTGATGGCATTTTTGGTAGTACTATAACTATGTCTTGCCGTTAAATTCAAATCCATAACCTCGTCCAAATTAAAGGTATAGGTAAAGCTAGGGCCAACCGATTTTACTTCGATGGTATTTAATATTCCATTGGAATAGGATACGTTATTATTGAATCCGCCATTTAAACCAAAGTTAAAACGAGAATAAATTTGTTTTACACCAAAACCATAATTCACATTGGCATTGACTCTATATACGCCATTCACATTCACCGGTCTTGAAAGCGTTACCCTGCTTGGTAAAATACTATCATAATTAACAATTGAATTATCTACGAATTGCGCATTTAACAACGCAAAGAAATTACGTTGAGCTAAAATTTTAGAGGAAAAATAACTTAAGTTAATATTGTTGGTATAGCTTCTTTTTAAATCCGGATTACCAATACTTTGATTATTGATATTGCTTTGGTCTAATACAGGTTGTAATTGCGTAATAGACGGCTGGCTTGTTGAAGTACGATAGTTAAATCGGAAATTTTGTGTTTGAGAAAAATTATAAACAAAATTAGCACTTGGTAAGATGTCTTTAAAATCGTGCTTTATTTTTGTTTTTGCAGAAGTATTTTCTCCATTCAAATAAGCATCTTGAAGTGAAAATCCGGTAGAGAAATTATATTTCTTTTGATTCAATCGATAGTTCATGCCCGCACCAGAATACGTATACTCACTGCTGTATTCATTAGTAAGTCTTGTATTAAGCGCATCATACATTCCATTTGAGCCATTCTTATCGTATACTTTCTTACTTGTGGATCCAATGTTTAAATTGATAAATGTATTGAACTCTAATAATGATTTTTTACTAATAGGCTCCGTGTACACTAAGTTGGCAGAATAAGATTGGGAAAGTCCAGTTCTATTATTTTTTTGATCTAAAATAGAATCTTTTGTTTTTAAACCTGCCGTATAAATTAACTGGTCGGTGAATTGACTTCCATCTGAGGTTGAATTATTAAAACTTTGCGTAATAGTAGAAGAAATGGTACGTCCCTTTTTCTCTAATTTTTTTCTTAACAATAAAGTGTTTGAAACACTAAATGCATCCGAACTATTTGCCGAAGTGGAACTTGTTCCATTGGTTAAAGTGCCGTCTGGCAACATGGTAGTGGTTGCCGAAACACTATTGGAAGTATTATGCTGTGCGGAAATACTTGGTGTGTATTTATAGGAGAAGGACTCGGAAACTTTATTGTCAATAGTCATTCCTAATCTAACCTGTTGATTTCTACTAATTGAATTCGATAAACTACTTCTGTTAAATAAATTTCCTGGCGTTAAATTTTGTGTATACGATTTGCTAATATTATTTCTTTCTACATCACTCGCATTGGAGTTGACATTAAAATCCATTTTTGAATTATTCAATAAGTTTGAATAATTACCACCCAATGAATAAGTGTTTGCAACCCCTTGCGAATTAGCATCCGTTCCTCCGCCGCCACCGCCAAAGTTAAGGGTCATTCCCCCACCACCTCTTCCACCACCACCGCCACCAGAAAAATTGGAGATGTCACCGTTAGAAAAGGATTGTCTGTTTGTGTTATTCGCAGTTGCAATAACGGAATATTGTTCGTCATTATTAATTCTATTTACATTACCCTGCCCATCGAATCTTCCAGGAACGCCTGCACTACCATTAATTTTCCCAAAAGTAGATTGCTTACGATCCTTCTTGGTTTTAATATTAATGGCCGTTTCTTCATTTCCATCATCTATGCCCGTAAACATCGCTTGATCGGATTTACGATCGTATACTTGAATTTTATCTACTGCGTCTGCAGGTAAATTTTTAGTGGCCATTTTAGGATCTCCCGTAAAAAATTCTTTTCCATTCACATATACCTTGGTTACCGATTTACCATTTACGGTGATGGCGCCTGCTTTGTCTACTTCAATGCCTGGCATTTTCTTTAACATATCCTCCACCACTGCATTAGGTACGGTTTTAAAATTTTCTGAATTAAACTCAATAGAATCTCCATTAATCACAACTGGCGGTCTGCGCGAGGTTACGGTCACTTCTGACAACTTACTCGCATCGGTCAAATAGATATTGCCAAGGGATAAAGTTGGCGTTGATCCCACTTTAATTCCTAACCACAAATGGGCATAACCCACATAGGAAACTGATAATAAATATTTGCCTGGTGCAATATTTTTAAAACGAAAAAAGCCGTCTTCGTCGGCTCTTGTAAAATTTAACAAGGAAGAATCTGTTGCCTTAGCAATAGAAACGGTTGCAGAGTTCAGCGATTTTTTTAAAACACTATCCATTACGGTTCCTTCAATCGTTACATTCTGTGCATTGGCTTGATTTCCTAGTAAAAGGCTGCTCGTTATAACGAATAGGAAAATTAACTTATTTATCATAGGGTAAATTTACGACCGAATTCGTAAATCATACAAAAATGGACCAAAAATGGGTTCAAAATGGGTGCTTTTTACACCAATAATCTGCTGTATGGATAAACGGCAACTTATGGGGTTGAAATGTTCGGCACTTAAAGCAGGTTTTACTAACTTTCATTAAATTATTTATGTTATGAGAATAGTATGTTTGACCCTTCTATTAAGCATTGGTTTAATGCAGACAAATGCACAGTCTGCAAATACACCCAAAAAAGACAGTACCGTTTTTTCCAATTTTAAGGGCCTCCCTTTAAAAGCCACCAGGGCCATCCCTTTAAAAACAAGTGAAGGCACTTGGACTTCGGTAAATATTAGTCCTGATGGCAAAACCCTAGTATTTGATTTGATGGGTGATATTTATACCCTTCCAATAGAAGGGGGAAAGGCAACTGCCGTAACAAAAGGATTGCCTTATGATAACCATCCTAGTTTTAGCCCGGACGGGAAACGTATTTTGTTTATTTCGGACCGCAGTGGTGCCGAAAATTTATGGTACATAGATGTAGAGAAAAAAGATACGGTTGCGTTAACAGATGACAACAACCAAAACTTTCCGGGTGCAGTTTACACTCCAGACGGAAATTATATTGTGTACACTAAAGGAAGAAGAAATACAAAGCTGTATTTGATGCATAAAAATGGAGGGGCAGGTACACAACTAATTTCCATGCCACTCACCTTAAAAACAATTGACCCAGCTGTGAGTGCCGATGGAAGATATATATATTATTCTTCCAGAACCAGTGCATGGAATTACAATGCTATGTTGCCACAATATAGTATTGGCGTGTATGATAGAGAAAAAGGAAATACAAGAACCATTGCTTCAAGATATGGTTCGGCATTTACACCTGTATTATCCAAAGATGGAAAATGGTTAGTATATGGTTCCCGATTTGAAGATAAAACGGGATTGGTAAAAAGAAATTTAGCTACGGGCGAAGAAAGCTGGTTGGCTTATCCAGTGCAAAGAGATGACCAAGAATCAATTGCTGTATTAGGCGTTTTGCCTGCAATGACATTCACGCCTGATAGTAAATTTTTAATTACTTCTTATGGAGGAAAAATTCATAAAATAAATATTGAAAGTGCTGCTCAGGAAGAAATTAGCTACACCGTAGATGCAACCATTGAAATGGGACCTGAAGTATTTTTTAAATACCCAGTATCGGATACCCTTGCTACCAAAGCAACACAGATCAGAGACGCCGTTCCTTCACCTGATGGAAAAAAATTAGCTTTCACGGTTTTAAATCGTTTATATGTAATGGATTATCCAAGCGGAACGCCTAAAAGAGTAACAAAAAATAATTTTACCGAAGCGCAACCTACATGGCATCCTAATGGGAAAAATATTTACTTCGCAACTTGGAATAGTAAAGGCGGAAGTATTCGTAGCATTGATTTAACCACGAATAAAGAAACAGAAATCACCAAACAAAGCGCTTTATACCAAGGTATCGTAGTGGACCCAACAGGAAAACGTTTGGTATTTAATCGCACTCCTGCTCAAAAGTTTTTGGATTCAGAACGTCCAACTTACAACGATGATGAAGATGAATTGTGTTGGTTGGATTTAACAAACTCGGAAATTCATGTTATTGATAAAGCCAACGGAAGATCTAATGCACATTTTGTAAAAAATGACAATAGAATTTATTTAAATAATAATGGAAAACTTTTATCTATCCAATGGGATGGTGGTGATGAAAAAGAAATAGCTAAAATTACTGGTATTACTACGTTTGGTAGTGTTACTCAACACAACGGCAAACCTGTTGGCGACCCATGTATGTTGCCAATGGTATTAGCAGAAGATGGTGATGATGCAGCTAAAGAAAACAATCCTCCTTCTAATGCAGCAAGTATTTTAATGTCACCTAATGGAAGTGCTGCTATCGCTCAAGTAAATAATAACATTTACTATATAACCATTCCTCAAACTGGTAAGTTGGTGGAAATATCAGTTGCCGAGGCAAAGAGTGCTGCTTTCCCAAGTAAATTATTAACCGAAATGGGTGGTGAATTTCCAAGTTGGGAAGCCAATGGAAAAATAATTCACTGGAGTTTAGGTGCTGCACATTTTACGTATGATGTAGATAAAAGTTATGCATTTGATGATAGCTTAGCGGTTGCTAAAAAAGCCGAAGATTTAGCCGCTTCATTAGCTAAAGCTGATACAACTAAAAAAGATAGTTCTAGTAAGAATACAGCTAAGAAAAACGATAAAAAAGAAACACCAAAATTTAAAGCAACCGAAAATTGGGTGAATGTTTATTATGACAAAGACATTCCAAGTGGTTCTGTATTATTAAAAAATGCACGCATCATTACTATGAAGGGTGATGATGTATTAGAAGGCGGGGATGTTTATATTGTAAACAATCGCATAAAAGCAATTGGAAAATCGGGTAGCATACAAACCGCCGCAAACACTTCAGTAGTAGACGTTTCCGGTAAAACCATTATTCCAGGATTTGTTGATACCCATGCGCATATGTGGCCTAGTTGGGGTGTGCATAAAAACCAAGCCTGGGTATATGCAGCTAATCTTGCTTATGGCGTAACTACTACGCGTGACCCACAAACAGCTACTACCGATGTACTTACTTATGGTGATATGGTTGAAGCAGGTAGCATGGTTGGACCAAGAATCTATTCAACTGGTCCGGGTGTTGGATATTGGTCTTATAACTTGAAAGATTCTGCACAAGCAGAATCGGTATTGTCTCAATATTCAAAATACTACAACACGAAGTATATTAAAATGTATTTAGTAGGAAATAGAAAGCAAAGGCAATGGGTGATTCAGGCAGCTAAAAATCAACAATTAATGCCAACCACAGAAGGTGGCTTGGACTTTAAATTAAACATGACCAATTTATTAGATGGTTATCCAGGACATGAACATTCCATCCCCATTTATCCATTATACAAGGATGTGATTAATACCATAGCCGTTTCAAAAATGACGGTAACGCCAACCTTGTTGGTTTCTTATGGTGGACCTTGGGCGGAAAATTATTATTATGAAAACGAAAATCCTTATAGCAATCCAAAAATGCAATTCTTTACTCCCTATGAAGAATTAGCTGGCAAGTCTCGCAGACGCGCTACTTGGTTTTTACCCGAAGAGCATGTGTTTCAAAAACATGCAGTTGGGATGAAGGATTTAGTGGAAGCTGGTGGTTTGGCGGGTATTGGAAGTCATGGTCAATTACAAGGTTTAGGTTACCATTGGGAAGTATGGTCCATGCAAAGTGGTGGCATGCGCAATATAGATGCTTTAAAAGTAGCTACCATTTTAGGTGCCACAGGACTTGGATTGGATAAGGACTTAGGTAGTATTGAAACTGGAAAACTTGCGGACTTAATTATTTTAGATAAAAACCCATTGGAAAATATTCGTAACACCAACAGTATCAAATATGTGATGAAGAACGGACGTTTATACAACGGAGATAATTTAAATGAGACCATTACTGGAACGCATCTACTGGATCGTTCCGAGTGGATGGAAACAAAGCCTGTTAGAAACACCAATGTTAAAGATTAATTTGTAAGTTTAATATCTAAACGATTGCATATGAAAAACTCAAGAAGATCCTTTTTAAAAAACAGCACTATTGCTTTAGTAGGCGCTGGATTTTTACCAAAAGTTTTACAGGCTGGCACTTTAGCCCCCTCTAAAAAATTATCATTCATTGGAATTCAGCTGTATTCTGTAAGAACAGACATGCATAAGCAGCCGTTTGAAACCCTAAAAGCATTGTCTGATATGGGTTACAAATATGTGGAGCATGCGAATTATATTGACAGAAAATTTTATGGTTACACTGCTACTGAATTTAAAAAAGTATTAAACGATTTAGGCTTATCTATGCCAAGTGGACACACCGTGATGAATGCAGGTCACTGGGATAAGACTAAAAACGATTTCACGGATGCTTGGAAATATACGGTAGACGATGCAGCTACAATGGGCCAAGAGTTTGTGATTAGTCCTTGGATGGATGAAAAGTTACGCCGTAGCTACGATGGTTTGATGCTACAATTAGATGTATTTAATAAGTCCGGGGAATTGTGTAAAAAGCAAGGAATGAAATTTGGATACCATAACCACGATTTCGAATTCACTGAAAAAATTAATGATACGCCTATCTATGATTTAATTATCAAACACACCGATCCTAAACTGGTTATCCAACAATTAGATTTTGGAAATATGTATGGTAGTGGTGGACGTGCAAAAGAGTGGATTGACAAATACCATGGTCGTTTCCCATCACTTCACGTTAAAGATGAAATTAAGTCAGAAGGCAAAGGCGAAATGAATGACGGTTACGATAGCACTATCATGGGTAAAGGAGTAGTAGATCCTAAAGGTTTATGTTTATTAGCTAAAGAAGTAAGTGGTGCACGTCACTTTATCATTGAGCAAGAGTCTTATCAAGACAAAACACCATTAGAATGTGCTAAAATAAATTTAGACATTATGAAAACCTGGGGTTTGGTATAATATTTGAATTTTTAGTTTCTCAGTTAACCTGTGAAATTTATAAAAAGCACAATCTAAATGGTTGTGCTTTTTTATTTTACTTAACTTTAATCAATCATTTTAAAGTTATTATATGAAGCCTTTATTCAAACTATTTTCAATTGCCTTAATCCTACTTATAGCACAGGCTAACTTTGCTCAAAAAGTAAAAAATGTAACTACTCAAAATAGTGCAGCAATTGAAATTGCAAGATGGGAAAAACATGTAGCGCAAACCAATATTATTAGAGACGAATGGGGTATTCCACATATTTATGGCAAGACCGACGCGGATGCTGTGTTTGGATTGATGTATGCGCAGTGCGAGGAGAACTTTCCACAGATAGAGAAAAACTATTTAGAAATGCTAGGACGTACTTCGGAACTGACTTATGGTGGGCCTGCGCAGCAAGCACCTGGAGATGTATATGCCGATTTAATGATGAAATTAATTCAAGATAGTGCTGCTGCGATAAATGATTATAACAATAGTCCAGCTTGGTTTAAAAAATTATTAATAGCACATGCTGATGGAATAAATTATTATTTATACAAACACCCCGAAGTGCATCCCAAAGTAATTTTTACCTATAAACCCTGGTATCATTTAATGTGGACCGACGGAAGTGTTTCCCCTACTCGCTATGGCGGCATCAAAAGAAAAGATGTCTTTGATTTTTATAAGACACAGGATAGTACGTTTATACATAAAAATATAAAAACAGCAACCAGCAGTATTAATAATAGGCAAATAACGCAGCAGGAAGCCTGGGCCAATATAGACGACTATGCCGTAGAAGAAAAAACTTTAAAAGGATCCAACGGTTTTGCGATTGCACCTAAGCATAGTAAAAATGGAAATGCGATGTTGTATATCAATCCACATGTGCCTTTTTATTTTAGATCTGAGATGCATATGGTAAGTGAGGAAGGATTAAATGTTTATGGCGCAGTTACTTGGGGCCAAATGTTTATTTACCAAGGTTTTAATGAACATGCGGGTTGGATGCATACAAGTAGTTATGCCGATGTTGCAGATGTATACCAAGAAACAGTAAAACAAGAAAATGGAAATTGGTTTTATTTATATGAAAACAAATGGCTTCCCGTGGTTGAAAGAAAAATCACTATGAATTTGCCCGAAAAGCAATTTGTAACTTATAAAACACATCATGGACCCATAATGGGAAGCCATGATGGAAAGTGGTTAAGCTTAAGTGAAAATAATAGATCATTAAATGCTCTTATGGAATGTTGGAGCAGGACCAAGGCCAATAATTTAAAGGAATACAAAGCTGCTTTAAATTTACTAGCTAATAATAGTAATAACACCGTTTATGCAGACGCAGATGGAAATATTGCATATTGGCATGGTAATTTTATGCCCAAAAGAGATAATCAGTTTGATTTTACAAAACCTGTTGATGGCAGCACTAAAGCAACAGAGTGGAAAGGGATACATGCGTTAAATGAAATTGTCCAAAGTATAAATCCAGAAAATGGATGGTTGCAAAATTGCAATGCTACACCTTACACTGTGGCTGGAAAAAATAGTCCAAAAGAAAAAGATTATCCCAAATATATGGCGCCAGATGGTGAAAACGCAAGGGGATTAAATGCAGTTCGATTATTAGAAAAAGTAGACAAAATTGATTTAGATGAATTAATACAACTTGGATACAATAAACATTTAGCGGCTTTCGATATTTTATTACCACCATTTATGGAATATACTAAAACAGTTACTTTAACTACGGAGCAAAGTAAAGCAGTTAACTACTTAGCTTCATGGAATCATGATGCAGATACCAATTCCATTGCGCAAACGATTGCCATAGAATGGGCAACTAAATTAATGTCTGCAATTCCAGCAGCAGAAACAGAAGAAGCTGCTACACAGTCTATTTTTAGATTCAATAAAATTGTTAATGAAGTAAGCAATGAAAAAAAATTAGCCTTCTTAGACACTGCTTTAATGCACTTAAAAATATACTATAGTAATTTACCAATGACACAAGCAAGTTGGGAGATTCCATGGGGTCAAATTAATAGATACCAGCGAGCTTTCCCCAATACTGAATTTCCATTTTCAGAAAGCAGACCTAGTATTGCTGTAGCACAAACCTCTTCTAAATTTGGTCAATTGCCTGCATTTGAAAGTAAACCAATGGCTTCCTCAAATAAAAAAACTACACTTAAAAGATATGGCTACTCGGGTAGCAGTTTTATTGCTGCAGTAAGTTTTGGAAAAAAATTAGAGGCAAAAACAATTATTACCGGTGGGCAAAGTTTTGATCCTAATAACCCGCACTTTACCGACCAAGCACAGGATTATATTAACGGTAATTTTAAAACTATTCATTTTTATAAGGAAGATGTATTGGCGCACAAAGTAATATCATACAAGCCTGGATTGGAAAGATAATGATCATATAGTTTTGAAGTGCAAGCTACTTTCACCAAGCCTGCTGCATTTTTTACATCAAATAATTGCATCATTTTAGTTCTATGCCCTTCGACCGTTCTTTTACTATGGCCCAATTCAGATGCTATTAATTTGCTAGGTGCTTCCTGGCAAATTCTAATTAATATGTATTTATCATACAAACTAAGTTGGTAAACTTTGTCTATAATGTTAACATCATCCATATTATGCATCATTGCGGATACTTTGTTTGCAATTTCATTGCTAAAATATACCTTGTCTTTTTTTGCCATTTCCAAACCTTTTAACCATTCATCTTTAGACACATTTCTGGAAACAATCACCGAAAAACCATTTTCAATTAATTGAAATAAAACAAAATCGTCTTGGTCATTCAAAACAATCATAACCGGAATTTTTTTCTTTATCAAACTATATAATTCTATATTTTGAGTTTGCGAAACTTTAAACATGGCACTTTCAATAACCAACACCCTAGGTGTTGTATTTATGGTCACCTCTTTTAACTTACTAAAGTCCTCAATAATGTGCGCCTTTAAATAAGCAGGATGTTGATGAATGAGCATTGCGCTTCCTAATGCATATACGGGTTGTTGATCACAGATAATGACTTGACTTTGCATATAACTTTATTTTATGATTTAAAACAAAGAAATAATCTATAATAAATTGAAATACAGGGTTTAAGAAGGATAAGCGTACGTAAAACATAGGTTAATAAACCCTTTAAACTTTTTACTAACCTTCCAATTATAAGGATATATACATAGGAAGAAGGGGGTAATTAAATAATAGGTAAAATAACTTGTCTATGTTATATCTTTTAATAACTTCAATCAATCGTTTACTAAACCTCTCCGCAACGCGTTGACATCATTAAGAAATTTATTTTACCCCTTTGTCCCAATTGGACATTTAAAGGTTTGGGTGTTGGCTCCAGCATTAAATAATCCCGATCCGAATTTAGCCTATTACTATGACTTTAGTCAAAGTATAGAAGAATATACGCAGGTATTTGCGAATTTGGATTTGCCTTGGAAATGGCAACCCGTAACATTAGATAATTACGAAAGTATTGTACAAGAAATTGCGAATGAAAGACAAACTGGTAAGTTTTTTCCAGTGGTACTTAATTTATGTGATGGAGATGAAACTAATGGAGCACCTGGCATTTCCGTAATTGGCGCTTTAAATAAAAAGCAATTGGTATATACCGGATCCGATGCATATTTTTATGATATTACTACTTCTAAAATTCCGATGAAGAGGGCTTTTGACGATGCACTTATTCCAACACCCAAATGGGAGGCGATCACAGATGCTTCCATCATGCCTGAAAAATTATTTGAAAAATTAGGCACGCCCATAATTGTTAAACCAGCCGTTTCGGGAGGAAGCTTAGGTGTAGGCGTAAAAAATGTAGTAGAAACAGAGGCGGAATTAATTACACAGGTTTCTAAAATGTTTGAAGGATATAGAGGCTGGGACTTTTCATCCCAGGGCATTGTAGCAGAATCCTTTATTGATGGATCGGAGTATACTATAATGATTGTAGGCAGTCATACACAACCAGAATTTGCAAAAATATATCCACCAGTAGAGCGCGTATTTCATACATCACTTCCTGCAAAAGAAAAATTCTTATCCTTTGATCGGCTTTGGGAAATATATGAAGAAGAAGCCCCCATGCCGCAGGAAGAAAATTTTTATGAATATGCAGCGCCTTCCGATACAATTCAAATGTCCATCCAAAAGGTAGCTTGGGATGCGTATGTTGCAGTAGGTGGAACTGGCTATACAAGAGTAGACGTTAGAGTTGATAAAAATACAGGGACCCCATATGTGTTAGAAGTAAATGCACAGTGCGGAATTAGTGAAGACGAAAATTTTACTTCTATTGGTGCGATATTACGTTATGCCAATCAAAGTTTTACCGAGTTAATTATACATATCATTAACGATGCTTTTGCAAGAAGAAGAAAAATAAATTAATATGCATCCCCTTCCCGCTCTTGGTCAACCCGAAACTTTTACAAATTTAAAAATTTGTGTTTTACAACCTGACTATTCAACTTCTGCGGTGGATTATCAACACTATGATCCTAAGCGAGATTTATCTAAGATCTTACCCCAAGCAAGTATTGATCATGTGTATTTAAATAAACTTACCACCTATCAACAGCTAAAACAATTAAAAGAAAAGCAGTACGATATTTACATTAACCTATGTGAAGGCTATTTAGAATGGAAAGTGCCCTCTATAGACGTTATTACTAGTTTGGATTTACTAGAACTCCCATATACCGGCCCAAGTGCTAATTTATACGACCCAGCAAAAACGGTTATGAAGTATTTGGCATTTTGTGAGGACGTAAAAACACCAGCGCATCTATTAATTGAAAATACATCCGACTTAACTCAACTACCCGGTAATTTACAATTTCCTTTATTTGTCAAACCGGCTAAAGCGGGTGATAGTTTGGGTGTAGACGAAGCAAGTAAAGCAACTAATGAAACAGATTTAAAAATTAAAGTGGCCAATATTTTAAATGAATTTGGATCGGCATTGGTAGAAGAATACATTGAAGGCAGAGAGTTTACCGTTTTGGTATGTGCTAATCCAGATGGAAAAACATGCACCCGTTTTACACCTGTTGAATATATTTTTCCGGAAGGCTTTGCTTTTAAAACATACGCTTTAAAAACGTCCGAATTACATCCCAATGCAAATATTCCAGTTACAGATAAAGTACTCGCCAAAAAATTAGAAGATATCGGAGAACAAATTTTTATGTCTTTTAATGGAGTTGGTTATGCAAGAATGGATTTTAGAATGAATGAAAAAGGAGAAATATTTTTCTTAGAAATTAATTTCACTTGCTCTGTTTTTTATGCCGAAGGGCTTGAAGGGTCTGCAGATTACATACTTCAACATGATGGAGCCGGCCAAAGCGGTTTTTTAGAAAGAATTATAATTGAGGGGATGGCTAGATTTGAGCGTAAGCAAAAAAAATATACTATTAAAGGGAATGCCATTTCGGGTTATGGAATGTATGCAAAATTTGATTTGCCCAAAGGTGCGCTATTATTTAAAGGAGAAGAAAAAGCGCAACGTATTGTGACCAAAAAATACGTGGATGAAAACTGGGACGAAAGAGAAAAAAATTATTTCAGGAGATATGCCTACCCCATTGGCAATGATGTTTATATTTTATGGGCACTAGAGCCAGAAGAGTGGTCACCACAAAACCATCATTGCGATGCCAATTGCGAATATCAAGGATTAAATGTGTATACCAATAGGGATATTAAAAAAGGAGAAGAACTTACTTTAGATTACGCTTACTTTTTAGACCATACTATGGAGCCTTTTACTTGTGCTTGTGGATCACCAAAGTGCCGAGGCTTAATTAAAGGAAATAAATAATAAAAAAAATAAAATGCTTTATAAAGCTTAGCTGAAAATTTCTTACATTCAAGTATTAATAAAACACCATAATGAAAAAAATTATAGCCAGTTTATTGGCACTTACTTGCATTACGTTTACTGCACACACGCAAGCAAAATATAAAAATTATCAAGATAGTATTACTGCCGAAGCGGTTAAATTAGAAGTATGGACAACGGTACCAGCAGTAATACCAGGTGCTTTTACAAATGAAGCCCCTTCGGATGCGATTGTATTATATAATGGGAAAGACTTTTCCGCTTTTCATGGCAGAGATGGAAAAAAGATTGGCTGGAAAATAGATCCAGATGGGGCTCTAACCGACGTTAAGGGTGCCGGTGATTTAATCACCAATCAATCATTTGGTGATTGTCAATTACATGTTGAATTTAGAACACCTGCAATCGTAAAAGGCGAAGGACAATCTAGAGGAAACAGTGGCGTTTACTTAATGGGATTGTATGAAATTCAAGTATTGGATTCTTATAAAAATCCAACTTATTCTAATGGACAAGCGGCTGCAGTATACAAACAACATATTCCACTGGTTAATGCAAGTCGTGAACCAGGACAATGGCAGGCTTATGATATATTATTTAAAGCACCTGTTTTTAAAGAAAATGGTAGCCTGGATAAACCAGCAACCGTAACAGTTTTACATAATGGCGTTTTAGTTCAGAATAATGTGACCATCATAGGTCCAACGGATTGGGTTAGAAAACCTGTTTACAAAAAACATGAAGCAAAATTACCTTTATTCTTTCAAGATCATGGAGACGATGGTAATCCAATAAGTTATCGTAATATTTGGATTCGACCATTGTAATTAAAAATAGCATTTACTTTTATAACTCCTCAATACGCTTTGCTTTATCGTCAATTACTAAATCAAAATTGGGTTTAGTAGGTCCTCCATTGGGACAATAACCAGTAATAAGGTCGTTAAATTTACATCCCCATTTATTGAGTTGTGACAAGGTCAACGCTTTTAAATCTCGCTTAGAGCTTTCCCCTCTGCCTGTCCAATAGGTAATATGCCAGCCTTCCTCATATAATTTATTAATCTTGGCAATATTATCAAAATTAGGTTCTGCTAATTCATATACCCGCTTTTCGGTATAAAAGCAAATGGTTTCATCAATATCAATTAATGCCTTTTTGGAACCAAACCTTTTAGACTCTATCATTGTTATGTAGTTTATATAATATTAGTGGCAAATTTAGATATAATCTATAAATTACAATTCTCAATTTTAAAATAAACCAATGTATTCATTTTTAAGAAAATTAGCAGTTCTCCTGCCTTTTGTAACCTGCTCCTTAATTTCAAAAGCACAATTATACAATACACCTACTATTAATGTAAATAAAATAACCATTGCAAGAGATTCCTTTGGGGTGCCACATATTTTTGCACCCACCGATCCTGAAGTAGCTTATGGTATTGCTTGGGCTCATGCCGAAGATGATTTCACCACCATCCAAACTTTATTATTAACGGGTAAGGGGCAACTTTCCACTTATTTAGGAAAAAAAGGGGCACCTGTAGATTTTGTGGTGGGTTTATTAAATACCAAAGCAACGGTGCAAGCACAAATTGGCCAAATGGATCCCAAATTTTTGGCATTGGTAAAAGGCTACTTAATGGGATTGGAAGCTTATGCAAATACACATCCTAAAGAGGTATTAAACAAGCATGTATTTCCTATTAGTATAGAAGAATATTTATCTGCTACCGTTTTTTCAGTAGCTGTTTTTTGTGGTGTAGACAAAACATTGCCTAAAATATTAAACGGTAGCATTCCAAAATTAGCCGGATTTACGGGCGAGGGTAGTAATACATTTGCTATACATGCTAATAAATCTGCAACAGGTGAAAACATGTTGGTTATAAATGCGCATCAGCCTATCGAAGGAGCAACAGCTTTTTATGAAGCACAACTTCAAAGTGAGGAAGGCTGGAATATTTTAGGAGGATTGTTTCCAGGTGCCCCTTTAATTTTTCATGGCGTAACACCCAATTTTGCATGGGCACATACCGTAAATTTTCAGGACAAAATTGATGTTTACCAATTACAAACCGACAAAGCACATCCGGGTGAATATAAAGTAGATGACAAATGGTTGAAACTTGAAAAAAGAAAAGTAAAGCTAAATATTAAAGGAATTCCTTTCCCTATCTACAAGACCGTGTATACTTCCATTTATGGGCCAACCGTAGCCACTCCTCAAGGAGAATATTTTTCAATGCGCTTACCAGCTTTAATGGATGCAGGTGCATTACAACAATGGTATGCCATGAATAAAGCAACTAATTTTACCAGCTTTAAAAAAGCATTGGAACAAAATCATTTGCCTATGTTTAACATCATGTATGCCGACAACAAGGATACCATATTTTATATCTCTAATGGGAAAATGCCTTACCGTAATCCAGACACCGCATATCACTGGAATAGCACTGTTCCCGGAAACACCATGGCCACTTTATGGACGAAATTTAAACCCTTAAGTGAATTGCCTCAGCAATTAAATCCTACAAGTGGTTATTTGTTTAATACGAATCACTCTCCTTTTTTAGCAACGGATGAAAAATATAATTTAGATCCCAAAAAATACGACGTCAATGATGGGTATGAAACCTACCATGACAACAGAAGCCGCCGCGCAAAGGATTTGATTGATCAATTAGATAAAATAAGTTACGAAGATTTAAAACGAATCAAATTTGATAGAAGTTTGCCAACTCAAATTTTGTTCCCATATGGATTTACCGCAGATAGTCTATTTTTAGTAGATGAGAAAAAATATCCTGCTTTAGCGCCCATCATTACTTCCTTAAAAAAATGGGATCATGCTGCAGTCGTAGATAGTAAAGGTGCTGCTATTTATAATATCGCTTACTACCTAGTACCTCAAGTAATGGAAGGACGAAAAAATGATAAACTTACTTTACAAGAATCCGTATTGGTGTATGAAAAAATAGACGCTTATCTTAAGAAAAATTTTGGAAGAACCGATATTGTTTTAGGTGACCTGCAAAAATTAGTGAGGGGCGATGAAAGCTGGCCGCAAGGAGGCATGCCGGATGTATTAGCAGCCGTAATGAGTGAACCTTATAAAAATGGAACTCGAAAAATGAATAGTGGTGATGCGTATATTAATATTGTACGTTTCCCTAAAGACGGTAGTTTACCTCATATTGAAACCATTAATACATTTGGTGCGAGCATGCATAAAGAAAGTCCGCATTTCGCAGACCAACGTGCCATGTATCAAGCACAGGTTTTAAAGCCAATGACCTTAGATAAAACAACCGTATTAAAAAATGCAGAAAAAATTTCTCACCCAGCATTGTAAATAAAGAAATACAAAATTCCTTAAAATAGTTACAGCCTTGCTGTAACTATTTTTTTGTCTAATAAACACTTCGTGTCAAATAAAATAGCGCTATCACTATTTTTTAATTTGGAATAATCCAAAGAAGCAAAAAAAGTATGTGCCACGGTAATAAGGATAGCATCATAGGATTCTAACTGCGTAATTAAATTAATATTATATTTTTCAGCAACTTCTATCGCATTGGCAAAAGGATCGAAAACTGAAACCTCCATGCCTTTATCTTTTAAAAAATGTACAATTTCAAAAACTTTTGAATTTCGAATATCGGGGCAGTTCTCCTTAAAAGTGACACCTAGTATTAAAACCTTAGCCCTATTAATGGACTTTGACGCATTTTCGATTAATCGAATTAATTTTTCTCCAATAAAAGTACTCATCGCGTCATTCACTTTTCGACCCGATAAAATCACTTGAGGGCTATGACCTAATAAGGTGGCTTTGTGGGCCAAGTAGTAAGGATCTACCCCTATGCAATGTCCACCAACTAATCCTGGCTTAAAGGGTAAAAAATTCCATTTGGTAGCTGCAGCATCTAATACTTCCTGCGTATCAATACCCATCTTATCAAAAATCAAGGCCAATTCATTTACAAATGAGATATTAATATCTCTTTGTGCATTTTCAATGGACTTTGCAGCTTCCGCCACTTTAATACTCGATGCCTTATAGGTGCCGGCAGTGATGATGCTTGCATATAAAGCATCCACGTAATCCGCCACTTCAGGCATAGAACCAGCAGTCACTTTTTTAATTTTGGTTAGTGTGTTCACTTTATCTCCTGGATTAATTCTTTCGGGAGAATAGCCCACAAAAAAATCCTGATTGTATTGTAAGCCACTTGCTAATGCTAAAATCGGAACACAGTCCTCCTCGGTACAACCCGGATACACTGTGCTTTCATAAATGACAAGATCTCCTTTTTTTAAAACGGAACCAACCATTTTACTCGCAGTGAGTAAAAGTTGCAAGTCTGGTTTTTTTTGATCGTCAACAGGTGTAGGAACCGTAACAATATAAATAGTGCAGTTTTTTATATCCTCTACATGATCACTAAAAAGTAGCTTGCTTGCGGCTTTTATTTCACTTGCATTAGATTGTAAAGTTTCGTCTTCGCCTTTTTTTAAAGATGCAATACGACTTGCATTAATATCAAAACCTATCACTGGATATTTTTTTCCAAATTCCACAGCAAGTGGAAGGCCAACATAGCCTAGTCCAATAATGGCAATATTTAAATTGGTATTAATGGGTACATTCATTGTGCCCAAAGTTAATGGAGTCCTTAATGATGTCCATAATTTTTTTCACCCGATTCAATACGAATAGCAAGTCTGTTTTGCTTGGGTGGTAAGGGACAGGTTGCAAAGGCTGTAAATGCACAAGGAGGATTATAGGCATTGTTAAAATCTATTGAGGTATTCCCGTCCTTATCAGGCTTAGGAATATCTATAAACCTACCCGCACCATATGTGGTTTTACCCGAAGTTTGATCGGCAAATACAATAAAAAGGGTTGGGCCATTTTCATCAATTACATCAAGAGAAAAACTTTTGCCCTCTATTTCAAAAACAAGTTTCCCGGCATTTTTGGAAGAGACGGTTTGACCTAGCACATTGGTGATCATTAAAAAATTATTGGCAGGTTGTACTAGTTTAGCTTGAATATGCCATTTAGATTGTATAGGGAACCGCTCAATGTCTTTAAAATTTATAAGTGTTTTTGCTTTTAAATTTCTAAAACGAATACCCACTTTATCCTCTCTTTTTATTACCACCCATGAAAATTGTTTCCAATCCATGACTGTTTCCTTCCCGTTATTGTCAAATACTTTATAAGATTGTCCAGCAACTGCCTTAACCTGGTCTAAAGTGATTACATCGGTTTTACCATTTTCCCAAATCACGGAATCGCCTTGGTATATAAAATTTCCAAGCAATGCCGGAAAGTCCTTATTATCATAATGGCAGTCCGCTTTAGCATCACTTCCAAAACTATTTTCTCCCTTTTTCAACCAAAACAACCCTTCTAAATTTAACCAGCCATCCGGCTTTTTTAAATAATCGATTCTCATTTGATGCCAATCATTCACAGACTTAATATACGCCTTGTCCTGCGCTTGAACTTGCTGAAAAAGTACAATGATTAAAAGAGTAAAAAATAATTTTTTCATACTTGGCAATTTAGGATAAAAGGAAGTTATAAATATAAAACAATTTTTATTGTCTACCAAATTAGTAGATTTTATATTTTAAACTACTTACTTATACTAAGTAAGGTTCAGGATCTATTTTGTATCTTAGGAGCACCATTTAAATTACAAATGAAATATACAATCATAACCTTTTTATTAGGTATTGGATTTTTTGCACAAGCACAAAATAAAAATACAAAAACACATATTAATCACACAGCCATTTTTGTAATGGATATAGCAAAGTCTGGCGATTTTTATACTCATTTACTTGGATTAGATACCGTGCCTGAACCTTTTCATGACGGAAAACATATATGGTATAAAACAGCTGAGCATACCATGTTGCATGTGATACAAGGAGCGTTACAAAAAAAGGAATACTATAAAAATCAGCATACCTGTTTTACAGTTCCTAATTTTAATGCCTTTATAGAAAAATTAAACGTATTAAATTGGTCTTATGAGGATGTTGCCGGCAATAAAAATAAAATTACCACAAGGGTAGATGGGGTTCATCAAATTTGGTTACAAGACCCAGATGGATATTGGTTAGAAATTAACGATGACAACTATTAAATATAATTATAGAAAATAAAATAAGATTTATGAAACAAAAAATTGCTTTATTCTTTTTTGCCATTATCACTTTTATTACTGGCTTTAGCCAAGGGAAAGTATTAAGTAAACAAGTTTTAAAAAGTAGTATTTTAAATAGAGACGTTAACTATACCGTGTATTTACCAGACGGCTATGAAAAAAATGAACGTAATTACCCAGTAACCTATTTATTACATGGATATGGTGATAGCGATGATGGTTGGGTTCAGTTTGGAGAAATAAACCGTTTAGCAGATGCAGCAATTAAAGAAGGTAAAATTGCACCCATGATTATTGTGACTCCCGACGGTTTTAAAAGTTTTTACATGAACGCAGCTGATGGTTCTATGAATTACGAAGATTTTTTTATCAAAGAACTCATTCCACATATTGAAAAAACTTTTAAAGTTAAAACAGAAAAACGTTTTAGAGGTATTGCTGGATTATCGATGGGTGGATATGGAAGTTTATTATATGCTTTAAAATATCCAAATATGTTTGTAGCGGCGGCCCCATTAAGTGCTGCCATTTGGACCGACAGTGATTGTGAAAACATGCAAGAAGGTATGTATAATACTTATTTTGGTGGCACTATTGGTAAAAGCTTAAAGGGAAAAGAAAGACTTACACCCAATTGGTATGCAAATAGTGTTTTTAGTATTATAGATAAAAAAACACAAGAAGAATTAGGAGCCGTAAAATATTGGATTGATTGCGGAGATGATGATTTTTTAACAGTTGGCAATGCACAATTACATATTGCACTTACTAATAAAAAAGTGGCACACGAATTTAGAATTAGGGATGGTGCACATAATTGGACCTATTGGAGAACTGGCGTAATTGATGCACTTTCTTTTATTAGTGACAACTTTAGACAAAAATAAAGACATGGACAAGGATATTCAAGTATTTATCACCGGAGGCACTTTTGATAAGGAATATAATGAGTTAACCGGTAGTTTATATTTTAAAGAAACGCATTTATTTGAAATGTTGGACCTAGGTAGGAGTAGATTGAACTTATCCATTGAAACCCTAATGATGAAGGATAGCTTAGACTTTGTTGATGCAGATAGAGCAGCGATTGCTGCTGCTTGTAACAATACCAAAAGCAATAAAATTTTAATTACTCATGGTACCGATACCATGACCATTACTGCCGAATACTTACTTGATAAGTGTACTGAAAAAACCATTGTTTTAACAGGCGCTATGGTACCCTATAAATTTGGCAGTAGCGATGGTTTATTTAATTTAGGAAGTGCTTTGGCTTTTGTGCAAGTATTGTCACCCGGAGTTTACATTGTCATGAATGGTAAAGTTTTTGAAGCTGGTAAGGTTAAAAAAAATACAGATAAAGGAGAATTTGAAATTTATTAATTTAAAATAAAACACACCATGAAAACGACTAAAATTATGTATTGGGTGACTACGGGTATTATTTCATTATTTGCTTTAAATGCACTTGGCATGAATTCAGAGCAAGCAGTAAAAAGTTTAGCACATTTAGGAATACCAAGATACCTTGGTTATGAAGTAAGTATTGGACAATTGATTGGCGGCATAATATTAATCATACCTGCTATTCCTGCAAGAATAAAAGAATGGGCCTATGTGGCTTATGGCATTTTATATATAACTGCTGCAATTGCACATCTTTCTCTTGGAGACCCAATTGGACATGCAATTATGGCTATTGTATTCTTTGGTATATTATTATTATCATATAGCAGCTTCCACAAATTACAGGGAGCAAAAGCATAGTATTCTTTCATTGAATTAATAATTGCATTACTATTATAAAGGCTCCCAATGGGAGCCTTTATAATTTATGATCGGATAGTTTAAAAAACCTTTATATACTATTGCTTATTAGGCAAAGCGCTTAATAAAATTTTTAAAAAGCCATCTATTTGTTTGTCTTCTATCCATCTCACCACAACAACTAAATCATTTTCTCTATCCACGTAAATGGCATTGGTTCCATTTCCAATATGCGCATAAGCCGATGCAGGTGCCGAAGGATACATTTTTTGATCTGTATTTAAGAAATAGTTCATAAAACCATATCCAATATTTGTTTTGGAAGGAGTAGTTGATTTATTAATCCAGTCCTCTGAAATGATTTGCTTTCCATTCCAGTTGCCTTTTCTTAAAGTTAATAACCCAAATCTGGCCATATCATAAGCATTAATAAACATGCCACCACCAAAATGACCACCACCACTTACCGACTGTATTAATTTACCATCTAATACAATCCACGCATTATGATATCCAGTCCAAGCCCATGTATTAGAAGCGCCAATTGGATTCATCACCTGTTCTCTTAATACTTCGGGTAAGGGTTTACGCCATACCGTAGTAGCTGCTAAAGCCAATGCATTTACACGTGTATCATTGTATTTATAAACAGTTCCGGGTTCAAATCTTTTTCTGGTGGTCCAATCATCTTGCTTATCTGATGGGCGGTCTGCCCAATCCGGCTTTCCCCAAAGTACGCCTTCCCAATCGCTGTTTTGTCTTAATAAATGATCCCAACTAATTTTTTTATTGTGATCGGTGTCAAAGGGATAAATAAATGAAGTTTTTGCAATTGGATTTTCATTTAAATTAACAACGCTTTCACTTACCATTTGAATTGGAGGCAAATAAGTATATACCTTGTCGTCTACCGATTTAATGATGCCTTTGTCATAAGCTAAACCTACCACTGTTGATACAAAACTTTTAGTAACACTATGGGTCATTTCAACAGACGCTGGGTTTCCCCACTGGGCAATGATATAGCCTTTATAAATCACCAAACCCGTTGCAGGTCCTCTATCCGCCATAGGACCTATTGGATCAGAAAATGGTTCTTTACCATATTGCATAGCTTGGCTTAACCATAAATTTTTAGGATACTTAGTTTCATTATCCTTAGCAAACTGAATTGCTTGATTTAATTTAGAAGTATCAATTTTAAAACTTACCGGAGTTTTTATTTCCCAATTATCAGCTGTTGGAAAATAATTTTTGATTTGTGCATGACCCGTAATTGCAATCAATATCAAAATAGGAATTAAAGATTTTTTCATGGGTAGCAACTATTTTAATTGTTTAGTGTCTACTCTAGAAGGTGTATCCTTTCCGGAAATAATAGTTCTTGAACTTAATGCAATGGCTTTAATAATTTCATTCATATTATCCATATCCAAGGTTTGAAACTCATCACTTGGTTTGTGGTAATTAGGCTCACTGTCCATTTTTGAGGTAGAAATGGTATGTGCTGGCACCCCTAATCTTGCAAGAGTTGCATTGTCGGAACGATAAAATAAATTTTGATCGGTATAAGGATCCGGATAAAATTTAAAGGCCGAACCTTCTAAATTCTTTTGTAAAATATCACCCATATTTGTTTTTTCATATCCAGTAATATAGGCGCTGTTTTTCCCCCATTTGCTTTCGGTACCAATCATTTCTAAATTAAACATGGCTTTCACAGTCAAAGGATCAAATTGTTTTGAAAAATATTGTGCACCAAAACCACCCACTTCTTCGGCCGTGAATGCAACAAAAATAAGGGTGCGTTCGTTAT
Source organism: Bacteroidota bacterium (assembly GCA_947453145.1). Lineage (GTDB taxonomy): Bacteria > Bacteroidota > Bacteroidia > Chitinophagales > Chitinophagaceae > Sediminibacterium. Next base: position 65,946 of record CANGFA010000001.1, read on the forward strand.
TGTTTAATTTTTTAAAATACTTGGAAAGCATAATCATAGCAGTGGTTCCAGCGGCATCATCATTAGCTCCATTATAAATAGAATCTCCATTTACTGCTTTAGCACCATTAATTCCTAGGTGATCATAATGACCTGAAAAAATAACATACTCATTTGCTAAGGATTTTCCAGGAATCACGCCCACCACATTTGCCAACGCTAAATTTTCAATTTTGTGGGTTGCTTCAATATTAAATTTAGTAGGTGTTGCATTCGTTAAAATAAAGGCAACTGTTTTTTGATCGGCAGTAATATTAGATTTAAGTTGAACGAGTCTCGAAAAATTATTAGCGAAACTTTCATCAACTAAAACAATATAATTGGTATTTGAAGAAAGGAACTTGCGTGTAGCTTGGCCCAAATTATCTTCTTTATTAATTTTTACAATTTGATAGCCACTGGTTTCACTTATACTTATAGTAGGTTGTGCGGTAACCACAATAATATTTTTAGCATCTATTGCAGTTCCATCTAAATTACCATTTGCAGATACAAACTTGGCACTTAGCTTGGAAAAGGATTGTAAATAAGAATTGGCATTGTTGAACTTGTTTAGTCCTACTTGTTTAAACTCATTGGCAATAAAGTCTGCTGCTTTATCAATCCCCTTGGAAAAGGTACGTCTCCCTTCCAATTCATCAGAAGATAAATATTTTTCTATCCTTTCGGTTTCTGATTTATTAATAATTGAATTCGCATCTTGTGCTATTAATTGAACACTCATGAAGGAAGATAAAATGAATAAGCACACTACATTTTTTTTCATAATTAATTTGTTAAATATTAAGTCTTAAAGATAAGCATTAAACTATTCTAGTAAAGTATTGTCTAAATTTGTATATGCAAAGCGACCAAGAATTGGTATTGGAATTTAAACAGTCCTCTCAAAGGGAGGGGCCCTATACTATTTTGCTAAAGCGTCATCAACAAAAGGTTTATTATCAAATTAAAAGAATGCTCAACAATCATATGGATGCAGATGATGTGGCACAGCAGGTATGGATAAAAGTTTGGAATAAGTTGGATGGGTTTAAAATGGAAAGTGAGTTTTCGACCTGGTTATTTAGGATCGCTTACAACGAAACCCTAAATTTCCTTCAAAAAGAAAAAAGGCAGGCGGGGCACGAAGTGGATGCCGAAAATATGGACTACGAAAAGGCCTCCAGTGGCAGCGATCATCCAAAATCTACTCAAATTCAGATAGCACTAGACACTGCGGTAAAACAACTGCCTGAAAAACAAAGATTTGTGTTTATGCTACGCTATTTTGAGGAGTTGAATTACGAAAAAATTGCAAAAATAACGGGCACCACAGAGGGGGGTGCTAAAGCCAATTATCACCAGGCATTAAAAAAAATGGAAGAAATTTTAAAGAAGAATTAAACCTTGGATATAAGAAACAGTCAAATAATGGAAATGAATAATAAATTAGAAGATATGAGCCTTTCAGAAGACAAAGCTTTGGCAAATGCCCTTTTTGGAAAAGAGGTACTTTCTAAGTTTGAGGCCCATAATAGATTGGTTGAAGAGGATTATTTTGACCGCCAAGCGGCCTTAATTATAAAAGCTACAAAAAATAAAAAAGCGCCGCTATTTAAAATTGGAAGCTATCGCAAATTAGCCATTGCTGCTGCGCTATTAACCATTGTAGCGACTACTTATTTATACTTACAAAAAAACAGGGAAACAGAAACGGTTCCTGCTTATGTTAAGTTAGAGGAAATTCCTATTTCAGAAATGGAGAACTATTTAAACTCAAACGAAGCATTGGCAGAAATAGATTGGCAAACTCAAATTAATAATGAAGTAGAGAACTTGGAAACCTTGGAGTTGAATTCACCTGCAAATAAAGACAGCAATAAATTAGAATAGATTAGAATAATTTTTTAATAATTAAATTAATATAGAAAATGAAAAAGATTTTCCTTTTATGTTTAGTGTTTACAATGGCCCTTGCAGCAAATGCACAACCACCTCAAGGACAAGGCGGTGGCGGCAGAGGACCTGGTCCTGGAAAAGGCGGCAGAGGTGCAAACAAAGAAAAAGTTGAAATGTATAAAGTTCAATTTATGACCGAAAAATTGGCATTAACAACTGCCGAAGCGGAGCTATTTTGGCCAGTATATGAAGCACAAAAAAAGGCAATGAAACAAATAATTGAAACCAAATCTGGTGACGAGATTCAATTACAAGAAGCCGTTTTAAATGCACGAAAAAAATACAAAGCCGACTTAAAGCCTGTGTTAAAAACAGATGAAAGAGTTAATGAGGCTTTAAAATTAGAACGTGAATTTTTAAAGAAAATTCGTACTGAAGTAAACAAAAGAAAAGGTTTTAGAGCATAGCAAGGTTTTTAATTTATAAAGACGCCTCCAATTCATTGGGGGCGTCTTTATTTTATGGGTATCCTTTAGTATATTAGAGGATAATTTATTTTATGAAAAGAATTTTAAGTGTCGTTGGTATATTGGTTTTAGGCATGAGCACTTTTATTGGCATAAAAACCATTACCAACAAGCCTAGCAATAATTTAAAAGAAGTGAATTTATTGGCATTGCCAGAAAATGCAATTACGCATATGTCCAGTGCAATCCAACTAAGAACTGAAACCCCAAATGATGAATACCAATTTGATACGGCCACGTTTATCAACTACCGAAAGTTTATTGAAACCGCTTACCCGCTAATTCATAAAAATTTAACTAGAACTATCATTGATAGTTTCAACTATATATATGAATGGAAAGGCAGTGACCCTTCTATTTTACCTATGGTTTTAATGGCACATTATGATGTAGTCCCGGTAGAAGAGTCGGCTATTAAACTATGGAATGCAAAACCTTATGGTGGTGAAGTAAAAGATAATTATATATGGGGAAGAGGTGTCTTAGATGATAAGTCAAGTATGATAAGCATTTTAGAGGCAGCCGAAACACAATTAGCCAAAGGCTTTACACCTAAGCAAACTATTTTATTGTGTTTTGGCGCAGACGAAGAGTCTAGTGGCAAGGGTGCAACCGCGATGGTAAATTATTTTAAAAAAAATAATAAAAAATTTGATCTAGTAGTAGACGAAGGAGGCGAGATCTCAACAGAAAATAATAAATCCATAAAAGCACCTATTGCCTCCATTGGGGTAGGCGAAAAAGGGTATGTAACATTGGTATTAACTGCTCAAAAAGCAGGTGGACATTCTTCCATACCGGCAGAACATACTGCCATTGATATGCTAAGCAACGCCATTGCTAAAGTAAGCCAAAACCCAATGCCAACTAAACTTACCGCGCCCATTGAAGCGTATCTGGAAAGCATAAGCGCATACAATGAAAACTTTTTTGACAAAATGAAATTATCCAACCTATGGCTCTTTAAAAGTAGTGTGGTAAATTCAATGACCAAGTATCCTTCCAGCAATGCATTGGTTCGCACAACACTTGTACCTACCGTATTTAATAGTGGTGTTAGAGATAATGTAATTCCCACTTTTGCATCTGCATATATTAACAGTCGCATACTTCCAGGACAATCCAGCAAAGAGGTATATGATTACGTAACTAAAACCATTAATGATACCAATATTAAAATCACGTATTATAAAAATTACATGACGGAACCCTCACCCACCACCAATGTAAATAGTAAATATTACAAACGTGTAGAAAAAATAGTACGGGCAATAGTGAAAGATGTAGTAGTAGCACCTATGTTAATGGTGGGAGCTACAGACTCCAGAAATTATAGAGAAGTTAGTGAAGGCGTTGTTAATTTTACCCCATTAACCGATGCGAAAGGTTATCATGGTATTGACGAAAGAATGCTTATTTCGGATTTTCAAAAATGTTTTAATTTTTATACCTTGCTTATAAAGGGTGAATAATTTTGATTGATAATAAATACACTTATAAATAAATTTTTATGAAAAAAATAATTGCAACCATTTTAATAATCACAGCCTCGTTTTACATACCTAATGGTGCTACTGCTCAAAAAACCATCTTAATTAAGTGTGGTAAATTACTAGATACAAAAGGTGGAAAAGTTTTAGAAAATCAATTTGTTGTATTAAAAGGAAACACGGTTGTATCCATCTCCAATACAGCAAGCAAAGCAGATAGTACCATTGACTTAAGTGGTTATTTCGTAATGCCTGGCTTGATAGACGCACATACCCATGTATTATTGCAAGGGGATATCACTTCAGAAGATTATGATGTTCAAGTGTTGAAGGAATCTATCCCTTATAGAACCTTAAGAGCTAGCAAGAGTGCAGAAAAATCTATCTTAAACGGATTCACTACCATCAGAGATTTAGGAACCGAAGGCGCAGGATTTGCCGATGTGGATGTTAAAAAAGCAATTAATAAAGGAGTCATAACCGGGCCAAGAATGCAGGTAGCTACTTTGGCTATGAACACGACTGGACATTATCCTTTGAAAGCATCTGACTATGCTTGGGAATTAAAATTTCCTAAGGGCGTTATTGAAATTACAGGTGCCGATGAAGCACGAAAGGCAGTGCGTCAACAAATTGAACAGGGAGCCGATTGGATCAAAATTTATGCGGACCGTGGTTACTACCGCTTAGCTGACGGATCTTTTAGATCCTTGCCTAATTTTACTACCGAAGAAATCACAGCTATTGGTGATGAAACTTTAAGAAGTAGAAAAAAATTAGCAGCTCACGCTATGACCAGAGACGGAATTTTAGCGGCTATTAATGCGGGCGCTATTTCCATTGAACATGGTTCAGGGATGGACGAAGAGTGTATGAAATTAATGGCCGAAAAAGGTATTTATTGGTGTCCAACTTTATTTGTAAATGAATACGTTGCTGAAGGAAGAGCAAAATTAGGAAGTCCAATTAATTTATATTTTCAACAATCTATCGAAGCCACTTTTAAAAAAGCAATTAAAATGGGCGTGAAGCTTACCTATGGAACTGATATTGGAGGTTATGATTGGAATTTACCGCAAGCTGCAGACTTCACCTACTTTGTAAAATGGGGTTTAACGCCTATTCAAGCAATACAAACAGCGACTACGACCGCTGCAGAATTATTGGGCATGCAAGGAAAGCTAGGTGAAATTAAAGAGGGTGCGTTTGCTGATATTATTGCGCTCAAAAAAGATCCAACAAAAGACATTAATGCTTTGCAAAATATAGACTGGGTTATGAAAGACGGCAAAGTGTATAAGAACTAATTTTCTGATTTCACTTTGTGTCCTTTCCATCCAAAATAAGCAACTACTAAAAAACAAACTAAGGGTACTGCATATCCTAATTGTATATTTCCAGTAGCATCACTTATTAAGCCAAACATTCTTGGCAAAATAGCGCCACCTACTATGGACATAACTATTAAACTACTGGCCATTTCTGTATCAGGACCCAAGTCCTTAATGCCTAAGGAAAAAATAGTAGGAAACATAATGGACATAAAAAAGCAAATTCCAATTAATGCATAAATGGTGACCACACCATTTCCTTTAATTGCTATACCGCATAAAATGGCACTTACCATTGCGTAGATAGTTAATAATTTTGAGGGCGCTATCTTATTCATAAAGGCTGTGCCTGCAAACCTACCTATTAAAAATGCCAGTCCTCCAATTCCTAAATAATCGGCCGCTTCTAATTCATTTATATTTGCTGATTTAGTTGCATATAAAATAAACAAACTAAATACACATACTTGTGCACCCACATAAAAAAACTGTGCTGCCACTGCCCAGCTTAAATGACTATGCCTAAATGTTTTTAACAAGCTGCTTGTATTTTCATTTGTATTTTTTCTTAAGTCGGGTAATTGTATAAAATAAAAAATAGCAGCAACTACTAATAAAACAATCGCTAAAACAGTATAGGGTGTTTTAACGCTATATGCTTCGGTTGCTAATGCCACTTTTCTGGCCGCTTCGGTCATTGTAGCTAATTGAGCATCGCTATGACCCTTTGTTAATATAACTCTTGCGCCTATCGCAGGCGCCAATGCTACTGCTAATCCATTAAAGGACTGTGCCAGGTTTAATCTTTGCGTGGATGTATCAGGATCACCCAAAGCGGTTACATAGGGATTAGCTGCAGTTTCTAATATGGTTAGGCCGCAGGCAATCACAAACAATGCAATTAAAAAATAATCATAGGATTGAAAATTAGCCGCAGGGACAAATAAGAAAGAGCCTAGTGAAAACAACAATAAGCCTGTAATTATTCCCATTTTGTACCCCCATTTTTTCATGATATATCCTGCAGGCAATGCCATAAAAAAATAAGCAATAAACACAGCAGAATCTACCAAGGTAGACTGGGTGGTGGTTAAAGTAAATGACTTTTTTAAATGTGGAATTAAGATAGGATCTAAATTGTGCGCAAACCCCCAAAGGAAAAACAAACAAGTAATTAATATAAGTGGAGCTACATAAGATTTTGTTTGCTGCATGGGTTGGAATTTAAATATAAATATAACAAATATTCATTGTAGAAGCTAGAAACCCTATTTTTGAGTATTCAAATTAACATTTATGAAAAAAACGATCCTATCTACCTTATTTGCATTTTCTATGATCCTAGGATTTGCACAAGATGCTAAAAATAATGAGCGTGAATTTTATTTAATTCAAGTATATCATTGCAGTAACAATCAACAAATAAAAGGAATTGATGCGTATTTAGAAAAAATTTATTTACCCTATTTGCATAAGTCAGGTATTCAAAAAGTGGGGGTATTTGCTCCCCTAGCAAACGACACGGCTTTAGATAAAAAATTATATGTATGGGTACCCATGCATTCATTAAATGTATTAGACAAATTAGACAAAGGCATTGAAAAGCTTGATGCTTTTGCTAAAAATGAAATAGTAGACTTAGAAAATGCAGATAGCAGTTTACCTTATACCAGAGTTGAAAGAATTGTTACAAAATCTTTTAAATTGCAAACTGCATTTGAAAAAAATACGAGTTTAACTAAATCACCGGATCGTATTTATGAATACCGTAGCTATGAAAGCCCAACCGAAAACGCACATTTAAGAAAAGTGCATATGTTTAATGAGGGAGGCGAAATTGATTTGTTTAAGCGTTTAAATTTTAATGCTATTTTTTATTCAAAGGCCATTGTAGGTGACAGAATGCCGAATCTTATTTACATGACCAGCTTTAACAATATGGCAGACAGAGATGAACATTGGAAGGCATTTAGTGCTTCCCTAGAATGGAAAAGCATTTCCAATATGCCCAAATATGCAAAGTCGGTCAACAGAAATGAAACGGTGTTAATGACTGCTAGAATGTACGCCGATTTTTAATGGATAATTTGTACACCCATTGCCTTTAACAATTCAATCTGCGCATTGCACAATTGATATTGATATTGCAATTGGTTTAATAAAGCCCTTTGATAGTCTGCATTCGTAGAGGTAATTTCTAAGGGAGTAGCAGTGCCATTTTTTAATTTAGCAACACTTAATTTTTGGGCTAAACTAGCTTGTTGAATTTGAGTCGCCGAATTTTTAATTCTATTTTGACTGCTTGTTATATCTATAAGTGCAGCTTGAATATCTTTTTCGGTATCATGCATTAAAACTGTAATATTGTTTTCACTCAACTCCATGCCTCTTTCTTGAACTTTAATAAGCTGTTTGGTTTTCCCGCCATTGAATAAGGGTACTGAAAAGCCAATACCTGCATTATAGTTAAATCTTGGATCATTAATAGCAGGCAAATAACCATTTCTAGAACCCACACTTGCTTTTAAACCTATAAATGGTTGCTGGCTTAACTTGCTAATAGCAATATCCGATTTTGCTATACTTAGTTTATCTTTCGCAATAGACAAGCTTGGGTTTTGTGCAATGGCAACTTGTATTGCCTCGTCCAGTGTATATTCCTTTATAGCTATAGCTAAGTTGGTTTCCTTAATATCATTTACGCCCGTTGCATAATTTAATAAGTTCAATAACTTTTTCAAATTTGTTTCTAAATCAATTTTCCGATTTAGCTCGTTGTCAATTTTAGATTGAATAGTTATAACATCTAATTGTAAGGCATTCCCATTTTTTAATTTTGCTTCAACCATTGCCTTGTTTTCATTCAAAAGTGTCAAAACTTCATTTTGAATTTCTATGGCCTTTTTTGCAAAAACAATTTGAAAGTATAATTGACTGATTTGCGTGAACAAGCTAACTTCTAATTGTGCTGCAACATGTTTTGCAGTTTGTAATTCTAATTTAGATTTTTCAATACTTGCTTTTAATCGACCAAAATCAAATAAAGCATAGGTTCCATTTAATGCGCCAGATATATTATGTTCTGGAGCAAATTGAAAAGCTTTTTCTCCAAATGGTACTTCTATTTTTGGTTGAACATAGGCGTAGCTTGCATCAATGGTTACATCTGGATATTTATTTAATTCAACGAGTTTTAATTTATCCTCCGCAAGTTGCACCGACAATTCTACTTCCTTTACTTTAGGGAAATAAGTAAGTGACTTTTGCAATAGCGATTTTAATTCTGGATTCACTATTTCTTGCGCTTGCAAACAGGTAGCACCAATCAATAAGGCAAAACCAAATAGTACTGTTTTTTTCATAATCATATTTTTTAATGCGCTTCAGCGGCAGCTTCTAACGCAGCTTTATCTAATTTTTTTCGGGTTCTTAAAAAGAAAACCAATGGGATAACTACTAAAAAGAAAATACCCACCAATCTAAAAGTGTCTAAATAAGATAAGTAATAGGCCTGTCTGTCCACAGACAAATCAATTAACTTATGTGCTTTTTCGGTGGCACCATGAAAGTCCCCTGTTCTTGCAGCAATCCCTTGTGAAATAGTCCCAACACGCTCCTTCCATTGTGCCCCATCGGAAGGTAAATTGGAAATTAAACTAGAACGATGTTTAAAATATTGTTGCGCTACATAATTATTGGCAATGGCAATACCAAATGCACCACCCAGCTGTCTAATCATATTATTTAAAGAAATACCCGATGCATAATCTTTGGATTCTAATCCAACCACCGCTTGGTTAATTAATGGAAGTTGACTCATTGAAATTCCAAATGCCCTAATTAACAATGGCCAAAAGAAATCCCATTTACCTGCATCCGGAGGCATGGATGCACTATAAAATGCATAAATTGAAAATAGAGTAAACCCTACTATAACAAATGGAATTGGGGATACACCTTTACTCATGAGTTTACCAATAATAGGCATCATGATGACACCTGCTAACGTAGGTGGTAATAAGGAAATACCCGTCTCAAAAGCAGTAAAGCCCATTACACGTTGCGCAAGTACTGGATACACAAAAACCGAAGTAAACAATCCAAAGCCTGCAACAAAAGTAAATATGGTCGTAAATGCTAAATTTCGATTACCTAATACCCTTAAATTTACTGCGGGTTGTTTGATGCTTAATTCATACCAAATAAACATGCCCAAACCAACCACTGCAATCATGGTACAATAACGAATGGTTTCACTACTAAACCATTCTTCGGACTCTCCTCTTTCCAAAACATATTGTAAACATCCAATCCCCACCGCAAGTAACATAATACCTGTGTAGTCAATCTTAATGTCTTTTTTAGTTTTACCCTCTCCTTCTTTTTTATCAATAAAGGTATAGGCCAAAAAAGTAGCAATAATACCAATAGGAATATTAATCATGAAAATTAAAGGCCAGCTGTTGTGCTCGATAATCCAGCCGCCTAAAGTGGGGCCCAATGTGGGTCCTAGCACAATACCCATTCCAAATAATCCAGCCGCCATGGGTCTTTCCTTGGGCTCAAAAGCATCAAATAAAATAGCTTGAGAAGTGGACAGTAAAGCACCACCGCCAACACCTTGTACAAACCTCCACATAATAAGTTCCACTAAACTATCCGATTGCCCACATAAATAGGAGGCGACCGTAAAGATGATCATGGAGACGATATAATAATTTTTTCGGCCAAAATATTCAGCTAAAAAACCAGTTAACGGAATAATAATCACATTGGCAATAGCATAAGATGTAATGACCCAACTAATGTCTTCAATGCTTACGCCCAAGCTTCCAGAAATATCTGTTAGCGCTACGTTTACAATAGAAGTATCAATCAACTCCATAATGGCAGCTGATACGGTTGTAATTACAATAATTGCTTTTGCGATACCCTTAGGTGTTGCCATTAAATTATTTGTCAACGGTGATAAATACACTCATACCTGCTCTTAATTTATTTTTAAGTGCAGCTTGATTGTCAATTGAGATTTTTACAGGAATTCTTTGTGTTACTTTAATAAAGTTACCACTTGAGTTATCCGGAGGAAGTAAAGAAAATTTAGCGCCTGTTGCGTCACTTAAACTCGCAATGGTTCCCGTAACCGCTAAATCTGGGTAAGCGTCTACACGTAATTTTACTTTTTTTCCTTCAGTTAAAGATTCTAATTGACTTTCTTTGAAATTGGCTACAATCCAGTAGCTGCTATCATTTACGATAGAAAAAATAGGTGTACCTGCTTGAACAAATTGTCCTATACTAATATTTTTCTTTCCAATTTTTCCAGTGATGGGCGTGGTAATTTTTGTGTATGCTAGTTTTAATTCAGTTTCTTTAATTTTTGCTTCTTTCATTTGAATGAATGCACTTGCTCGGTTCACATTTTCCTTTAAAACAGCAATTTTGTTATTGGCAGTAGCCAATTCAGTTTGTGCATTTGTCACTTCTTGATTTGCAGATGCAACCTGATATTCAGTTTCGTCTAATTGTTTTTTTGTGATGGCTTGCTCCTTGTATAAATTTTGATCTCTTTGTAAATCACTAGCTGCTTTGTTTTGACGTATTGTTTTTAAATCAATGGCGCCTTTGTTATTTTTCAAAGCAAGAATCGCGTTATCTAATTGTGCTTTTGCATTTGCAAGGTCCGCAGTAGATTGTAATAAATCGGCTTTTTGTTCCGCTAGCGTTGCTTGCATTTCGGCATCATCCAGCTCCACCACCAACTGATCCTGCTTTACTGAATCATAATCTTTTATAGAAATAGTTTTAACATAGCCCGAAATACGGGTTAATACAGGGACAATATTGGTTTCAATTTGTGCATTATCGGTAGTTTCGTGTGTTAAATTGAAATATATTTTTTTGACCCCAAAATAGATTGCAATCACCAATAAAACACCGATGACTACTTTTCTAATTGTTCCTTTTGTTTGCTTTTGTTGCTGCTCCATCTTTATTAGTTAAAATTATAATTTGATTATTGAGAAAGTGCAAATTTATAAAATAATAGTGTAAGCAAACCCATATTTATATGATAGGTAAACGTACTCCATTAATATATACAAAGGCAATACCAAGAGCTGCCTTTATAACTAATAACCCATCAATGAGCAAAATGTTTACATAAATGGCTTTTTGTTTTAGTACCCAATGCGCAATTAAATAGCTTAATACAATAAGTATGCCTTGCAAGGCAAGATAATAGGCCGAAATTCCGATTACTGCTACCCAATACATAACAATTATATAATATAGTATTAATAGGGGTACTATAATTTGTTTGACTGTTTTGTGGGCACCCAACCGAACGGCAATGGTATAAACTGCCTCCTTTTGATCTTTTGGCATGTCTTTAATATCAAATAAAATGGCCAAAATAAGCACGTATATAAAGAATTGTAAAAAGTAGAAGTTTACAGCTTTAGTTAATAATACAGTTGGATTATTTGAGCCTAGCCAAATAGGAATAAAGCAACAAGTGAAGGTCCAAACCCATGCAATAGATATACTTTTTAAGACCCCTTTATTTCTTGAATTTTGAAATGAAATAAAATGAATAGTAGGCAAATAATAAGCAGCGGATAACAAAAAAGAAATGAGCAAAATAATTTTTACAAAAAGACTAGCGTGTAAAAAATTATTGAATGCATCCAATTTTAAAAAACCTATATAAAGGCATATGCATGTATAAACTAATTGTCTTATTTGCAAATACTTTTGTTTCTCCAGATACCAACTAACACGTTCATTGTGTTCGCCTAATTTACACTCTACCAAATAGGCATATGTATAATACACAATGGCACCAAGGTATATAAGTAATAACAGGTAGGGGTTAGGCATGCGGTTTAGCAATAGCAAAGAGGACTCTACGGACAACATAACAGCACAAAATCCATAAAACCAATTACTCCATAAAAATATTCCTTTCCAATTTAGATTCACTTAAAAAAGATTATAGAATTACTGTTTAATTAAGTGATACTCTTGAATGAGTGCTGGATTTTCGGGAGATAAAGTAAATGAAAGTTTTAATTTCCCATTCTTGCAATCAATAATACAATAACCTCTTAGTTGATTTTCGGCAATCATATTATTTACGTTTACAATGGGTCCTACTTCTTTAAATAAATTAACCGATCCGTCTTTTAACATATCAATTGGATAATCGTCAAAAAAGTTTTCTGCAAAAATAGATCCTGTATTATCCCAAGTAGGAATTATTTTTATGAGTTCTTGTTGTCGCTTTGCTAAAATGGGTGATACACTTACTTGTCTAGGTTTAAGCATGGCTAATTGAACCAGTGTATCCATTACTGCTGTATTTATTAAAGTAGTAGGCGCATAGGTCACATTGGCAAATAAAATGACACCTACTCCATAGTCGGGCAAAAATTGCCAGTTGCTACCAAATCCAGGCAGGCCTCCACTATGACCAATGTTTTTTTTGTGCTCAGCGTCTATGGTCCATCTTAATCCATAGGTATAGCTACCCGTGGTTGCTAATTTTTTACCGCTTGGGAATGTATAACTAGGATTTAAAGAAATAAATCGAGCAGGCTGGTGCATTTCTCTAATGGAGCTCCTTTTTACTGGTAATGTTTCTGTGTCATTTCTTTCTGGCCAAGCCGATTCATGCATAGCTACATATTTTCCAAACATATCAATAGAAGTGATCATACCGCCCATCGCGCCATAAATACCATCTTTTAAGGGTTGTTCTTTGCGCCACTTGTCATTTATATATCTATACCCAAAAGCAAATTTCTCTTTTGGGATAACCGTATATTCATAGGTGGTTTCGTTCATTCCCAATGGGTTCAAAATATTTTTTTGAATGTATTCATCATAACTTAATCCAGCTACTTTGTGAATAATATAACCTAACATGGCGAACCCCAAATTGCTATATTCATATTCTACACCGGCTACATTTGAAAATGAAAGCTTGCCATTAATTAAGTCCTTCAAATCTTTTTCTGAGTCGGCGAGTTGTCTATCCCCCCAAGGATTATCCTCCGGGAAACCAGCGCTATGGCTCATTAAATGACGGATCGTAATTACAGGTGCGTCGTTGGTAAGCCCTTGCCCTTTAAGTTCTGGAATATACATTTCCACAGGATCATCTAATTTTAATTTTCCAGCATCACGTAAATGTAAAATGGCCAATGAAGTAAAACTTTTGGACATGGACGCAATGCGAAACATAGAACTGGTTGTTGCTGGAATTTTTTCATCTAAATTAGCATATCCCTGTGCTCCTTTGTAAAGCAATTGACCATCTACCACAATTCCATATGCGTATCCAGGAAAATGATTCGCAATGGAAAAATCTTTGTACATTTTTTCAATCACTGGAATTGCTTTTTTAATGCGTTCAAGCCTAGTAGGATCATTAAAAGAAGCGGGCGAAAAATTAGCTGGGCTTTGTGCTTGAATTGTAAAAGAAAATAAGAGTACAAAAAAAGAATATATATATTTCATAATCTAGAATTAAAGATAATTAGTTAATGTTGACCACTAATTTAATCAAATTATTCGGCAAGTATTTATTAAATTACCGAAGCAAAAATATATTATGAAAAAGGAATTTTTCCTAGCTACACTTTTAATTGGTATGCTTGCTTTTAATCATGATCCAATTAAAGAAAAAGTAAACTTTAAATTAGTTGCTGCTAAGCCAATTTATTTTAATTCATTTGTAGACTGCAATATGGCCGAAGCGTGGGTAGGTGACCGCTTTAGAATTTTCCCTGGAAAATATGGCGAGGACCCATTATGGGGAAATGCAAATGATTTAAAATATGCCGATGCACTGATTCCAGATATTGTATTTGGGAAAAAGCATACTGAATTTTTTGAACCTGTTATGCCAAAGAATGTAAAACCAAATGAAGAAGGTTTACATGGCGCCGTTTGGTTTGAAACCATCTATCAAGACGCAAAAGACAAATCAGGCAAAACGCTATTTGCTTTGTATCACAATGAAAACTATCCAGAAACCTATCCATTTAGAGCAAATAACAAAAAAGGATATATTAATAACAATTGGCCGCAGGGTTTAACAGGCGAAAAAACGCCGGCCGCTGTTTGCAGAATTGGTATCATGAAATCCTTGGATGGTGGATTGTCTTGGGTAAACAAAGGCATTATATTAGAAGACGATCAGCCTAGAATGATTTTAAAACCTTACAATAACGCAGTTACATTTGCGGGCGGTGTAGGAGATCCTTCCGCCATTGCTAGTGGCAATTATTTGTATATTTTTTATGGCGAATATGGCTACCCGGGTAGGTATGACTCCTTAAATTATAATGGTAATAAAGAATATCAAGGTCAATGCGTAAGTATTGCTCGTATTGCATTAAGCGATCTTGAAAACCCAGCTGGCAAAGCATTTAGATGGGATGGTAAATCCTTTACTACGCCAGGAGATGGTATTGGAAAACCCATTGTAAATTTACAAATACCCATCAATGAAGGCGGGGGCCCTGCTTCCAATGTGAATAGTAAATTTTATTGGGGGCCCTCTATAAGTTGGAACAATTATTTACAATCTTGGGTGATGCTCATGGCAAAATCAGAAGGTGCTTCCTGGAAAGGCAGTAGTATCTATATTTCTTTTAATAAAAATAAAGTACTTGACGAAAAAACAGCACAAAGCTGGAGTAGTCCTTCCTTACTTTTAAGTAAACCCGGTAACATTATCTGGTATCCCTCCCTACAACCTGTTGGCGACAAAGAGGCGATTAAAAATAAATACACCTGTTTATCTATGGGCAAAGAGGCGCGTTTGTTTTACAAAGTTCAAACAAAAGATACCTCTTACTACGTTTCGGAGTACACGATTAATTTTGAAAAATAAAATATTTATTTGGTAAATACTATTTTTTCGTTTTCAGTGTTTTAGCTAATGGACTTAAATAAATAATATTATCACTATTTTTTTCAATTAAGGATTTAGAAAAATAAGCGGGGAAATAATCATCATTTGCCCATATAGGAAATAGGTTACTATAAAACGGACTTTTATAATCACCAGACTGACCTGGTGTATTTATCATTAAAGTGCTATCCCAATTTTTAGTATCCATTAAAATTCTAAAACTTGCACCACTCGACTGGTTTTCGGCACTGCCCGTGGAACCAACGGTGTAGCCATTTCCACCTCTTGGTAATGGTCCTAAATTTAATTTTTTTCTTTTAGCAGTATCTACCAAACGAGCAAGCGGATGTTCAAAACTAATATGTTTATAATTAGCTTGCCCATATTGCCATTTTGAAAAATCGATTGGATTTTTTTTATCGGTCTCAAATTTAGCAGCCATTTTGTTAAATGCTTGTTCAAAACATTTTATCAAAAATAGATCTCTATTGGTATGCGTAGATGGTACAAAGTATTTTTCGGGATTTTCTAATCTTTCAATTACTTTGCCAAGTTGCATGGTAATTAGTCCTGTTATACTTTCAGGGATAAATAATTTATTCGCCTCATTCATTATTTCTTTTTCCAACATCACATAAAATCCGGCAGCAACGCTTTCCTTATTTAAAGTGAAATCCCATTTTAATAAATAATTATCAAGCATCATTTTCATTTGGGGAGAAGCTAATTGTACATTTTTTAGCAAGGGGACAATTTTACTTGCGGGAATTGAGAAATAATCGGTTTGCAAGGCCGCCATATCTTGTAATGAAAATTTTTCTTTGGATGCTAAAACCGAATTAATGCGATCTGCTCTAAAAGCATCTGCCCAAGTATAACCAACCGCATCCCAGTGATTATAATTATTAGGAGTTACATTATTATTTGCGGTGGCAAAAAATCCTTTTGCAGGATTATATAAGTGTGGTCTTTCTTTTATAGGCAAATAACCCTGCCACTCATATCTTCCATCACCCGGTACAGGCACATAACCACTAAAATTTTTACGAATAGGCACTATGCCAACTGCCTGCCACCCTATATTGCCTTTCTTGTCGGCCCATATCATATTCTCACCTGGAATATTACTATAGCTACATGCATCTCTAAAGCTTTCCCAATCAGTTGCCTGATCAATTCTTAAGGAAGCTAAATAAGGCGAGCCGCCTGGTTCCATCCACGCACATTTCATGGCATAAGCTTTATGATGTATTCTATCAACAAACATGACTGGTCCATGAACTGTATAAAGTAAATTAACAAACTCTGGAGATCCATTTTTTATAGGAAAGGATTCTTTAATGCTTTCCATTTGTTTCCAAGCCCCATTATACCAATATTGATTATAATCATTGGGATTCAAATCATACACATAAATATCTTCTCCATCTGTTTCATATATGGTTAAGCCCCATGCGCCGTAATCATTATGCCCAATAGAAACACCTGGTATAGTTGGCTCTCCTCCACCAATGACGTTCCATCCTGGTGCATTTAAATGAACTATATAACGTAATGACGGAAGTGCTATTTTTCGATGCGGATCATTTGCAAGCATTGGAAATCCACTTACCGACTTTTTACCACTTACAATCCAATTGTTACTTCCTTCGGTTTCCTGATCGGTCAAATAGGGTTCTACTTTTTTTAATTTATTGTTTTGTAATAACATCACATCATCATCATCTATTTCTGAGATATCATTTTTCGTAAATTCTAATTCGTTTCTGTATGCATTGTATAATTCCAAAATATTATCAGTCAATAAACTTGCATCTATCACACTATCCAATTTTATGTTGGGGTCTTGTGGATGAAACCACATAATATCTTTTACTTTTTCAACACCTACTTTTGCAACAGCCCTAGCAATATTTAATTCCTGGGTACTATTGCCAAGTAATCCCTGATGTCTGGAAATAACATCGGTAACTGTCCACTTTTGAGGCTTTATGTTTAATAATTTAAACTCAATAGGCAATAAGGTTGAGTCCTCATTTACTTCATCTATATAGGTATTCACGCCTTTTACATATGCTTCAATAATGGCTTGACCACGCGGGTGATAATGATTTAATTCTTTTTGCAGGTCTCCTCTAAATTTAAATAACCTAGTGCCTACATCTCTTTTGAATTCTCTTACACCAAATATTTCAGCCGAGGTACCAGTGGCTTGTCGGCGCCAAACTTCAAATTGAAACAACCTATCCTTTGCTGCACAATATCCCTGCGTAAAAAACAAATCAGTTTCATTTTTTGCATAAATATGATTTACACCCCATTTGTCTCTAATTACTTTTACTATTTCTTTGATGCCTTTTACATATTCGGTTTTGGCTGATTGTGCTATACTATTTTGGATACCAAAAATAATTAAGCAGCCCCATGCGAAAAGTAATTTATGTTTCATTGTTAATGATTTTACATCCTTAAATTAAACATTATTTACAAAAAAGCCCCCATAATTATGGAGGCTTTGCAATAAGTTGGAATTAAAAACGAAACTTAATTAAAAAAGCAAGGTTGTTGGCACTTTATATTCGGTTGTCTTAAACTTGCCCGAGTCTTTTAGCTCTTTGAAACCACCTTTCACATCAATTAAATGATCAAATCCACGGGCTTTTAAAATGGAGATAAAAATCATGGATCGATAACCACCAGCACAGTGTACAAAATAAGTTTGGTCTTTATCAATCATCGCCATGCTGTCATTGATAAAATCTAATGGGGCGTTTACAGCACCTTTAATATGTTCACTTTTAAACTCAGAAGCTTTGCGTACATCTAATATCAAAGTACTTGCGTCTTTTTCTTTTTGTGCCGATAACTCCAATGCCGATATGGATTTGATTTTTTCTACTTCCTTGCCTGCACTTTTCCAAGCATCAAAGCCGCCTTGTAAAAATCCAATGGTATAATCATAACCTACTCTTGCCAATCTTGTAATTACTTCGGCTTCACGACCAGGTTCGGTTACTAATAATATTTCTTGTTTAATATCTGGGATCATAGCGCCTACCCAAGGCGCAAAGCTTCCATCAATACCAATATTAATAGAGTTTGGAATAAAGCCTTGCGCAAATGTTTGTGCATCTCTAGTATCTAAAATTAAAGCGCTTGTTTCATTTGCAGCAGCTTCGAATGCTTCGGGTGTAAAAGCATGCTGTCCTCTTTCTAACACTTCGTCAATGCTATCATAACCCTGAATATTCATCATCACATTTAATGGAAAATAACCAGGAGGAGCTACTAGTCCATCTAATACTGCTTCTATAAATTCAGGCTTGGTCATATCTGCAGCTAATGCATAATTAGATGCTTTTTGGCTTCCCAATGTATCCTGTGTTTCCTTGCTCATTTTTTTACCACATGCACTCCCCGCTCCATGTGCAGGATAAATGATAATGTCATCCGACAAAGGCATTATTTTAGTACGTAAAGAATCATATAAATAGCCTGCTAAAATTTCCTGTGTTAAATTTGCTTTTACTTTTTGTGCTAAATCGGGTCTTCCCACATCCCCTATAAATAAAGTGTCCCCGCTAAATAAAGCCACTTCTTTTCCTGTTTCATCCATTAATAAATAACAAGTACTCTCCATGGTATGACCAGGTGTATGCAAAACTTTAATTTTTATTTTTCCCACACTCAATACCTCGCCGTCTTTTGCGGCATAAAAATCAAAAGCAGGTTCAGCTGTTGGACCATATACAATTTTTGCACCCGTTTTTTTAGCAAGATCTAAATGACCGGAAACAAAATCGGCATGAAAATGAGTTTCTAAAACATATTTTATTTTGGCTTTATCTACCAATGCTCTTTGAATATAAGCGTCTACTTCTCTTAATGGATCAATAATGGCTACCTCTCCTTCACTCATAATATAATAAGCACCTTGTGCCAAACAACCTGTATATATTTGTTCAATTTTCATATAGTAAGTATTAAAACGAATCCACAATTTCTATATTAAAATTAAGTTTTATAGTGACAAAAATCACTTTCACACAAAATTAATAATTAAGTGACAAATAGTACATAAATTGTACTTCATTAACGAGTTATTTGTATAAAATATAACAGCATGGAATGGATTGGATATTTGACTTCCGTTTTAATTGGTATTTCACTAGGCTTAATTGGTAGCGGGGGTTCTATTCTAACAGTTCCGGTTTTAGTATACCTATTTCATATTGATCCTTTATTAGCAACCACCTATTCTCTTTGCATTGTTGGGGTGAGCAGTATTGCGGGTGTGATTTCTCGCTTAAGACAGAAATTACTAGACTTAAAAATAATATTGATTTTTGGGGCACCTTCCATAATGGGTGTATTTATTTCCAGGAAATTTATCCTACATGCCATCCCGGCACAATTTTCTATTTTGCCTCACACCCTTATTAGTAAAAGCAGCTTTATTATGTTGTTCTTTGCCACTTTAATGATGGCTTCTGCTTTATCTATGATACTTGGTAAAAATAAAAAAGAAGTGGAGGGTCAAAAAGCAGAATATGGCTTTAGGCTAGCCATTTTTGGTTTAATGGAAGGTCTTGTAACAGGTATTGTGGGTGCAGGAGGTGGATTCTTAATTATACCGGCATTGGTATTATTGGGCAAGTTGCCTATGAAAAAAGCAATTGCCTCCTCTTTATTTATTATTACAATTAAATCTTTGGTGGGCTTTGGTGGTGATTTATTACATGTATCTGTAGACTGGAAATTCTTATCTATATTAGTTGTACTTGCAACTTTAGGTATAATTACCGGAAACTATTTGAACAAAACTATGGATGGAACAAAACTCAAAAAAGGTTTTGGATGGTTTGTATTAGTCATGTCCTTATTCATTTTATTTGAGCAGTTTTTTGCTAAATAAACTATTTCAAATTAAAGCGTAAATATTTTTTCCATCAACATCCATTTTTCACCAGGCTTCGCAATAGGTAAGGCTTGTTGATATTCCCACATGGTTTTTTCCCACTGTTGCACAATTTCATTTTTGGCATCTTGCATTGCTTTTTGCTCAAAACTAAAATGGGCATTGGTTTCCATAATCATAAATAATCTATTAGCAACTCGATAAATTTCTAAGGCAATAATGCCAGATGATTTTATGGAATCAATAATTTCGGGCCATACAGACTGATGATACTCTTCATATGCTGCAATCAATTGTGGATCGTCTTTTAAATCAAGCGCTAAGCAATATCGCATTATAATAAATTTTTTCTTCGAATTTTTATTTGAATTGAATTGGCAATAGGTTTGTCATTGACCAATATTAAATAACCTCCACCACCTGCGCCAGACAATTTATGGCCCAATGCGCCTTTACTTAATTCATTAATAGTTGTTAATAAATTTTCGTTCACCATATTAGGGAACATTTGAATTTGTGCATTAAAGGAAGCTAAAAAAGATTTTCCAAAAGCAATTTTATCTTTTTTCAAAATGCTTTCCCAGCAAGCTTCTGCAGCATCAGCCAACTCCTTAGCCCCCGCTTGGGTAATTTGTGTATTGCTTAATACATCATATTCACTATTTCGGGGGTCTAGTGGAATTAAATGTAAATGCTGCTCCAGCCATGCTAAAACTTCTTCCGAATCTACCGATTCAATTTTATGGGGCCAATAGGATTTATCATAATGCAATTTATTTAAGCTGGGCAACACAATACCTAATGCATCCTGCGAACCAGCAACATTTTTTGTACCTGGCGGATTTTCATACCTAAACAAAATTTTAGCTATTTGTATATTATCTCCTTCGGGTAATTGGGCCTTCCATAATTCAATGGCTTTATTACGTGTGCTACTAGACATTCCACTTCTATTATTAAACTCTACAGTAGGTTCAATAGAAATGGTTAATACGGGTCCAGGATAAACTTCATTTACATAAGGTTGGTCCAACCATCCGCCGGCAAGATCAATTCTAAAAGGAATAATTGTATTGGTACGCAAACTTGTAGTAGAGCGAACTGGTAAACCAGCAGAGGGTATCCGCTCTAGTACTTGATAGGTTATATTTCTTGCTTTACACAAAGCTGCTTTAGCAGGTGTATTACCATCCTCATTGACGACAAATATATGCGGTTGTATTATTTCTATTTCTTGTTCAAAATCAATAATACCAGAACCTTTATTAATTCTACATTCTTTTACACATCTTAAGGCTTGAATCATGTATCTTCTTTCATCCTGCGTAATAATGGGATATCTTCCCTTAAGCTCATATACCGTTTTATCTGATCCAATACAAACATATAAGTCCCCGTATGAGGCGGCTTGTTCTAAAAAAGCTATATGTCCACTATGTAATAAATCAAAACACCCTGTAACAAAAACCTTTTTCATTCAAATTATTTTTTATGACCATAAACAAATGCTTCCATTACCCGCATAGATTGTAAAGCATCCTCTGCAGAACAAGGATTTTCTCTTTTTCCTAAAAAGAAAGTTACTACTTTTTCTATTAGGTTTTGTTGAACATGTAGGGGAGGATCAAATTGTATGGTTTCTTTTTGATTGCCTTTTTCTAAATGAATGGTGTGACCAAATACAGAAAATTGTATGCTTCCTTCCGATCCTTTTATAATAAATAAATCCTTTTCAGGTTCATGTTGGTCAATTGCAAAACACCAATCACCTGTAAATTGAATTTCATTTTCGAGTTGCATGGTTCCCTGCACTGTATCTTCCACTAAATACAATCCGGCTTTATTGCTAGCTTGTCCCTGATAATGGAGGGCCTTGCCAAAAAAATAAAATACTAGGTCTAATTGATGAGGTGCTAAATCATAAAAGAACCCTCCACCCGCTTTCGCTTTATTTACCCTCCAATTATTTTCATACGCACTTTTAGCGTCTGCTTTTTTATACATAACAATTTTAACCTCTGTTACTTTTCCAATAGCATGCTGCTCCAAGAGCTCTTTTACTTTTAAAAAAAGGGGTAGTGCTCTTCTATAATGGGCAACTACCAATTTGCCGTTTAATTCAGTTGCCACTTTTTGCATTTGTTCACAAGCAGCAACAGTCGTAGCCATAGGCTTTTCAACGTAGACAAATTTATTGGCCTTTAAGGCTTCAATCGCATAGGCTTCATGTACTTCGGGGGGTGTTGCAATGTATATAGCATCAATTTCAGGATGATGTATTAATTCCGATGCATTGCTAAAAGTATAGGGCACCTTATGACGCATTGCATAATCTTTTAACAAACCTTCGTCTCTGCGCATTGCCGCCATTAAGGTGGAATGAGGTACTTTATTAAAAGCAGGTCCACTTTTCACCTCGGTTACATTTCCACAACCAATAATTCCCCATCTAATCCTATCCATATTAATCAATTCATAAAATTGTCTTAAATGTACGAACTAATTTAAAATAAAACAGGTCACCTTTTTGAATAAGGCGACCTGAAAAAATAAAAAATAGCCAAAAAGTATTTATTGCTTATTTAAAAGTAAAATGCAGTGAAATAACATTTGAATTTAAATCGGTAGTTTGAACATAATGTCCAAAGCGAAGTTCAAGGGATGCTAAATAAGTATCTTTAAACCCTCCTGGAGGAGCCGAACGCATGCCCAATCCAACATAGTTACTACTAAAAGCGGAAGCTGCATAGTTACTAGTAAAATAGGTTTCTTTTGGATTTCCTATCGCGTCTACTTTGTGTTCATACAAGGGTGCAAAGTATTTACTTGCTGTTTGTGTATAGTATCTATAAAATGGGGATACGGAAAAGAAAGGCGTAATTTTATAAGGCACTTCGATACTTGCAGTGTGCGAGGTAAGCCCCCAATCGTCCGCATAATATCTATAATAAGACCTTACAATAATATCATCCCCAATAAAATAATTTAATCTTAATCCCAATGGAATTTTAGTTCTTGAGGAAGGTAGTTTTTCAATCCGCTCTAAATGATTATTAAAAATAACTCTATGAAAGGGTAAACCCAAATAACCATCCTGTTTTACCGCATCAAATAAAATGGCAAGTTGTACACTTTTATTAATAACCTGAGCGTAAGAAAAAGAAGCGGTAAAAGTATTTCTTGCTGCTGTTGGAATGCTAGATGATTCTTTTTCTCCCCCATAATACACGCCACCACCAGAACTTCTGCTTGCATTGGTTTTTATGATAAACTCATCATAAGGATTGGCAATAGAATTAGTACCCGTCTTATATTTTGTAGAGTCATCTGTTGGATAAATCATAGACACCTGATCAAAATAGGCGGAAACTTTGGCACTAAATTCTCCACCCGTTTTATTTTTAAAACCTACATGACCATCGAGTGCAAAAGAAGTGTAGTTGTACTCATGTGAATAATAAGTACCTATACCCACTTCGGTTCCTTTTTCTTCATTTTCAACAGTCCAATTTAATGAAGGATACACTCTTGTACCTTCGGGCTTAGAAGCTCCTGTTGGGGAAATATATTTTTGAGAAGCCGCTGTATGGTGATCAATGCCTAAGCCTGCAATAATGGTATGTTTATTTCCTGTTTCACCATAACCCACTAATTTTAATTCTAGCATATTGGCAAAATCATTCAACTGCTCAGAACCAGGTAATTTAATTGCGTTTGCTCCAATTCCTAATATAGCCGTACCGCCTCCAGTAACTGCCGAGTGGGTTCCGTTTTGCGTATAATAACTAGTAACCAAATTAATTTCTTCGAGCTTCAATGGCTTAGATTGAAATATATTTTCATACTGTTTGGATACCTGAGAAAACCCATGTAAAAACAATAAATACAGTCCTATTAAAGTAAGGGATAATTTTTTCATTCAATTTTCTAAAAATATTTTAATTAATTACAGCCACAGCCGCCACCCGTTTTGCCACCATTCGCTCCAGATGCACCTTCCTTATAAGACTGAAAATTTTGTTCATTTTTTTCTACTTTTCTTGACGATAATGCCATCTCTGCATCGTTGAGCCTATTTTTTTGATACTCTTTTACCGTCTCGCATGAACTTGCTATAACAAGTATCATCATTAATAAGAATGGTGTTTTGTTTTTCATAATGAAATTATTATTTTGTCAACTTAATATTTTTAGAAGCATATAGTGTGTTGTGCTCGTCAATGATAATAGCTTCAATGTCTTTAATTTGATTAATCATATACATCCCCGCTTCAATGCCCATTATCATTACTGGTGTTGCCATCGCATCTGCAACTTCGGCATTGGTGGATACGATGGTTACACTTTTAATACCTGTGACAGGTAAACCTGTTTTTGGATTAATAGTGTGTGAATATTTTTTTCCATCAATGATTACATATTTTTCATAATTACCCGAAGTGGCCACCGATAAATCACTTACGTTCATATAAGAGAAAACACTATTCGCCATTTCCGGGTGTACAATACCAATCGTCCACTTATCTCCGTTGGGCATCGAACCCCAGGTAGTTAAATCGCCTGACGCATTCACCACTCCACTCCCCACTCCCTCAGATTGCAATAAGGCTTTTGCTTTTTCAGCTGCATATCCTTTACCTATTCCTCCAAATCCAATCCGCATTCCTTTTTCTTTCAAAAAAACAGTACCAGCTATTTTATCAATAAGAATATTTTTATAGTTAATGAGTTTAACGCTTTCTTTGGCTTGTTCTACATTGGGAAGCGTTGACATGGTGGTATCAAAATTCCATAAGGATTTATCTACCGATCCATAACTAATATCAAATGCACCTTGCGTTATCGAAGAAATCCGCAAAGCTCTTTCAATTAATAAAATAATTTCTTCTGAAACGCGAACAGGTATTATACCAGCATTATTGTTAATTAAATTGGTATCGCTGTCTTCGGAAAAAGTAGTAAGTAATTTTTCAATGCGTTTAATTTCATTAACCGCTAATGCAATTTTTTCATTGGCCCAACTTTCACTATCACCAACCACGGTGATTTCAAAATGGTTACCCATTAATTTCATCGATTGTTTATATAATGAAAGTGAAGGCATGCTTATTGATGATCTTGGATTGTTTGTTGGATATCCAAAATAAAATTATTAGGTGAAGCTGGAAAACCTTCCCAACTTTTTACCACATTCCCGTTTTGATCTAATAAAACGGTTAATGGAAAAATGCCTCTGGTATTATATTTGTCTGCCACTTCATCATTTAATTTTTGTTGTGCTGCAGATAATTGATTTTTTTTAGCCCTGGGAAAATCTGCATTAATTAAAACTAATTTTTCATTGGCTACTTTTACAAAGTCTTCCATGACAAAAACTTCCTGATGCAATTTGATACAAGGCCCACACCAATCAGATCCTGAAAAGTTTAATAAAATATACTTATGTTCTTTTTGAGCGGATTGCAATGCATCCCTTAAATTATGCCCCCAGTTAAGAGATGGATTTGCAAATGAACTGGTTAATAAAAATAAAATTCCTACAATGAATTTCATGATTTAAAAGATTGATATTAAATAGGTAGCTCAAATATCGGTTAATAATAATGTTTAAACATCCGTTAGTATCGTTTTTAACTTATTTATAAGCTAAATGCTCCTATGATTTTAATCAGTTTAATCAAAAACATAAAAAAGGGCAGTATAGAAATACCGCCCGAATGAACGATTGCTTGCCTATGTATGTTCCAGCTGTCACAGATGGGTTCGAACCATCGTTAAGGGTTTTGCTGACCCTTGCCTCTCCACTCGGCCACATGACAAAATTTTTATGGTTACATCTTTTTAAATAAACACATAATTGATGTAGTATTTGAATTGATAGGACAAATATAGCGAGGATTTTTAATATTGTCTACTATTTTAATAGACTTTAATATTAAATAGGTTAAAAATGTATATATTTATTGATTATCAATATACTACATATAACATAAATGTGATTAAAGGACCTAAAAGTACAAAATGAATAAAATCAGCTTCCAAATAGATGCCGTAACTTCGTTTATCTCCTGTTGGTGATATAACTAGTTATAATGCAATGAATTTTCAAAGCGTACCAAATCATTTATTAATTACTGTTTTTTTATTCTCTACTATTGCAATTTGGTTAAGTGGCATTAAACTAACAAAGGCAATAGATGCAATTACTACACATTATAATTTAGGGGAAGCTTTTGGAGGAATGGTTTTTTTATCTATTGTGACCAATCTGCCCGAAATTGCGATTACTGCAGTAGCTGCTTATCATCGCGATTATGATATAGCTATTAGTAATTTACTTGGGGGCATAGCCATTCAAACAGTTGTTTTGGCTTTGATTGATGTTTTTGGCGTAGGGCGATCTGCACCGCTTACTCAAAAAGGACATGCTAAAATATTAATTGTAGAAGGACTAGCTGTTATTTTTATTTTAAGTATCGTATTAATAGCAAGCCAATTTCCTGCAACAATCATTTTTGCAAGAAGCACACCTTTTGAGTGGTTGATTGCATTGATATGGTTGGGTACCATTTATTTGACTACAACTTACATGACCCAAAAGAAAAAAATAATACTAAGTCAAAAAACAAAAAACGAAATTTTACGCTTTCCCAAATCAAAATTTAATGGTTCTATAAGTGCCGCTATTTTAGTTTTATCCATTGGAGCAATTATAACGCTATTTGCAGGTTGGGCATTAGAAGTTTCTGGAGAGCAGTTAGCTATACGATGGGGTATGAGTGGTATATTATTTGGAGGTACTATTTTAGCATTATGTACTGCCTTGCCTGAAATATCTACTGGTATTGCTTCTGCTAAAATTAGAGATTACAATATGGCTGTGAGTGATATATTTGGCGGTAATGCCTTTTTACCTGTACTTTTTTTAATGGCATCACTCATTGGCGGTGACGCTATCTTACCTAATCTAAAAGCATCTGATATTTATTTAACAGTTTTGGGTATTATACTTACCGGTATTTATATGATTGGCATGGTCATACATTCCAAAAAACAAATTTTAAGAATGGGTATTGATTCCTTGGTGGTGGTGATTGTTTATTTATTGGGACTTTGGGGTTTGGTAACATTAATTTAACACAGCTTCTTTATATAATTAGAGCAATTTAACCACTGGTGTAAATAAACTATACCTTCTCCAATTTGTCTTATATTCGAAACATAATTAAATACATGAAAAAAATAATTTTATTGCTTTTAATAGCAAGCCCCCTTTTTATTTTGGCACAACAAAGTAGTTTTGCAGTTAAACAAAGTTTTCCCATTAAAAGTAGTGGAGGTTGGGATTACATAACCGTTTATAAAAATAATTTATACGTATCACATGGAACACAAGTAAATATTTTAAATAAGCAAACTGGAGATTCAATAGGTATTATTGAAAATACCACCGGCGTGCATGGTATTGCATTTGACCCAATTCAAAATATAGGTTTTACGAGCAATGGAAGATTAAATAATGTATTTGCTTTTAATGTAAATAGCAACGCTATTACGGCAACCATTCCAACAGGCGAAAATCCAGACGCCATTATGTATGAAGCATTCACTAAAAAAATAATTACTTGTAATGGTCGTAGTAAAAATTTAAGTTTTATAGATCCTGTTTCTATGAAAAATATTGGAACCGTGGATGTAGGTGGAAAACCTGAAACTGCCGTTTCAGATGAAAGAGGAAATGTATATGTAAACGTAGAGGACAAAAATGAAATTGTAAAAATTGATGCCGTTAATTTAAAAGTCTTGGGGCACTGGAGTATTCTTCCAGTGGAAGAACCAACAGGGCTAGCCATTGATTTAAAAAATAAAAGACTGTTTGCTGCGGGAGATAAAAAAATGGTAGTAGTCAATTTTGAAAATGGACAAATTGTTACTACCCTTCCTATTGGTGAAGGTTGTGATGGGCTGGTGTTTGACAACAATAAAAAATTAATCTTCACTTCTAATGGATCAGGCACTTTAAGTGTGATACAACAAAAAGACGCTAATAACTATGCATTGCTTGAAACAGTAGCTACTCAAAAAAGTGCAAGAACCATTGCTATTGATGAAACTACTGGATTAGTATATTTACCTGCTGCACAATTTGAAACACCTGCAGCTGGAGCACCAGAAAATAAAAGAACACCAGTGATACCTGGTACTTTTAAAATAATGGTAGTGGGTAAAAAATAGTTTAATAAATAGTTTGTATATAATTCGTAAAAATTAAAAGTAAGCGAACAGCATGTTAAAATATATAGGGATACTGTTTTGTTGTCTAAGCGTTCATCTTGTTAATGCACAAAGTATAAGTGGTAAAATATCAGATAAAGAAAATGGCAAAGCATTGCAAGGAGTTTCCATTCATATTGCAAGCACCAACAAAGGGGTTGCAAGTAATGAAACAGGTGAATATAGTTTGACCAATATTGCGGAAGGAAAATTACATTTAATAATTACCTATACCGGTTACGGTACAATTGATACCACTATAAATATCGTTGGGAAAAGGAATCAAAATTTTGATTGGTCCATGGAAGCCGAGAAAAGTGAGTTAGAAGAAGTGATTATCGTATCCTCCTCTAGAACCAATTCCAGGATTGAGGATCTTCCCACAAAAGTGGAGGTATTGGGTTCCGAAGAAGTAAAAGAAGAAAACGGCATTAAGCCTGGAAACATTGCAAGCTTATTAGGAGATATAGCAGGTATACAAATTCAGCAGACCAGTGCGGCTACCGGAAATGCAGACATGCGCATACAGGGTTTACAAGGTAAGTATACACAAATTTTAAGAGACGGAATGCCCTTATTTGGAGGATACGCGGGTAGTTTTAGTATTTTACAAATACCCCCTTTGGACTTACAACAAATAGAATTGGTAAAAGGAGCAAGCTCCACTTTATATGGTGGAGGTGCCATTGCGGGTATGTTAAATCTTATTTCAAAAAAACCAAAATTAGGGAAGCCGGAAAAAAGTTTAACGCTCAATTATTCCAATTTAAACGAAGCCAATGCAAATACCTTTTTCTCTGGCCGAAATAAAGAATTGGGTTATACATTATACGCAGGGACTACACAACAAAAAGAAATGGACATAGATGGAGATGGTTTTTCGGATGTACCTAGCGCAAAAAACGTTTTTGTGCATCCTCGTTTTTTCATTTATGGAAAAGACAACTCCACTTTAACGTTAGGCTATACATTTAATTATGAAGATCGAAATGGCGGGGATATGTCAGTTTTAAAAGGATTAAAAAGTTCAACACATCAATACTTTGATCAAAACAAAACAACTAGGAATACAGCCGATGCGGTTTGGGAAAAGAAATACGAGGATGGGGGCATGTTAACAGCTAAGGCAAATTATAGCATCATGGATAGAGACATTATCACCAATACTTTTGGCATGGGTGGTAAACAATCTAGTTGGTATAGTGAATTAGCCTACTCTAAAAAAATGGATGCGCACACCTTAGTAATGGGGGTGAATTTTAATGGAGAGGCCTTTACAAAAAAAACACCCGATAGCAGTTTCTTACCCAATACGGCATTTAACACCTTGGGTGCATTTATTCAAGACGATTGGAAAATGAACAACACTTTTACTTTACAATCTGGTTTAAGGATAGATCAAAACAATGATTACGGAACTTTTGTCTTACCGCGTTTATCTTTAATGTATAAAGTAAGTCCTAAAGTAACCATGCGCATTGGTGGAGGCGAAGGGTACAAAACACCAAGTTTGTTTAGTTCAGAATTAGATGAAAGAGACATTCCTAATATCTTAGGATTTGGACAAAATATTAAATCCGAAAAATCGGTAGGTGCGAATTATGATATTAATTATAAAACTAAAATAGATGAATGGGAATTAACCCTAAATCAAACTTTCTTTTATAATCAAATAGACAATCCGATTACCTATCAACTAGCACCTATTTATACTACTGCTAATTTTATAGCGCTTAAGCACCCATTGTATGTTTTTGCAAACGAAGCAAAAGCACTAGAATCAAAAGGGATGGAATCTTATGTGCAAGCTATGCATGGCCCATTGGAACTATACGCAGGTTATGTGTATACCGATGCGAAAAGAAATTACAATTCAAGTAACCCCAATTTACCACTCATTGCAAAACATAAATTTGCTACGGTATTGGCTTATGAATTTAGTAAGGAGTTTCGTGCAGGCATCGAAGCATCTTATACAGGAAAACAATATTTAGACAATGGTAATTCCACAAAGCCTTATACGATGGCTGCGGTGATGTTAAGATATAATATAGGAAAAGCAAGTTTTGTATTAAACTGTGAAAACCTTTTTGATGAACGTCAAAATAAAAATGGATCTATTGTAAGTCCTCCATTTACGAATCCTAGTTTCCCAGAAATTTGGGCCCCCTTGGATGGAAGGGTGATAAATTTATCTATGCACCTTAAGTGGTAATGTAAAAACGGCTTTTTTAAATAGGTGATTATAGTTAACTTAGTTATACTAATAATTACCCTATGGCAAATAGACGCAACTTTGTAAAACAAATAGGTTTAATGGCTGGTGCCTTCTCGGCAAACAGCTTATTTAATCAGGCACATGCTGCCGAGTTTGAACATATTAATTTATTAAAGCAAGATGTGAGCGCGAAGGATCTTGCCATGGATGAGGATTATTGGAGTATTATTCAACAAAGCTATACAACCAGTCCTTCACTTATTAATTTAAACAATGGAGGAGTTAGTCCAAGTCCACGCATTGTGCAAGAGGCGGTAGAACGATTTAATAAAATGACCAATGAAGGCCCCTCATATTATATGTGGCGTATTTTGGATCAAGGACGTGAACCCTTAAGATATAAATTAGCACAATTAGCCGGTGCAGATCCTGAAGAAATTGCTGTAAATAGAAATGCAACCGAAGCGTTGAATACCGTTATTTTTGGACTCAATTTAAAAGCAGGGGACGAGGTTATAGGAACAAAGCAGGATTATCCAAATATGATTAATGCCTGGAGACAAAGAGCACAAAGAGAAGGTATTGTATACAATCAAATAAGTTTCAAATTTCCTATTGAAAACGATGAAGAAATTGTAGCTGGCTTTGAAAATGCCATTACACCCAAAACAAAAATCATTCATATCACGCATATCATTAACTGGATTGGACAAATTTTGCCAGTTAAAAAAATTACAGATATGGCCAAGAAGCATGGTATTGAAACCATTGTAGACGGCGCACATAGCTTTGGATTGTTAGATTATAAAATTCCAGACTTGGGTTGTGATTATTTTGGAACCTCATTACATAAATTTTTATCTGCCCCCATTGGCAGTGGCATGTTATGGATTAAAAAAGAAAAAATTGAAAAAATTTGGCCTTTGGTTTGTAATGACAAACCCAACGGGACCGATATAAGAAAGTTTGAAACACTTGGTACACGTAGTTTTCCCATTGAACAAGGCATTGGCGAAGCTGTAAATTTTCAAAATGGGATAGGAAGCAAAAGAAAAGAAGAGCGTATACGTTATTTAAAAAATTACTGGGCAAGTCGCGTACAAACTATTCCAAAAGTAAAAATTCATACTTCATTTAAAGATCAATATGCTTGTGCTATTTGCGGTGTTACCGTGGATGGTATGACACCGGGGGAATTAGATAGTGCACTTTTTGGAAATTATAAAATTCATACCGTTGGAATTGTATGGGAGAATATTAGTTGCGTGCGTATCACGCCGCATGTATATACCCGTATACAAGATTTAGATAAATTAGTTATGGCTATTGATACCATTGCTAAAAAAGGAAAGTAGCGTATTTTGTATTTACTAGATGCACTTTCGGAAAATACCCATTTAGATAACCCTACATTTGAAAATGAACATTTCAATGAAGGATTATTTTTTGGGTAAGCAATTATATACATACTTTTTAATAGCCCTTACCTACAGCCCTATTTCAGGTTTTAGTCAGCTTCCTTTGGGAGTTTACTTAACATCAAAGGATCCCTATACCGTTAATAGCAATGGGGGGACTTTACGCATTAACCAATTGCTATTGGACTGGGAAATCTCAGATTTAAGCACTACCCTTATTTATAAAAATAAGCAGGTACTTATTTTATCAACTGGCTTTTTACAAAACGCTTATGATGCCAGTGCTCTTTATAATTCCATCGAAGTTTTTGGTGAACAAATTAAAGTTGGTCCAAATCCATTTACAAATAGGCTACGTCTTTTTTGTAAACAAGACGGAATGGATATTTTGGACATACGGGTTTATGATAGTCATGGTATTTTGATAAGAAATACGATAGGACCCTTTTCTGGTTTACAATTTGAACATACTATTCAGTTTCAAAAATTAACTACCCCTATTTGTTTTGTACAAATAAAATATACCGTAGCCAATAGGTATACCTACTATAAAACTTTTAAGCTTATTCAAAACTATTTATGAAAATATTACTTACCGTCTTATTTATTTTTGTTCTTTCAAATATCCTTATAGCTCAAAATAAAAAGGGTATCCATTTTCAAGGTATCGCCCGTTCTGAAACAGGAATGATTCTAGCCAATAAACAAATTGCTTTAAGGATATCAATCTTAAATGACACCCTACCTAACCATATAGCTTACCAAGAAATTAAATCGGTTACCACAAATGTACTTGGTTTATTTTTTACTGATATTGGCCTTGATGAAGTGGGGAAAATAATAACAATTGGTTCATTTGATCAAATTAAATGGGAGGAGGATGGTAAATATATACAAGTGGAAGTGGATCCCAATAATAGTTTACACTTTTTGCAGGCAGGATTGCAACAAATAAATTATGTACCCTATTCGATTTATTCAGATCAAGCAAAATTTGCAGATCAGTCAAAAACAATTAGTTCAATTTTACCAGTAGAACTAGGGGGTACAGGCGTTACCAGCAAGTTGGAAATATTAAAAACACTTGGATTAGAAAAAATAAATAATACACCCGATAGTATAAAGCCTGTAAGTGTAGTTGTTGGTATTGCCTTAAATGAAAAATTAAAAAAAGTGGATA
This sequence comes from Bacteroidota bacterium, assembly GCA_947453145.1. GTDB lineage: Bacteria > Bacteroidota > Bacteroidia > Chitinophagales > Chitinophagaceae > Sediminibacterium. The sequence continues at coordinate 99,144 of CANGFA010000001.1, forward strand.
CGCTTTCTTTGAGTAATAGAATTAATTTAAAACTCAATGCAATAGATACCCTTAAATTATCTAATAGAATAAATTTAAAATTAAATGTAGTAGATACAAACAGCTTATCTAATAGAATCAGCATAAAACTCAATAGCAGCGATACCATGGGACTATTCAATCGTATCAATAGCAAGTTAAATAGTTCGGATACATCTAGCTTATCTAATAGAATAAATATGCTAAGCAATGTTCAGCCTAAAATTGATTATGGTTTTTTTTATGACACTGCCAAGCAAACTGCATTGCTATCTACCGCGACAGCAGTTAAATTTAATTTTCAGCAAATCAGCAATAAAATAAATGTTTCTAATAATAGTGCGAACAATCCAACAAGAATAAATTTTGTTGAATCAGGCATATACCAAATTAATTATAGTATACAATTTATAAAATCCGATGCAGGAACCGATGAAGTAAATATTTGGTTTAGAAAAACCAATGCCGCCATTGGAAATACAAATACGACATATACCATCCAAGGTTTAGGAGTAAAAAACAATATTACAAACAGTTATTTATTAGAACTTTCCGCTAATGATTATATAGAACTATTTTTTAGTGTTAAAAATATAAGCACCTCATTACAAGGTACCGTTTCCACTACGCTTACGCCTTCAAGACCTGCTACACCAGCAGCTTCTATAAGTATTCATGCTGTCAATTAATAAACCAAACACCCCTTATCCAAATGGCTGGTCAATGGATGTACTCTGTTTAGTAAAGAAATGTGGGCCGTCTTCACTTATATACAAACAGTCTTCTAATCGAATACCAAATTCACCTGGAATGGAAATAGTAGGTTCATTGCTAAAACACATGCCAATTTGAATAGGCGTTTTATTCCCTTTTACAAAATTGGTCCACTCGTGCCCTTCCAATCCAATACCATGACCTGTTCTATGAGGAAGACCAGGTAATTTATAGTTGTGTCCAAATCCTGCATTTTCTATAACGGCTCTTGCAGCAGCATCCACCACTTCGCATGGGGCACCTATTTTTATCGCAGCAAATGCAGCGTCTTGTGCCTTTTTTTCTAAATTCCAAACTTCAATTTGTCTAGATGATGGTTTACCACAAACAATGGTTCTAGAAATATCTGATTCATACCCTTCACAGTTTGTGCCTCCGTCAATTAATACAATATCTCCTTCCTGTATAGTTTGTGGAACAATACTTCCATGAGGTAGGGCCGAATATTTTCCAACAATCACCATGGCACCACCCGAAAAACCTATAGATCTGAATGCTTTTGCAATATTGCCACTAAATTCTGATTGTGACATACCTGGCTTTAAAGTAGGGAAAGCAATTTTATAAGCTTCGATGGTTGCATCATTCGCAATCTGTAAAAGTGCAATTTCTGCTTTTGATTTAATCATTCTACAGCCCGCTGTAATAGGGGTTGCGTCTACGATTTCAAAGCCAGTAGCTAATTTTTGTACGCCGTTGGCTATAAAAAAACGTACTCTTTCTTCCATGCCTATTTTATGGTGTACAACACCTCTGTCTTTTACAGCATTAAGTATTAACGCATACGGACTTTCATGCTCCTCCCAACAACGCACTTCGGTACCAAATTCTTTTTTTATTAATTCGCGCGCGCGATCCTCTTCAAATTTTGGACAGATATAAAGAATCTCTCCTTTAGCAGGAATAACTACCCCAAATGTTCTTTCGCTTTGGCCCCATCGCATACCTGTAAAGTAAAAACAGGAGGTGGTGCCTTCTAAAAAAATTGCGTCCATTTTATTTATGGCCATTAATTGCTGTGCTTTGGCAATTCTTGCTTTTCTTTCCTCCACAGTGATGGGAACAATTTTGGGTTTAAAATCAGAACCTATCAAATTTGTGGGGGAGGGTTGTGACATTAATTTATTACCAAATGGAATGCTTACGGCGCTTAAACTAGCTAACCCTAAAAATTTTCGACGGTTATATGACATATAGTATGTTTTACCATTTAAAGATATTACTAATTTAATTACACATAAAACTTTAAATTTAAGCATTCAAAATTCACAAGGATTTATCTTACATACTAAATAACTATTGCTTTGAAATTATTACCACTAACATTTCTTTTAACATTTTTGGGGTTGAGTTCTCTTTTAAGTGCACAAAAAAAGAATGCACATATCCAATACCATATCCATCAAGCCTCTGATAGTATAATAATGGACGGAAAAATGACCGAAGAAAGTTGGAAAAATGCACAGGTTGCTTCCAAATTTGGAATGGTTTTGCCTATGGATACCAGTGTAGCTAATTTAAATACAGAAGTTAGAATGACCTACGACAAAAAGAATATTTACATCATTGCGACTTGCTTTAAACCCGCATTAGGAAAGGATATGGTAGAATCTTTAAAAAGAGATTGGAACTTTGGCAAGAATGATAATTTTATTTTATTCATGGATACCTATGGCGATTTGACCAACGGTTTTGCTTTTGGAAGTAACGCAGTGGGTGCTCAATGGGATGGTACCATGTTTGATGGCGGAAGTGTGGATTTAAACTGGGATAATGTTTGGACTAGTGCGGTTTACAATGACAGTTCAAAATATGTTTGGGAAGCTGCCATTCCATTCACTTCAATTAGATATAAAAATGGAGTAAAAGAATGGGGTATTAATTTTAGTAGGAACGATTTAAAAACAACCGAAAAATCAAGTTGGGCACCTATGCCAAGAAATTTTCCTACGGCTTCCTTATCCTATACGGGAAATTTAGTGTGGGATAAAGAATTGCCTGCGCACGAAAATAATTTTTCATTAATTCCCTATTTTAAAACCAGTTATGGAAAGGATTTTGCAAATGCAGATGGAAGTAAAATTGCTACCGCTGCTAGTTATGGAAGAGAAATAGGAATGGATGCAAAAATAAGTTTATCCTCTTCCTTAAATTTAGATTTAACAGTAAATCCGGATTTTTCTCAGGTGGAAGTAGACAGACAAGTAACGAATCTTAGCAGATTTGAATTATTTTTTCCCGAAAAAAGACAATTCTTTTTAGAGAATGCCGACTTATTTTCAAACTTAGGATTTGCCAATGTACGCCCCTTTTTCTCCAGACGGATTGGTTTAAATACCCATATTGACTTTGGCGCTAGAATGAGTGGACGCTTAGATAAAAATTGGAGAATTGGTGTGATGGATATGAAAACAGCCGAAAACACGAGTGATAATACCTTAGCTCAAAATTTTGCAGTATTTGCAATACAAAGAAAAATATTTAAAAAATCTAGTATTGAATTATTTTACATTGATAAAGTAGGACTCAATTATAAAGCTCCATTAGCGTCTAACCCAAATTGTAATTGTGTATATCAGGATCCCGGTACACCCTATAATAAAAATATAGGTTTTGAATATTTAATTGCCCCTTCTAATAATTTATGGTCCGGTAAAACTATTTTTATTAAATCTTTTTCGCCTAATAAATCGGGTGATGATTTTTTAAACGCGGGCAATTTACAATACAGCAATAGAAAATGGATTTTTTCTTGGCAACACGAAATAGTGGGTAACAATTTTAACGCGGAAGTAGGCTATGTTCCAAGAAATAATTACATAAAAATAGCCCCTTCTATTACGCGTTTATTTTTCCCTAAAAGTGGACCCATATTAAGTCATGGCCCTCAAATAATGGGTACCTATTATTATAATATGGACTTAGGGAGTACCGACAACACAAAGCTATTTACCTATTTAATAACATATAGAGATAAAAGTACTCTTGCCGGTGTACTACAAAATGACTTTGTGGAATTACTTGCCCCCTTTGATCCTACTCGCTTGGGAAAACAAACTCTAGCTGCACATACAAAGCATAGCTGGAACACAATGGGCTTTGATTGGATCTCCGCACCACAACATCAAGCCACATTTGCTTTATCGGCAAGAACAGGTGGATATTATGCGAATGGCAATTTATTGAGTATTACCGGAGATATAGGTTACCGTTTGCAGCCCTTTGTAAATTTTGATTTTGCAGTCACCTATAATAAAATAGACCTACCTCAACCCTGGGGCAATAATCACTTTTTATTATTGGGTCCAAAAGTGGATATTACCATGACCCATAAAATATTTTTTACGGCATTTTATCAATATAACGAGCAAACAAAAAACATTAACTTTAATACAAGATTGCAATGGAGATACAAACCCGTTTCTGATTTATTTATTGTCTATACAGATAATTATTATATTGGACCTGTATTTATAAAAAACAGGGCAGTGGTATTAAAATTTACTTATTGGTGGAATAAATAACCATTATGAAAAAAATTGTATTAGGGGTTTTATCCATACTTTTTATTGCGCAAGCAAATGCTCAATCCAAAAAAGCAATAGCAAAGTCTATTGATTCTATCATGTCTAATTACACTTCGCCCTTAGCACCAGGTGCAAGTGTGTTGGTGTATCAAAAAAATAAAATTATTTTTAAAAAGGGATATGGTTTAGCCAATATAGAAACTGGACTTCCTATCCAAACCAACACCAATTTTAGGTTGGCCTCTGTTACCAAGCAGTTCACCGCCATGGCTATTTTATTATTGGAGAAAAGACGTAAACTTTCTCTCAATGATTCTTTAATAAAATATTTTACTAATTTCCCTGCATATGGAAAAGGGATAAGAATAAAGGACTTACTTACCCATAGTGCTGGCTTAGTGGATTATGAGGACTTAATGCCCGAGAATCAAACTGTTCAACTACATGATACCAACTGCATGCAATTGATGTATATGACCGACTCACTTTATTTTCCAGCAGGAACACAATATAAATATAGCAATACTGGATACTCCATTTTAGCGCTGGTTGTAGAGCAAGTGAGCGGCCAACCCTTTGCACAATTTTTACAAGAAAATATTTTTAAAAAATTGGGGATGAAAACAACGGTTGCTTATGAGGAAGGAAAATCTACAATAGCTAATAGAGCTTATGGACATAGCTATGCAAATGGAGTTTGGACTCAAACCGATCAAAGTTTAACAAGTGCTGTTTTAGGGGACGGGGGTGTCTATACCAATGTGGAAGAGTATAGTAAATGGATAAAAGGATTATGGTCCAATAAATTCATAAGTTCATCCATGCAACAACGTGCATGGTCAAGAACAAAATTAGACAATGGCAAAATCATTGATTATGGATATGGATGGCATGTAGAAGATTTTTTAGGTAATACACATCCTTTTCATGACGGAAGTTCTATTGGATTTAGAAATTCTGTAGGTTTATTTCCTGAAAATAAATTAATGGTTATTGTCTTAACCAATCGCAACGAGCACGATCCTATCGAGGAAGTGCATAAGATTGCATCCTTGTTTTTAAGGTAATCTCATCAAGGTGATGCTCAGCACTAATTGGTGAACGGGTTAACAATTAGTTCATCAAAAATAAGCTGTTAGATGCCTTAGATTGATTAAATTGTAGCATAATTTTTAATCATGAAAAAGATTGCTTACGTTTTAATTTTATCTTTCCTTGGATACGCAGCCAATGCACAAGAAAATGCGAGTACAACAAATCGTATTATGTTGCCTAATGGATGGGCATTAAGTCCTGCAGGGAAAAGTTTGCCATTAGGAGACCTTCCTTTAAATATGACTATTTCTAAAAGTAAAAAATGGATGGCTGTTACAAACAATGGTCAAAGTAAACAATCCATTCAGTTAATTAATACCCAAAGCGATCAAATTTTAGATAATATTGTTATTGATAAGTCTTGGTTGGGAATTGCTTTTAGCAATGATGAAAAATACTTGTACGCTTCCGGTGGAAACGATAATTGGATTTTACAATATGCTATCGTAAATGATAAATTAAAATTAGCAGACTCTATTAAATTGGGAGATAAATGGCCGCATAAAATTTCTCCTGCTGGTATGTGCATTGATGACAACAATACACTCTTTGTGGTGACTAAGGACGATAGTGCCCTTTATACTATTAATTTAAATACGAAGAAGGTATCGGGTAAAGTGCTATTGCCTGCCGAAGGTTATACCTGTATATTATCAAGTAATAAAAAGGAATTGTATATTTCTTGTTGGGGAGCACAAAAACTATTAGTGTATGATATCGCTTCCAGTAAAATATCACAACAAATTCAAGTTGGGAGTCACCCTAATGATTTATGCATGACAAAAAATGGTTTGTATTTATTTGTTGCAAATTCAGATGACAACAGTGTTTCTATCATTAATACAAAAACAAAACAAGTAATTGAAACCTTAAATGCAGCACTTTATCCAAATGCGCCTTCGGGTTCTACCACCAATGGTGTAGCATTAAGTAGTGATGAAAAGACTTTATATATTGCCAATGCAGACAATAACTGTTTAGCCGTTTTTGATATTTCTACAATGGGCGAAAGCAAATCCAAAGGTTTTATTCCGGTAGGTTGGTATCCTACCTGTGTTAAAACAATTGGAGAAAAAATTTATGTAACCAACGGTAAAGGATTTACTTCCTTCGCCAATCCATTAGGACCAGATCCATATAAAAAGAATGCGCAATTAGGCGTTCAAAAAGGATTATTAAAATCCACCAAAGAGGTTCAATATATTGGTGGTTTAATGAAAGGGTCCTTAAGCATTATAAACACCCCATCTGAAAAACAATTGGGCTTATATTCAAAGGCAGTGTATATAAACACGCCTTATAATAAAGCATCAGAGCAGGTATCCAAAGCAGAAATAGGTTCTGTGATTCCTCAAAAAATTGGAGACCCATCAGCTATTAAATATGTTTTTTACATTGTAAAAGAAAATAGAACTTATGACCAAGTCTTAGGAGATTTACCCATGGGGAATGGAGATACCAGCCTTTGTTTATTTGGCGAAAAGTTTACCCCTAATCAGCATGCGTTGGCTAAAGAGTTTGTGTTATTAGATAATTTTTATGTGAATGGAGAAGTAAGTGCCGATGGTCATAACTGGACATTGGGTGGATACGCAACCGATTATTTAGAAAAAAATTGGGTTACTAGCTACGGTGGCAGAGGTGGTAATTATGATGCAGAGGGCACGAGAGTTATTGCGAATAATAAAAATGGATTCATTTGGGACTTTGCAAAAAGAGCAGGTGTGTCTTATAGAACTTATGGTGAATTTGCCGATGATTACAAACCTAATTTACCCGTACTTAAGGATCATTTTTGTACCTACTTTACAAGTTGGGATCAAAAAGTGAGAGATACCACCAGGGTAGGTCAATGGAAAAGAGATTTTGATTCTTTATTAGCCATTAATCAAGTGCCTAGGTTAAATACCATGCGACTTATCAATGACCACACCGAGGGCATGAAACTGGGAAGACCCTCTCCTTATGCACATGTGGCAGACAATGATTTGGCTGTAGGGATGTTTGTAGAATATTTAAGCAAAAGCCCAATTTGGAAAGAATCGGTTGTGTTTATTTTGGAAGACGATGCACAGGATGGGCCTGATCACGTAGACGCACACCGAAGTCCAGCTTATATTGCAGGCGGTTTTGTAAAACGCGGATTTGTGGACCACACCGCATACACAACTACTTCCTTTTTAAAAACAATTGAACTGATATTAGGTATGCAACCCATGAGTCAATATGATGCAGGCGCCAATGCAGTTTGGGACTGTTTTGATAAAACAGCCAATCCAACTGGCTTTATTGCAAAACCTTTACAATGGGATATCAATGAAAAAAATACCCGTCATACGGCCATGCAAAGAAAAAGTGAGTTGTTTAATTTCAAAAAAGAAGATAGTATCAACGATCATGATTTTACAGAAGTGTTGTGGAAAGGAATTAAAGGAGAGCATGTGATTGTACCGGCACCAAAAAGAGCCGCTTTCTTAAAACTAACTGCTACCAGGGATACAGACGATTAAATTAACATTTATTAACAAATTAGGAGAGGGCAAAAGGATTTATCTTTTTGCCCTTTTTTTTATAAATAAGTTAACTTTGTTTACCGTCATGTGCAACGCACAATATTTAACCGAAACGGATTACATATGAAGCATACTTTAGGTTCTTTTATTTTTTCAACACTCTTTTTTTTCATGTTGATTTCTTGTAGCCAAAAACAGGAAAGTATTCATCCCAGCATTGAAAAAATTACCCAATCCGTTTATGCATCAGGAACCATTAAAAGTGTGAACCAGTATGAGGTTTATGCAAAAATGAGCGGTGTGATTAATAAAATAATAGTGAAGGAAGGTGAGTTGGTTAAAAAAGGCCAATCCATTATTGAACTTGCCAATACAGCTCAAGCATTGAACCTTGAAAATGCTAAATTATTAGAAAATTATTCTTCTGATAATGCGAATAAAGAAAAACTAACTCAAGCCAACAACGAAATAGAATTAGCAAAATCTAAACTAGATAATGAAGCTTCTCTTTTGGAAAGACAAAAAAAATTGTGGGCAAATGAAATAGGTACCAAGAACGATTTGGATCTAAGGGAAATTTCATATAAAAATGCACAAACCGTATTGAATGCTGCTCATTTAAAAATGAGTGACTTAAAAAAACAAATTGAATTGCAATCCAAGCAAACCAAAAATAGCGCAGCTATTTCATCCAATGTTTTAAATGACTATAGAGTAATAAGTGAAATGGATGGAAGGGTTTATAGTTTATCTAAGTTGGAGGGAGAAATGGCAACGCCGCAGTTACCTATTGCCATTATTGGAGATGCTAATAATTTTTATATAGAAATGCAGGTGGACGAATATGATATTTCTAAAATGGCGATTGGTCAAAAAGTATTTGTAAACATGGACAGCTATAAAGGAAAGGTATTTGAAGCGGTGGTAAGTAAAATATATCCATTAATGAATGCTCGAACAAAATCTTTTAAAGTAGAAGCTAATTTTATAAGTAAGCCTGAAAACTTATTTCCCAATATAAGTGCTCAAGCAAATATTGTTATTGAAGTAAAAGAAAAAGCAATTACCATTCCAAGGGGTTACTTAATTGATAACGAATATGTTTATTTAAAAAACAAAGAAAAAAGAAAAGTAAAAGTAGGATTAATGGATTATGAGAAAGTTGAAATACTTGCTGGCATTGGCGTTCAAGATGAGCTTGTTAAATCCATACAATGAGAACAAGGTTACTTTTAAATATTGCAAAGTCGCTTTTAATGGCAAGGTGGAAACAAACCTTGGTGGCGGCTATTGGTGTAACTTTTAGTATTACTATGTTTATTACCCTATTAAGTTTTATGTCTGGATTAAACGACTTACTAGACGGTCTAATTTTAAATAGAACACCACATGTAAAGTTATACAACGACATTACGCCAAAAATTAACCAGCCCATTAACATGGTTAAACAATCCAATGAACATCATTTCATTAGGTCTATTAAAGCAGACGCAAGCAGGCAATCCATATACAATAGCAATGCTATAATTAATGCGATTCAAAAAGATCCAAGGGTTTTAGGTCTGTCTCGAAAATTAACGGCACAAGTATTTTTTAATGATGGTACGATTGATATTACCGGAAGCATTTTTGGTATTGATCCCGATCAAGAAACAAAATTGTATCATTTTGATGAATATGTTACCAGCGGGAATTCTGCCGATTTAAATAAGGTAAACAATGGGATTATATTAGGGAAGGGACTTGCAGAAAAACTATTAGTGAACATTGGAGATGCTGTACAAATAACCACTTCAAAAGGAAATATTTTTCAATTAAAAGTAGTGGGTACTTTTCAATCGGGTATCAAAGATTTTGATAACGTACAAAGTTATGCTTCTATTAATACGGTTCAAAAACTGTTAACTGTTCCAAGTGATTATATTACAAGTATTCAAGTAAAATTAAAAGACATTGCACAGGCACCAGCCATTGCAAAGGAATATCAGCAATTGTATCAAACCGATACCGAAGATATTCAAACTGCCAATTCTCAATTTGAAACAGGTAGCTCTATTAGAACTTTAATTTCTTACTCGGTGGGGATTACCTTATTAATTGTAGCTGGCTTTGGAATATATAATATCTTGAACATGATGATTTTTGAGAAAATGGATTCGATTGCCATTTTAAAAGCAACTGGTTTTTCGGGAAGAGATGTAAAGAATATATTTATTTACATTGCCATTTCAATTGGCATATTTGGAGGATTAATGGGGCTTCTCTTTGGATTTGGATTATCAGCACTCATTGATCAAATACCCTTTAACACTGCTTCCCTACCTACGATTAAAACCTACCCCATAAACTATAATCCTCGATTTTATTTGATTGGGATTGTATTTTCATTTATCACCACTTACTTTGCTGGTTGGTTCCCAGCAAGAAAAGCAAGTAAAATTGACCCTGTAGTCATTATAAGAGGTAAGTAACATGGAAAATATTTTAGAAGCAAAAAATATAAATAAATTCTTTCACGATCCCGTGCGCATTCAAGTTTTACAGGACTTAAGCTTTAGTATCAACAAAGGAGAATTTGTTGCACTCACTGGAAAGTCGGGTTGTGGAAAGTCTACTTTGCTTTATGTGTTATCAACCATGGATACGGATTATGAAGGAACCTTACTCATTGATGGTGAGGAAATGCCTAAAAAAAATGAAGGGTTTTTAGCTAAAATACGGAATGAAAAAATTGGATTCGTTTTTCAGTTTCATTATCTCATTAACGAGTTTAATGTTTTACAAAATGTGATGATGCCCGGTTTGAAATTGGCTAAATATAGTAGAGCAGAAGTGGAACATCGTGCCATGGAGCGGTTAAAAATGCTAGGTATTGATAATTTAGCCTTAAAAAAAGCCAATCATATTTCTGGAGGGGAAAAACAAAGAGTAGCTATTGCTAGGGCGCTTATCAATGATCCACATATTATTATGGGCGACGAACCCACAGGAAATTTAGACAAGAAAAATAGTGACTTGGTATTTGATATTTTTAAACAGCTTGCAGAGGAGTATCATCAGACCCTACTCATTGTTACGCACGATCCTAGTTTTGCAGAACGCACACATCGTATTATAAAAATGGAAGACGGAAAAATTATTTAATAGTTTAATCCAACCCCTTACGCTTTTTATATGCAGAGGGATTCTCTCCGGTTATTTTTTTAAAAATTTTATTAAAATAGGAAAGACTCTCAAATCCAGTATCATAGCATGCTTCCGTAACATTTACCTGTTGCATTAATAATTTCTTTGCATGATTAATACGGTACTGATTCACAAATTCGGTATAGGTAAGTTTAGTGGCTTTTTTAAAATATCTACAAAAAGCAGCTTCTGTTAAATTTACCTCAGATGCAATATTTAAAATTTTAATGGGCGCTTGAAAATGCGCTTCTACATATTTATAAATAACATGCATTCTTTCTTGCTCCTTAATTACTGCATGTGAAGCGATGGGGCGAGTATGTAACAATGTATATTCTTTACTTTCTGCTAAAATTTGAAAAACCTGTATTAATAATAAGAGTTGTTCAAAAGAACTAAGTCCATTTAAATTTTTTAATAAAGCGCCTGCTTTATTTTTCGTTTTACCAAAAAATGCAATACCTGTTTTGGCACGTTCCATTAAATCAAAAATTTGTTGCATTTCGGGTTGCTTGTAAAATGGGTCCTCATAAAAATGTTGTCTAAATTGTACTACAACCGTTTCCACAGTTGTTTTTACTCCGTAGTCAAAATTTAAATGGGGAATATAAGAACCAATCAATGCTAAATCACTTCCCTCATAAGTACTTATATGGTCACCAATATGTCTTATTCCTTTCTCGGCTTCTACATATACTAATTCAATCTCTGGATGAAAATGCCAATAATAAATTTCATTTAAATTGGGGGTAAGCAGTATCTTAAATGAACTACCCTCATCAGGCTTTATATTTTCTAAACTTAGTTTCATTAATACATAAATGGCTTACTTATGTCTAAATTAATAATATTTTATCAATATAGAGCAAATATTGGTCAATTAAGGGGAAAATCATTGGCAGTTTTGAGCTGTACATTTATACTAACAAAATAAACATCTATTAAAATATATAACCAAATTAGATAGCTATGAACAATGAAGAACAAAAAGGTATGGTACCAACAATGGTTCCTACTATGGCGCCCACGATGGCCACACCCAATAGTAATGCACATAAAGACATTCCGGGTAATCCATCAACTGCAAAAAGTAGTGCAACAAGATTAAATGATCGTTCTAATGGAAAACCATTGAGGGTGCTAAGTGAAGAAGATTGGAATTTTTGGATACACAATGGATATATCGTAATTAAAAATGCGGTGCCTCGTGAACAAGCATTGGCAACTGCAGCATTTTTGTGGGAGTTTGAAGAAAAGGATCCCAACAATAAAGAAACCTGGTATACTGCGCCAAGAGCAGAAATGAAGATGAAGGAATTAGCAGGAACCGGAATGGTAGAGTGTTACAATCATCAACACCAATGGAACAATCGACAAATGCAAAGAGTGTATGATGCATTCGTTGATATTTGGGGAACCGATAAATTATGGGTAACTATTGACAGAGCGAATTTAAATTTCCCGATTCGTCCAGGTCATGAGTATAAGGCATTTATTCATTGGGACTATGATCCCGAAACCAAACCAGTAAACGTACAAGGTGTGTTAGCCTTAGCCGATCAAACCGACGAAAACATGGGAGGTTTTCAATGTATACCAGAACTATTTAGAACTTATGATACTTGGAAATTAAGTCAACCCGAGGATAGAGATCGTTATAAACCAGATACAACAGGCTTTACCCCTACAAAAGTAAAATTAGAAGCAGGTGACTTATTAATCTTTAATAGTTTAGAACCTCATGGTATTAGGGCTAATAACAGTGAGGATAAAGTGCGTATTGCTCAATACATTTCTATGATGCCTGCCGAAGAAGATAATGAAGCCTTAAAAGAATGGCGTGTAAATTCTTGGAGAGATCGTATTGCACCAGAAGGTTATGCCTTCCCTGGTGATCCAAGAAATTGGGAACAAACCAAATATGAAACTGCCGTACTATCTGATTTAGGTAAAAAATTATTAGGATTAGAAAAATGGTAAATTTATAAATGAATAATACTATTCCAAACACTAAGCTCAACAATGGAATACTGATGCCTATGTTGGGCTTAGGTGTTTATGATATGTACCAAAAGCAGGCAGAGCAAGCAGTAGAGACAGCAATTGAGATTGGCTATCGGTTAATAGATACTGCAAGTATGTATGAAAACGAAGTTGAAATTGGAAATGCCATTAAAAATAGTGGGATAAATAGATCTGAATTATTTATAACTTCTAAATTAAATAATACCGATCATGGGTATGAACAGACTTTACAAGCTTTTGATAAAAGTGTACAATTGCTTGGGCTAGATTACGTGGATTTGTATTTAATTCACTGGCCCATTAAGGAAGGACGTAAAGAAAGCTGGAAAGCCCTAGAAACTATATATGCAACGGGTCGTGCCAAAGCCATTGGAGTTGCTAATTATACCCTTCCATTTTTAAATGAATTAAAAAAATATAGTAGCATTGAACCTGCCCTTAATCAAATAGAGTTTACACCCTGGCTATTTGAAAAAGATACATTTGATTATTGTAAACAAGCAGGCGTGCAGCTGCAGTCCTACTCCCCCATAACGCGTGGTATTAAATTTTCAGATGAACGACTGTTGGAATTATGCGACAAATACCAAAAAACACCGGCTCAAATTATTTTAAATTGGAATTTACAATTGGGGGTATCCACAATTCCAAAATCGGTACAAAAAAACAGACTTCAAGAAAATTTTGATGCTGCTAATTTTACACTAGACGCACAAGATGTTGTTTTTATGAATACATTTAATGATGGATTTCGCATATGCGACGATCCTATTATATTTTTATAAATTCAAAATATTAACGGCTTTTAAACTTTCAACATCTCATAATTTAAAATTTTATTAATTAATCACACCATGAAAAAATTTATTCTACTCCTTGCTTTTACAATCAGCTTATATACGATTCAAGCACAAAACCGCATTGGAGAATTAAAGCATATTGTTTTGTTCACATTCAAGAGTACATCAAGTCCAGAAGAAATTAAGAACGTAGCAAAAACATTTGCAGGCTTATATGGTAAAGCACCACAAGTTAAAAAAATGGAATGGGGAATTAATATGAGTCCAGAACATTTGGACCAAGGGTTTACCCATTGTTTTACCTTAACTTTTAATTCTGAGAAAGATTTAGCAGACTATCAACAAAATCCGGATCATAAAGCTTTTCAGGCAGTATTAAAGCCACATATGGATAAAGTGTTTGTGGTGGATTATTTTGTAGAACCTAATAAATAATATTGAGGCTGGGTAAAATCCAATCTATTTTTTACTATAAAGCACTTAACTTTAATACAGCCTACAAAAAGGCTGTATTTTTTTATGTCCAACTTTAAACAAAATATAAAATTCATTTTAAAATATGGATTAGGCTCATTACTGGTAGTTATCATTGTTGCTGTTTCGGTATTTGCTCAAAAAGATATTCCAAAAGAAATGCTCATAAAAAAGTATGCAACTGGAAATTCAAAATTTATGCCTATTATGGGCATGAATGTCCATTACAGAGATGAAGGCAACCCCAATGATAGTATTCCTGTGGTGCTTATTCATGGAACCTCCTCATCCCTTCATACCTGGGAAAAAGTGACTGTCCTTTTAAATAATGCCAAATATGGGAATAATCGTGTGATAAGTTTAGACATGCCTGCATTTGGTTTAACGGGTCCCAATCTTGAAAATAGTTATGGATATGACAACTATACACAGGTAATAGATTCACTTTTAATTAAGTTGAATGTAAGAAAATGTATGATTGGAGGGAACTCTTTAGGAGGTGGGATTGCATGGCATTATGCAGTGGCGCTTCCACAAAAAGTAAGTAAACTCATTTTGATTGATGCAAGTGGCTATCCCAAGAAAAATGAAAAAGGTTCATTAGGTTTTAAAATCGCACAAATGCCTTTGATTAATAATTTATTATTATTTATTACACCTAAATCCTTAGTAAGAAAAAGTATTGAAGGTGTTTATTATGATCAAAGTTTAATTGAAGAATCTACCGTAACTAGATATCATGAATTGTTGCTTTGTGAAGGCAATAGAAAAGCGGCCTTATCTCTATTTAAACACCCTTTTACGCAAAACACCGAATTGATCAAAACTATAGAAACCCCAACACTTATTATATGGGGTAGAGAAGATGGTTTAATAAATGTTGAAAATGCTTATCAATTTAATAAAGATATCAAAAACAGTAAACTAGTGATATTTGATAAAGTAGGTCATGTGCCAAATGAGGAAGCACCTCAAAAAGTGGCAGAAGCCATTTACAGTTTTCTAAAAAATTAACTGGTTTGTTTAAAGCCATCGTCAAAATTAGATTTGCGCTAAGGCATTTTCTAAATCTTGAATTAAATCGTCTACATTTTCAATACCTACCGAATACCTAATTAAACTTTCGGGTATACCTAATTGTTTTCTTTGTGCTTCGGTTAACTCCACATGGCTAGTGGTTCTAGGTGGGCCGGCTAATGTGCTTACAGAACCCAAGCTGGCAGCTAAATGTACTAATTGTAAGGAGGTTAATAATTTTGCAACATGATCGTAACCGCCTACTAATGCAAAACTCATTATACCGCCAAAGCCACTCATTTGAGCCTTTGCAATTTCATGACCGGGGTGTGTTGGTAAGCCAGGATAAAATACATCCTGCACTTTTGGATGGGTTTTTAAATATTGTGCAATTTTTAAAGCAGAAGCATTTTGTCTTTCAATTCTTAGCTCCAAAGTTTTCATGCCACGCGCAATCATATAAGCAGGATCTGCTTGTAAACTTGCTCCATTAATTTCACGATAATTATATACTTTTTGTACCAACTCTTTTTTACCTGCTAATACACCACCCATGGCATCAGAGTGACCACATAAAAACTTGGTAGCACTATGCAAAACTAAATCCGCCCCAAGTGCCAATGGATTTTGATTAATGGGCGTTGCAAAAGTATTATCAGCAACTACAATGGCACCCACTTTTTTTGCAGCAGCAGCTAAACGTTTTATGTCAACCACTTTCAAGGTTGGATTAGTGGGCGTTTCTAAATAAACCATATCACACCCCTTTGCAATCTCTGCTTCAAAAGCATCAAAGTCAGTGGTATCACATAAGGTTACTTGCACCCCATTCAATGGCAAGAAATCTAAAAATATTTTACTTGTGCCGCCATAATTATCTTTCTGCGAAACCACTCTTTTACCCGCAGTTAAAAAAGTATATAGGGTATTGCTAATGGCCGCCATGCCAGTAGCAAAGGAAGTTGCCGCTTCGGCTCCTTCTAACAATCTAATTTTTTCCTCTAATGCCGCAACGGTTGGATTGGTGTTACGACTATAAATAAAGCCCTCCTCTTTACCTAAAGAAACCTGATGCCATTTTTCAACGTCATTATATGCAAAAGCAACGCTATTTACAATGGGGGTGGTTACTGCACCACTTACATTTAAATCACCTTCCCCACCCCACACGGACATAGTACTTTTTTTAAACTTAGAAAAATCCATTTTGTTTGACATTGAATACTTTTTAAATGATAAGCTTAAAATTACAATTTTATTATAAGCGATCCTTTATTTTCAAAATATATAGCAAGGATTTTGTAAATTTAGGAAACCTCTATTTTATGAAATATCGCTTATTGTTTTTAGCTATTTTAATAAGTCCGTTTTTATTTGCGCAGGAAGCCGATTATATAATTCGAAATGGAAAATTAATTGACGGAACAGGCAATCAATGGCAAATAAAAGACGTAGCTATTGTAAATAATAAAATAGCCGCTATTGGCACTTTAACTAATTGGAAAGCAAAAAAAGAAATAGATGCAAAAGGGTTGATTGTAGCACCGGGCTTTATAGATGTGCATGCACATATCGAAGGAGGTGAAACCAGAAATCCATTGGCTACTAATTTTATTTATGACGGCGTTACTTCGGTCATCACGGGTAATTGTGGAGGTTCGGCCGATCATATGAAAACATATTTTGACTTTATTGATTCCTTGGGTATGTCCATAAATGTAGCTGCACTTATGGGGCATAATAATATTCGCAAACAAGTAATGGGCACTGCTAACCGACATGCAACGGCAGAGGAAATGAAAAAAATGGAAGCCATAGCAGACAAAGCGATGAAAGAAGGTGCTGTGGGTATGTCAACGGGTCTAATATATATACCTGGTACTTTTGCACCTACCGAGGAAGTAGTGGCGCTGGCCAAAGTAGTTGCGCTAAATGGGGGCGTGTATGCTTCTCATATTCGCAACGAAGAAGATAAAGTTGCAGAAGCGGTTAAAGAAGCTATTGAGATAGGAAGACAAGCTAAGTTACCTGTAGAAATTTCTCACTTTAAAGTAAATGGACAAAACAATTGGGGAAGAAGTGATGAAACTTTGAACTTGGTAAAAAATGCAAGAAAGGAAGGAATTGAAGTAACTATAGATCAGTACCCTTATACGGCAAGTAGTACCAACTTAGGTATTCTATTGCCAGATTGGGTTTTAGCTGACGGGCAGGATTCAATTTTAGCAAGATTAAAAAATCCAACTATTCGAAAAAAAGTAAAAGCACATAGTATTGATTTAATTAAAAGAAGAGGCTTAACTCATTTTGATTATGCCTTCGTTGCTAATTTTAAAGCCGATACAAATTATAATGGAAAAAATATTAGACAGATTAATTTAATAAGAGGAAAAAAAGACAATGCATTAGAGGAAGCAGAAACCATTGTACAAATGATGGAATTAGGTGGCGCGCAAATGGTATATCATGGAATGGGTGATAAAGATGTAAAAAATATAATGGCTTACCCTTTTAATATGGCAGCTAGCGACGCGGGAATTGCAGTGATGGGTTTAAGTAGACCACACCCCAGGGCTTATGGAACCAATGCAAGGGTATTGGGAAAATATGTGAGAGAAGAAAAAGTAATGTCTTTAGAAGAGGCCATTAGAAGAATGACTTCTTTACCTGCAAACAAATTTAATTTTAAAGAACGTGGTATAATTAAAGAAGGGTTTTTTGCTGATGTAGTTGTTTTTGATGAAAACGAAGTGACTGATATGGCGACCTTCGAAAATCCACATCAATTTTCGAAAGGATTCAAATTTGTTTTTGTGAATGGTGCAATGACTGTTGACAATGGCCAGCACAATGGAACCAGAAAAGGTGTAGCGATAAGAATTAAAAACTAAATTTGTATTTAAATAATTCGATCATGAAAAATACTTCTTCCATTATAATGCTTAGCATTTTTAGTTTTGGATTACTTATTGCAACAAAAACACAAGCTCAAATGAACCCTAGCCAACTCATTACAGATGTAAGGGAGCTGGATTTGAATGCAATTGCTTATGATCCAGTAAACCCAAAAGTAGGCAAGGGAAGTTCATTAAGTTACGCCGATGTAGAGGGATCGCCTTTTTGGAATGACAGTTGGAATCCAGCCATCCTATTTTTTTCCAATGGGGAAAAGGCTAAAATAAATCAAGCAAAATTAAATTTATACTCTAATGAAATTCATTATTTAAGTTCAGATGGAACAGAGTTTGTTGTAAATAATGAAGGTATAACTAGATTGGTTTTTTTAAATAAAAATAATTTAACACAACCTATTGCGAGTTTTGCAAAATTAATAAACCATGTTAGCGTTAAGGGAACAGCTTATTATAAGGTTTTAAACGCAGGGCTATTTCAATTAATATTATTACAAAAACAATTAATTAAAACAAGTCCTTATGATCCTCTTCAAGGTAAGCGAGTAAGTAGCTTTTTCACTAAAAAGGATTACGCAATATATAATGAAGGAAAAGTATTTGCATTAGATGACTTGAATAGAAAAAGTCTAATAGCAAGCTTTAACAATGAAGCTAAGTTTGAAATGCTTTTAAAAGAAAACAAGACTAAATTAAAATCCGAAAAAGAAGTGACGGACTTTTTAGAAGCTTATAATGCAGCAGTAGGAAAAAAATAATTGCTTTAAATTTTTAGGCCTGAATTAATTTTGCAATACTAAATGCTGCAGCAGCTGCGGTAGCTCCAATAAGCATTACTTTAACGCCACCCCACCATGGATTCATTCCGGTCATTTTACTTTTAAAGAATCCAAAAATATATAAACAAACCAATGTAATACCTGCAGATATTTCAAGCCCTTTTATAGCATTTTCTACAAAAAAATAAGGGGTTAGTGGTATTAGTCCACCAACAATATAACTTACACCAATATTTAAAGCACTTTTGCGCGCGCGTTTAGGATCGGGTTCGGTTAGTCCTAGCTCAAACTTCATCATAAATTCTACCCATCTTTTATCGTCTTTGATTATTTCCTGAGTAGCTTCTTCTGCTGTATCTTTTGAAAGTCCCCATTCTAAAAAAACCTTTCTAACCTCTTGAATTTCAACCTCTCTTTTATGTTCTAGTTCCCAATATTCTTTCTTTAATTCACTCTTATAATGGTCCTGTTCGGTCTTCCCTGCTAAATAACCTCCAAGTCCCATTGCAATACTCCCTGCTGCCACTTCCGCTACCCCGGCAATCCAAATAAGATTAACATGTCCTCCAACAGCCCCACTTAAACCGGCAGCTAATGCAAAAGGAACCGTCAATCCATCACTCATACCAATTACGATATCGGTTAGTACATCACTGCTTTGCATATGCTCCTCTAGGTGTAAATGTAATTCGCTCATGGTAATAGAATTAATATGGTTATGCTTAGTTGCTTATCAAATGTAAACTAAAATGAATAAATTTAAGGAACTTATAATCACATTTTAAACCTATTTAATAATTTAAAAAATATGGATTCAAAAAACAACAGTAGGAGAAAATTTATAAAAAATACAGCAGCTATTGTTGCTGGATTTTCGATTGTTCCTAGACATGTTCTTGGAAGAGGTTTTTTAGCGCCAAGTGATCAACTCACTAAAGGTATTATTGGTGTGGGTGGAATGGGCCGTGGTCATATTCCTTATGCGGGCACCAGGGTGGTGGCTATTTGTGATGTGGATAAAAATCATTTAAAGGAAGTAGCTGAAAAAATTGGTGGTGGTGTAAAAACTTTTCATGATCATCGTGAACTTATCAATTTATCCGAAGTTGATATTGTTCATATTGCCACACCGCCTCATTGGCATGGTATCATGGCAGTTGACGCTGCAAAAGCAGGTAAAGATATTTGGTGTGAAAAACCAATGACCAGAACCATTGGTGAAGGAAAAATAGTAAGAGAGGCCGTTGCGCAATATGGACGTATGTTTAGGTTAAATACTTGGTTCCGCTTTGAAGATAATTTTTATGGCATGAACACAACCGTTAAACCCATTAAAAAATTAGTGGAAAGTGGCTTATTGGGATGGCCCTTAACTGTTACCGTAAGTAAAACAACGGGATTTGATTGGAAATTTTATTGGGTAGGTAAAACGCACTTAGAAACACAAGCCGTACCTGAACAATTGGATTATGATCGTTGGCTAGGACCCGCGCCATATAAGCCATATAACGCTCATCGAACCCATCAAACATTTAGAGGTTATTGGGATTATGATGGTGGAGGATTGGGTGATATGGGTCAACATTATTTGGATCCAATTCAATATTTTTTAGGAAAGGATGAAACGAGTCCCATAAAAGTAGAAGTTGATGCGGAACAACAACATCCTGATGCTTGTGGAACTTTTAGAAAAATCACTTACACTTATGCCGATGGTTGTAAAATAATTTTAGACGGAGAAGCAAAGGATCCTAATGCTGCTTATATCGAGGGTCCAAATGGAAAATTATTTGCAGGTTTCAAAAGCACCATTCCTAATTTAAAAGAGAAATTAGCTTTAATGCCCGATCCCGCACCGCAGGTGACTAATTTTTTAGATAGCGTTAAGTACCGAACTCAATTTGCACTCAACGAAAAAAATGGATTTAAATCCTGTACTTTAATAAATATGGGCAAGATAGCTTTACAGTTAGGGCGTACCTTAAATTTTGATCCCAATAAAGAGGAATTTATAAATGACACCGAAGCCAATTATTTAATTAATCCCCCTATGCGTGGGCCTTGGACCATTTAAATATTAAAAAGAAAATTTAAATACAAATTTACAAGATGAAAAAATATATTATTCCTATTCTTTTAATAGCAGTTTCTTTTTTAAGTAGTAATGAAAATGTGCACGCTCAATCCACACTTACTCCGGAAGCAGTGATCAAGTCATTTCCTTATCAGCATACAATTCAGGCCAGTGCTGCATTAGCGGCAATGGATGCCTGGAAAAATGCAGATTGGAAGGCCTTTTTTGTAGCAGTGGAGGATACAGCACAACAAACCAATTTTACCTATGCATTACATGCTTATGTAAATAAAGTATCCCTTGACAAAAAACTTAAAACACCTTTTGTTGCAATTTTAAAAAAGCAAATTAAAAAAGCAAAATCGGAATATGCTAAAATTTTATTTCAAGAAGAATTAAAATTATTAAGCAACGAAAATTACGTAAATAATAGGCTTCAATTGGCACAGCCTAAATGGGAGGAAGGAGCTGGTAAAGCATTTACGACCCATCCAAACCCAGTGCAGCGTTTATTGTATTTGCAAAAACAACTTGAAAAACAAACTAACCCAATTCAAAAGAAAAATATCATTTGGGAGGCAAGTAAAATTTCAGGATTTAGCAGCTTCATGTTTGTTGCACAATTTTTGAATGATGAAGCAATTAGCACAAGCGCAGCATTGGTATTAACCAAGCAAGCACTAAATGATGCAAACATTAGAGGATCCGAAGTACGTTCAATATTAGAAAAAGCATTGACACTTTTACACGGTGAAGACAGTTCTATTTTAGTGCCTGCATTAACAGCACATCTTAAAAAAATGCCTTATGATTATGGATTTGTCTCCCTATTCAATGGCAAGGATTTAACAGGCTGGAAAGGATTAGTCGCTAATCCTATTGCTAGAAGCAAAATGAACGATACTGCGTTACAAGCAGCGCAAACAAAAGCAGATATTAAAATGCGGGAGGACTGGGTGGTAAAAGATGGTCTGCTGAATTACACGGGCAATTTACATGGCGAGAACTTGGCAACAGTGAAGCAATATGGAGATATTGAAATGTATATAGACTGGAAGATTCAGGAAAAAGGTGACGCAGGTATTTATTTACGCGGAACTCCACAAGTACAAATTTGGGATACCAGTCGCAGAGAAGTTGGTGCTCAAGTAGGTTCGGGCGGCTTATATAATAATCAAAAAAATGTAAGCAAGCCATTGGTGGTAGCAGATAATAAAGTGGGTGAATGGAATACATTTCACATTATTATGAAAGGAGACAAAGTAACCGTTTATTTAAATGGAGTGTTGGTAACGGATAATATAGCCTTAGAAAATTATTGGGACCATAACCTTCCGCTTTTTGCAAAAGAACAAATTGAATTACAAGCCCATGGAACTTTTGTTTCTTACCGAAATATTTATGTAAGAGAATTGCCGCCTACCGAATCCAACAAATTAAATGAGCAAGAATCAAAAGACGGTTTTAGTTTATTATTTGATGGCATCAATATTAATGAATGGACAGGCAATAAAGCTGGATATTTAATACAAGAAGGTGCTTTGGTTGTAAATCCCGAGAACGGTTCAGGTGGTAATTTATATACCAACGAGGAGTACGGTGATTTTGTATATCGTTTCGATTTTCAATTAACACCTGGGGCTAATAATGGTATTGGTGTTCATGCTCCATTAGAAGGTGATGCAGCTTATGTAGGTATGGAAATACAAGTTTTAGACAGCGAACATCCTAAGTATGCTGAATTGCAACCTTATCAATACCATGGATCAGTATATGGCGTAATACCCGCAAAAAGAGGCTATTTGCACCCAGCTGGCGAGTGGAATAGCGAGGAGATTACAGTGAATGGTACTAAAATAAAAGTAGTTTTAAATGGAACTGTAATTGTAGAAGGGGATTATGTAGCAGCATCAAAAAATGGTACAATGGATCATAACCAACATCCTGGCTTATTAAATAAAACAGGACATATTGGTTTCTTGGGTCACGGAGATATTGTAAGATTTAAAAATATGCGTATTAAAAGAATTTAATAAAGCTTTTTTGATATTGACAATATGTAGTTCCGTTGTATAAATAACAAGAAAGCAGTAAGCAAAAAAAAGGCCCTCCAATTTGGAGGGCCTTTTTAATATCTACTATCAAATACTAGTTAAATAAGTATCTAACACCTAATTGAATTTGGTAACGAGAAGCTAAACTTGGACTTGGCTTGTAAGCTCTTGTATAAGGAACTTTATTAACCGCATCTAAGTAAGGGAAAGTATACACTGGAGTTTTTCCATCTGTATCAATCTTAGAGAATACCAATGGAGTTGTTGTTGTTGGAACATAATACACACCCCAATCCTTGTTCAACAAGTTAGTGAAGTTGTAAATATCAGCAGTGAAACGTAAAGTATGCTTGTTTTTACCAACTGTAAACTTAACATCTTGAGTGAAGTTTAAGTCAATTTTATTAAACCAAGGTAATACGTATGCATTTCTTTCTGCAAATTGACCACGACGTGTAGATAAGTAAGGGTTGTTTCTGATGAAATTATCTAACTGATTCCACAATTCGTCTTGAGAACGTGTATCTCCAGTTGCATTGATTAATTTAATTTGAGAAGGATCCTTTGGAACGAACATTAAGTCGTTATAAGTAATGCCATCGTTGTTAAGGTCACCTTGAACATAGTAAGAAGCTGCATAGTTTGGAGCACCTTCATATACCATACCCACTGAAGTAACTTGATCTTTAATAAATTCTTTCTTATACACTACGCTAGCAATAAGTCTGTGCGGCGTGTAGTTGTTAGAATTACCAATTGTAAAGTCGTTAGGGTTATCAGAAGTTACTTTAGATCCCCACATTGTTTGTGCAGTTGAACCACTCACAGCAGCGTCTTTCGCTTCTTGTCTTGTGTATGCAGCAGTGAAGATAAAGTTCCTTGTGATTTTTTGAATTTGCAAAGTTCCTGTCCACGCATAACCATTATCTGAGTTCGTCATATAAATGGCGT
This sequence comes from Bacteroidota bacterium, assembly GCA_947453145.1. Classification (GTDB taxonomy): domain Bacteria; phylum Bacteroidota; class Bacteroidia; order Chitinophagales; family Chitinophagaceae; genus Sediminibacterium. Next base: position 123,343 of record CANGFA010000001.1, read on the forward strand.
TACCAATAGTTGGGTTGTTAGCAGACGCAGCAGTAGTACCACCCATTTGAGTTCCACCAAAAGGATAAGAAGACTGGAATGGGAATCTGTAACGACCATCAGACAATTTAACTAAACCTGTTCCAGGTAAAGCAATGTTTTGGAAAACAGAAGCATTAAATTGTTTTGTATAAGTACCCTCAGCAGTTAATGTCCAACCATTACCTAATTTTTTATCCGCAGCTAAAGTAGATTTAAATACTTGAGGGAATTTATAGTTAGGATCTGTTACGTTAATAGAATAAGATTTACTTAAGCTAGCTGATGCAGCAGGACGATAAGCATTTACGTCTGGGTTAAATATGTTGGTGTTGTTGTTTGTAAAAGATCCAAACAATGCCATACCTGAGTTAGATGCTTGGTTAGAGATCCATACAAACGGTGGTGCACCTTGGAATAAACCAGCACCTCCACGAATTTGTAATGTTTGATCGCCGTTTACATCGTAGTTAAAACCAATTCTTGGAGAAATTTGTACTGCAGCATTTGGAGCAGCACCTGTATTTGCGTGAGTACCGTTATAGAACTTAGTTAAAGTATCTACAACTGGGTTGTATAAGAAAGTGTTGTAGAACTTAGAGTAGTCAAAACGCACACCGTAAGTGATTGTTAATTTGTCTGTAGCTCTGTACTTATCTTGTAAATAGATACCTGCTTCAAAATCTTTAGGTCCTACCAATGGGAAAGCACCAGATCCTAATGTATAAGACAAGCTATATACAGTAGATTTTGTACCTAATCCATTTGCAGAATTAATGAAATCATTTAAAGAAGCAAAACGGAATGTACCCTCATAGTTTGGAGAGAAACCGTTTAAGTATTTCTTAAATGAAGTTTGAGTACCTACTGTAATTTCATGCTTACCAGCATAAAAAGATAGGTTGTCATTGAATTGATAAACGTCTGTATTTAATTTATTTCCGTAAGTATACAACTCAAATCCAAATGATGTAAATGGTTTACCATTACCATCTAAGATATCCACCATTGGAAACTCTTTGCTAGACAATGCATTTCTGTAATCTCTCAAAGCAGTATATCCAATTTGTAATTTATTACTTACTGTGTTGCTGAATTTAGTATTCAACTCCGCAATAAATATATTTGCGTTGTTGTTAATTTCATAACCTGCTCCGTAGAAAGGCATTGCAGTTGTACCTGCTTGTCTTGTTGAAGCTGATCCACTATTTGATGGTGGAATTTGGCTAGCAGATTTTAAGTAGTTGTACTTAAAAGTCAATGTATTATTTTCGTCAATGTTCCAATCGATCTTCGCAGTTAAACGCTTAGAAGAAGCAACATAAGAATATCCTTGGTAAGCACCTGGATCATAATTGTATTTTGACTTTAAGAAAGAAGCTAATTTATCTAATGAATCTTTGTTAGCAGCAGAGATGGTTGTACCATTTGCTGGGTTGCTAGCAGAAGATGCTGTCCAAGTAGTACCTGGTGTAGTATTAGATTCTTGTTCACCGTTTACGAAGATGAATAATTTATTCTTGATGATTGCACCACCAGCAGTGAAACCTTTTAAGTCATAGCTGTAATCTTGTTTAGGAACTACAATAGTGTATGGAGCACCATTCACTTCGTAACCTTGCCAATCTTTATTTTTAGCATATTGATAAACTGATCCAGAATATGTGTTTGTACCACTTCTAGAAACAGAGTTGATACCACCTCCAACGAAACCACCATTCTTAACATCAAATGGAGAAGTATTTACTTGGATTTGCTCAATCGCATCTAAAGAAACGGCGTTTTGTCCAGTTTGACCACCGATATCACCAGACAAACCAAATGAGTTGTTGAAGTTAGCACCATCAATAGTGATGTTGTTTAATTGAGAACTTTGACCACCAAAAGAACCACTATTATAAGTAGGGGTTAATTTAATGATGTCCTTATAAGAACGAGAAATAGTAGGCAAACTAGTGATTTGATTTCTATTAAAAGTTTCTTGAGAACCCGTACGTGCGTTATTGAAAACTTTATCTTGTTTAGTAGAAGAGACAACTACTTCTTTTAAGTTGCTGTTTGCTTCTACAAGTACAAAGTTTGCCTTGTATGACTGACCTAATAACAGGTTGATGTCGTCTTGCTTATCTGCTTTCATTCCAACATAACTAACTTGTAATAAGTAAGGACCACCAATTTTTAAGTTGGTTAAGTTATATCTACCGTCGGCACGACTGGTAGTTACATACTTGGTTCCTGTTGGTTGGTGAACTGCAGTTACGGTTGCACCAGCAACACCTGCATTTCCTACAGTGATTAAACCTTGTATTTCTGCTGTTGTTTCTTGTGCGTTTACTTTAATAACTGAGATTAAAATAACCAACAATACAGACAAAGCTTGTTTTAAAACACTTTTCATTTTGTAAGGTATTTGTTTATGATATATAAAGTGCGAAATTAAACTAAAAGTTGTTAATAAACTACAGTTATCCTTAACAAATCGTTAACTAATAAAATCAAGTGAAAATAGGGAGAAAATTAATTATATATTATATATTTTAAATATTTATACATATTTATTAATCAATTTTATACATATATATTAAATTTGACTTAAAATAATCAAACAATTGATTTTCAATTAATTATTTAATTTTACTTTCGAATTTGGCAAAAAATAGCCCTTATTCTAAGCCAACAAGTAAATCATAAATTTTTCTGGCAATTGAGCTTGTGTAATCTGCTTGATACTTAGTTTGGTCAATCTGATGTACGGGTATAATACGCTTTGTAGAACTTGTAATAAATGCCTCTTTGGCTGTTTTCAACTCCTCCATAAATACATCTCGCTCCTCAAAAGGAATACCATACGACTTACAAACTTCCATAATATTTTTTCGGGTGATCCCTTTTAGCATTTGGTTTTTGGAGGTGACCAACAAATTTTGATCGGTGACAAAGAAAAAATTGGATCTAGGACACTCTCTTATCAACCCATCATGATGATAAAGAATATCGTCAGCACCCTGTTCTTTCATCCATGGTTGTAACCAAATAGCCATTAAATAATCGGTTGACTTTACTTCGGATATCTGTCTTTGATAATTATACGTCGCCAATTTAATACCTATCTCAGGCAAATGTAAACTTGGTTCAGCCAAAGGTGCTTGAATAACAATGAGGTGTGGATGCTCAATCGTGTATCCGTCGGGTGCATCACCACCAGCAATAATCATGCGTATACCCGAATAGTCAAGATTATTTTTTTGTATTAATTCCTTGACAATATTTTTTATATCCTCACGGGTTTGTGGAATGCTTAATCGCATTACTTCTGCGGAATGAAAAAAACGATCTAAATGCGCATCTATAAATAATGGTTTATCTTTTGCAACTCTTAAAAAATCAAAAATACCGTATCCGCGTTGTACTAATAAATCGGTAACAGGTACACCCGCTTCATTAATGGGGACAATTTGATTATTGGAAAAGCAAAAAAGTTGCATAAGTAAATTTTTATAAAATTACGGCTTAGAATTCATTCAAATTTAATTGAAGTCGTTTTTTTAATCACCCCAATAACTTACCTAACAGAATTTTATTATGATTATGTTAACGACTATTAACAAGACCTTAGCGTTATACCATTAATCTTATTATTTACTTTGTTGTCAAATAATGTATAAACTCAAAATTTTGTTATGAAAAAGAAAAATCATTTTTATGCAATCGGGTTTGCCTTATTAATTCTTATGTTAAGCTTTAATACCGTCAATGCCCAAAGAGGAGGAAGGGGCGGAAGGGGTGGTTTTGGTGGTGGATCAAACACCCATTTTAGTACCAATTATAATTCCTACTCATTTAGGAGTCCCGTTTATAGAAACACTGGTTTTAGAACCAATTACAGTTATTATTCAAGACCGGCTAGCTATCGAAGTATTTTTAGACTTCCTTCTAACCATATCCGCATTTCATATGGTGGCAACCCATATTATTATTCAAACGGATTGTTTTACTCCTCCTATGGACTTTTTTACAATTTAATTAGGCCTCCTTTTGGCATTAGAATTGGATATTTACCAAGTGGCTACTGGGCTTTAAATTATGGAGGCTATCCATATTATTATTATAGTGGCGTATTTTATCAAAATACCCAAGACAATCAATACCAAGTAGTGCAACCACCAGTTGGCGCGAGTGTACCCTCTATTCCAAAGGATGCTAAAAAAATAATTGTGAATGGTGAACCTTTATACGATTATTTAGGAACCTATTATAAAGAAGTGATTGATCAGAATGGAAAAGTAAGTTATATCGTGCAAGGAAAAGACGGTGTATTAAATATAGATCAACAACCCGAGGTAACGGTTTCAAATAGCGATCGCACAAATTTAGGGACTACGACAAATTATACACCAAGTATTGGAGACATTGTTTTACAGTTACCAAGTCAATATAAAGTGGTGGTAATAAATGATAAGAAAATGTATGTAACTCCTGAACATATTTATTATGAAGAATTTATTGACAACGGCGTTTTAAAATACAAAGTGGTTGGTAAATAGATGTTGGTTTTTGGTGAAAAAGAAGAAGGCAAATTAAAAGTGTTAAACTATTAATTTGCCTTCTTTATTTTAATTCAATCAATTGAAGCTTTACTTATACAATTGATTAAATAACATTTTATAGGTGCCATGTGTTTGTCCACGGAAAGTAATTTCAGGACCATATACAAATAACTTTCCTTTACCAACATTTGCTTCAAAGGCAGCAACGCCGTCTTGTAAATAAGCTTGTCCAAATGCCCATCCGCTTCTTAAGGTACTTGTAGTTGCATACCAAGCTAATGGAGTTACTTCTTTTTGAGCAATGGCTTCGGGTGCTAATTTAAAAACAGGACTCGAAGAAAAATATACATCCGCTTTATTATTCATGCCCCAATTAGGTGTATAGTTAGGATCAACCTCTACTTGCATGACACTACCTGGAATATAAAATTTCTCACCTGGTAAAGGTCTTTCTTTTCCATTCACCATTTCCACCAATGCATTACGTACTGGTAAATTTAAATGGTATGCTAAATTAGCACTAGAGCCAATGGTAATTACTTTACCACCATTATTTAAAAATTGTTTTAATGCTGGAATAGATTTTTGTGCAGTAATACTTCCTAGTTGTGATTTAAACTCAGCAGGAATATCGGCTTCTTTTGGATCTTTTTCCTCCCATGGAGACGCCTCGGGACGCATAGCAGGTATGGCACCTTCCACAAAAACAATTACATCATATTTGTCGTTTAAATTACCTGCATCAATTGCAGAAGCGTAGGTTAAATTAAAAGGAAAATGATATTGTTCAAAAATCCATCTTACCCATCCCGAAGAAATAGAACCACCGTACTTATCCCACAAACCAATACGAAGTGGTTGAACCCTGTTTGATGTATCGGATGGCTTTGAAGTAACACTCGTAAAAATAACGCCGTGTTCCTTACTTAATTTTGAAATCGTAGATTTAAAATTCGTAAAATCCTTAAACTTGTTTTCATAGCTTACATAATAGCTGGATTTATTTTTAAACACACTGACTCCTGCTTTTAATAAATCATTAACTACTTTATAAGAAGCATTTTCACTAGTTGGAAAACTATAGCCGAATGTATTTACTTCTGAATTAATAATATCTCCCATAGGTGACTGAACATCTCCAAACGCAATGTTTTCAAAAGGACCATCGAAATCTTCTAAGATTCTATCAAATTGAATGCCCATGGTAAATGCGGGTGTCCAACCTGCTGCATCATAAGGTCGAACGGGTGGTCCACCTGGATATTGAAAATCATTAGGATGATCCTGTGGCTCAAACATATCTAATACATGCGGCCTAAACGCTTGATTGGTTTTAACAACATATGTACCCTGTTCATATTTTTTTCCAGCATATAAAAATGGTTGTTTTGCTTTTTGTACTTTAATGCCGCTATTGATTAAAATATTTATAAATTCTGTAGCCGTATGAGATTGATTAACTGGAATAATATATCCTCTTGGATCTCGTAGCTCCTTGTTTTTATATACTTTACTAAAATAATCAACAGGTAAAGTATCGCCTTTAATTTCTTTTTTATCGGACTTAAATGTTTCATTTAACAACTCCACTTTTTTAGGCGACTTGGTCCAAGTATCTTTATTACCTGCTTCAATACTATGCTTACCCATCGTATAAATATTATACAATAATTCATCTTTGTATCTGGAAGCATAATTTAAAACGGCATAATTTAAAGAAACCGAATAGTCAATAGAGTTTTTAAAATACCATGGTTGAGGTTCTATTGGATAAGGGGTTGCACTATTTGGAATTAATCTGTTAGGCACCAATGGAATTTTACTAGGAGTTGGGTTTCCAATAATCTCCGTTAATAAACCAATTATATTATGATAGTATGCGGCTGTTCTTAACCCACCATTCCACCAAGTAGAATAAACCGAACCACTCTTCATGGTGTAGCCGGGTTTGCCTTCGGCATTTAAACGACTACTCATGGCAGCACCCACTGCATCAATACCTGTAACTAAAAGTGGATCATATACATAGTTAAACGGATCTCGATAAGGAGGGCCCGCAACCACTGTTCCCGGAGGACCTGTTTGGTGGTGATTGTATAAAATCTGTGGCATCCACTCGATATACAATTGACGACTCATGTTTTTTGATTCACTCATATTTAACATGAAAAAATCACGATTATTATCGTGTCCGATATACTTTTCATATAAGCGTGGCAAATTTTCTGTCGTTCTTTTTAAAGTATCGGCATTACGCATGTACCAATTGGAAACCAATTCTTGACCATCCGGATTGGCATGTACAAATAAAATAATAGTAGATTTTAAAATGCGTTTGGTTTCTTCATCGTCCCTGGTTAACACGGTGTACAATGTTTGTATTAATTGATGCGCACCAACCACTTCCGTTGCGTGTAAGCCGCCGTCTATCCAAACCACGCTCTTTCCTTCTTTTGCCAATTGCTTTGCCTCCTCGTCTGACAAGCCTTCGGCGCGCGCTAATTTTTGAGAGATGGATTTATATTTTTCTAATTGTTTTATATTACTTGGATCAGAAACAATAACCATGTATTGATCACGACCCTCTTCCGTTTTGCCAATCACTTGCAATTTTACTTTGTTAGAGGAAGCAGCTAATTTTTTAAAATAGGCTTCCGTCTGAGTATAAGTGGCTAAGTGATAGTTGTCGCCAATGTTAAAACCAAAATGACTTAAGGGAGTTGGAATGGTTTGTGCCTTTATGGACGAGCCAATAATGAAAAATAAAACACATAAAGAAAAAATCTTACGCATATATAATAATTTGCTGTAAGATAAATAAACCCCCCGATAAAAGTTCTTAGGTTAAAGGTTTTTATACAAGCGTTCATGGAATATTTACCATTTCTGGTACAGCACAACCTCTCGCATACTCCACCAATACAAAAATATCCCTATTAGTAAAATGAATAATAAGCCAATTATTATTTAATATAATTAACAAACACGTCTTTTAAAAACGTAAAATCTATTGCTTGTGGCCCAGAAAATGGCCTGTCATATAAAATAAGCAAAGCAAAAATAGTACTTAGGGAAAACGTAAAAATGAAAACTAAAAATGCATGAACTTTGTATTTCTCAATGTCTGATAAGCAAAGTAAAAAAACATATAAAAAGGTGATGAATATTAAAATATCCCATAAAATATTAGCAATGAGTGGTTCATTGTTATTACATCGGTCCCTTCTGATATTTTTATATTCAGATACCAATTTAAGAATCTCTTGATGCAAAGCCAATTGCCCATTTGTACTAGGCTCATACGCAAGAATAATATTATTAAATTTGTTCAGTTTAGCAACTGCATTTACATCTGGTTTGTTTCTTATATGAATGGAATCATATTCCTTGTAAACTACTTCTTCAACATAATCTCTAAAGGCGGGTACAGCCATTTTTCTTTGGGTATCCGCATATGAATTAATATTGGTGTTAATGTCTACAATAAGCTCTGATTCTTTTAAAACGATGTTGCTAACATTAGAATGACTTTCCCAAACTCCAATAAAAACAAAGGCAATTATTAATGAAAAGACAATATTTAAAGATGAAACAAATATATCAGAATTTTGCCCTTTAAAGATCCCCCTTAAAGAATATTTATGTAAAATAAAAAGTAGCGTTTGACTAACTATGTTAAAAACAACAGCTAGAATGATAATGATAGCGAATCTTGGAAGAGTAAGTAAAAAATCTACCATGCTTTAATTTTTTTTGAAGTTAAATTCAAATTTTTAAAATTCCATATTAAATAATAAAAAATTATATCTTATTTACTAAAATTTAAAAAGAACACTTAATTTAAAATAGGTTCAACTCGCTTTGCTTTATTGAGCATACTTATCTGTAAAGGGTAGTTGGCTATTATATTTTGAAAAGTGACTAACAAGTCTGCTGGATTTGCAATTATATATTTATGCTTACGCTTTAGCTTTTGACTTAATAAACTATTCATTTGATTTGCATATGGGCTTTCTGCATCGACCTTACCAAAAATAATACCTGCATTCGCCAATTTTATTTGCAAAAAAGCTTCTCGATAAATTTCCAAAATGGAACTTGGCTTAAATCGTAACAAATTATAGATATGAATAAAATCCAAGATTAGCCATACAATATTTTGATTGCCTATTTGAGTAAGTGTTGCATTAGATAGATAATTTTTATGAGTAAGTTCCGCGTTGGAAATAATTGGAGCAGTTGCAAGAATTCCTTCAAAGGCGTTTTGCGCTTTTAATTGAATAGTTGAGGGTGTAATTATAATATGCGCACTAAAATTTTGATTCAAATATTGGAATTGTAGCGTTCCGGTTATTTTGGTTGAAGACTTTGCAAGAATGCTTAATTCAAAATCCTCGGATTTTTTTACAATACTGGTTGAAAGTGCTGGAGATGAGGTGGAGTGATGTTGTACAAACATGGTTTATTTTATTTTGGCGTTAATGACCTCATCTATTTTACCACCGCGGAGTTAAACTCTCTCGGTTGGTACCCACTAAAGGGTTCTTGATGATGAAACAAAAGTAGGTATAAAACCAATTCAAGCCAAAAAAGGCCGGTATAAAACCAGCCTTTTTTGAATTTATTTATTGATTATCAATACTTTATTAGTAATCTGTGAAATCATCTTCCTCAAAGTTCATGGATCCAAGGTTCATCATACTACCCATTAAATCCTTGAACTCTATTTTTCCATCGATCATCTTTTTACTGATTAAAGAGTAAGCAGATAAACCGTGTAAAACAAATTCCATTAATAATGCAGCCTGTTTTTCATCGGCTTGTGGGAAGTGTTTTTTAACGATGCCAAACAAACCATCTACTTTATATAATGCAATTACCTTGTCTTCATCTTTCATATCCAATAATAAATCCAAATGATTACCCGCATCAAACCACTTTGTAATGGTTGCATACGGATTTTCTGGTTGTTTTTGAACTGCGCCTTCGGCCGATTTTTTTATTGGCTTTTTCTTTTTTAATTCATCTGGATTTGGAAAATAGGAAACGAATAAAGTGCGAATGGATTTATTTAATAAGTTTAATGCTACTTCATATGGTCCTTCTTGCTCTCCTTCATACACCAATTCAATTTTTCCGGTGATAGCAGGAATGATTCCAGATAAATCGCTGATCCAAATTTGAGTATGTTTTTCATTGTGAATAATAGCACGTCTTTCGGCACTACTTACTGCAGCTTCATAGGCAGCAATGGTTAAACGCGCACTCACGCCACTTTTTTTATCTACAAACTCATTGGTTCTAGCTTCAAAAGAAACCTGTTCAATTAAACGCTTTACCAAATCACTTACTTGTACCTTATCTTTTTGCGTAGGTAAAATATTTGCTTCTTGTTCGGTAATAGCCAAAGAGGTTTCAATACTTTTTGGATAATGAGTTAAAATTTGACTTTCAATTCTATCTTTTAAAGGGGTTACAATACTTCCTCTATTGGTATAGTCTTCTGGATTCGCCGTAAACACAAATAAAATATCTAGTGGCATGCGCAATTTAAATCCTCTTATTTGAATATCGCCTTCTTGTAAAATATTAAATAAAGAAACCTGAATTCTAGCTTGTAAATCCGGCAATTCATTAATTACAAAAATGCCTCGATTGCTTCTTGGAATAATGCCATAGTGAATTACTTTTTCGTCGGCGAAACTTAATTTTAAATTAGCTGCTTTAATAGGATCAATGTCTCCTATCAAATCTGATACACTTACGTCTGGTGTTGCTAACTTTTCACCGTAACGCGCAGTTTTGTGAACCCAATGAATAGGGGTATTGTCGCCATGTTCGGCTATTAAGTCCACCGCAAACCTACTAAGGGGTTGCAATGGATCATCGTTTACTTCGCTACCTGCCACTGTGGGGATGTATTCGTCTAATAGATCCACCATTTGACGTGCCATTCTTGTTTTGGCTTGACCACGCAAACCTAAAAACAAAATATTGTGTCTACTTAATAAAGCACGCTCCACGTCCGGAATTACGGTGTCCTCATAACCTAAGATGCCTTCAAATGCGTTTTCCTTATTTTGAATACTTGCAATTAAATTGTCTCTTACCTCATCCTTAATGGATTTTGGTTGATAACCCGATTTTTTTAAATCCCCTAAGGTTAAAATTTTTGTGATGTCTATTTTCTTACTCATAAATTAATACACTGTTTTTCTTTTGCCACTTTCAAAATCATTAAATATAAAACTACCTAAATTGTCAAGTGAGGCAAAATAGGCTTTACCATTATTCATCTCTGTAAATTCTTCTACAAATTTTTGTAAATACGGATCCGACGCAATCATGAATGTAGTGATAGGTATTTTTAATTTTTTACACTGACCCGCTAAATTAATACAACGGTTTACCACCTTGCGATCCAATCCAAAACTATTCTTATAATACTTACCTCCTATTTTTAAACAAGTTGGTTTTCCGTCCGTAATCATAAATATTTGCTTGTTCGCTGTTTTGCGTTTACGCAAAATATCCATGGCTAATTCAAGCCCAGCAACGGTATTGGTATGGTAGGGCCCAACTTGTAAATAAGGAAGGTCTTTGATTTCAACCTGCCAAGCATCATTACCAAACACCACAATATCAATGGTGTCTTTAGGATATTTTTTAGTGATGAGTTCACACAAAGCCATCGCCACTTTCTTTGCCGGGGTAATTCTATCTTCTCCGTACAAGATCATGGAGTGTGAAATATCTATCATCAACACCGTTGAAGTTTGTGTTTTAAAATCTGCTTCTCTAATGACTAGGTCATCCTCGTGCATGGAGAAGGCATCCACCCCTCTATTAATTTGTGCATTCTTAATACTCTCCGTAAAATCTATTTGCTCCATTAAATCACCAAACTGAAAAGACCTTGTGTCGGAATTAATATCACCCGTTGGACCCACTTTAGTGGTGCTATGATTGCCCTGTTTTGTCTTTTTTAATTTTCCGAAAATCTCTTCTAGGCTTTTTTGACGAATTGTTTGTTCTGTTTTTGCAGTAATGGCAAATTTTCCATCCTGTGGATTTTCTTTTAAGTAACCGTTTTGCTTTAAGTCTTCTATAAAATCTCCTACTCCATAATTGTCATCTGTAAATTTATGGGTACGATCCAATTGATTCATCCAGTCCAACGCTTCACTTGCATCTCCACTGGTATAGTTAAGCAATTGCGTGAAGATGTCCAGCATTTGCTCAAATTTGGATTTGGAGTTTTCGCCCGGAATAAAATTTACAAAACGGTGACCTATCATAGTTATGCAAGTTAACAAATACTATGCAAGAAGGTTTAAAGAATATGATGAAGCAGCTATCTTATTCCTTAAATAATAAAGAATTTACGCACCATGTGTTTTTATATTTCTTAATTTCAGGTATTCCTTAAACACAATGTTATCATTTTGAAAAAACTACACTTTTTTGTTGTAATCCTTTTTAGCAGTCTTATTGGTTTTGGACAAAACGAGGAATCGCTTTGGGTAATAAACCCATTATTGGAAAAGTTGAATTCGGAACAAATTAACGCAGGCAAGTTGCAGCAGATAGTCGTTGCTTTTAAACTAGGTGAAAAAGGTGAAGATTGTAAGGTGATGGGCTTAGAAAAAACAAAAGGCAAATGGAAGCTAGCTATTGCACCCGTTAAAGCCAGCATCGGACGCAATGGATTTGCCCAAGAAAATGAAAAAACAGAGGGAGATGGTAAAACACCTAAAGGATTATATGCTTTGGGGCAATTATATAGTTATGATGCAACTATCAATACTAAACTTCCTTTTCAACAAGTGGATTCCCTGGATAAATGGATTGACGATAGCAGTTCAAATTATTATAATAAATATGTGCGCGGTGAAACGTTAGCAAAATCATTTGAACATTTAAAACTAAATAGCATTGACTACAAATATTGCATGGTGATTGAATACAATACCCATCCAGTGGTAAAAGGAAAGGGGAGCGCCATCTTTTTTCATGTTGCCAATGAAAAGTACTCACCCACGGCGGGATGTGTAGCCATTGCAGAAAATGACATGTTACAATTTTTAAGATGGTTTAAACCAAGAAAGAAAAAAGGAATGTTGATTAGTGGCATTGTGGAGGTTTGGGAGTAAATGGACAAATTAATAATCCTGTATTAATACCTCTGTTGGTATGTTTAATGCAACGTGCAAATTTCTAATCATTTCAAGCGTTAGCTTTCTTTTTTTATTCAAAATTTCACTTGCCCTGCTTTTTAATCCAACAATTTCTGCTAAATCTTTTTGGGTATAGCTCATCTGTTCCATTCTAAACTTAATGGCATCAATGGGATCTGGCAAGTCTATGACATAAAGCGAGTCTTCATATTTTTCAATTAGCATAGAAAGTAATTCTAATTCGTCCGCTTCCACTGTTCCTTTTTTTGCATCAAAGATGCTATCCAATCTTTTAAGTGCAAGTTGATACTCCTTATTTGTTTTTATTAATTTATACTTCATAAATTTTTATATTTTGTTCGCATCAATTTTATCATATTGGGAATGTGTTCCAATAAATCTTATCCAAACAATTTTAACGCTATAATTTATTCTGACAACCAATCTATAATTATTTCCTTTTAAGTTAAAAACTACTCTGCTGTTGTTTAATATACTTGCAGAGGGGTACTTTAACTTGATATCAGATGGTGTTGCCCAGGTGGCATTTTTTAGCTCTTTGTGCCATGTTAGTAAAGATTGTTCAACTTCTGGATAGTGGGCAATAAAAGTAAGTAATGTCTTTTTGGCGATCAATCTCATTGAATTAGTTTTCAAAGTTATTCAAAATTTCCCAATTTGGGAACTTTTTATTTTCGACTGCTAATAATATTCAAATTCAGTAATGTATTTTAGCGTATTAATACTTATGCATGATTTTTTTCTTAATTTGAACTAGTAAATTTTTATCTATGAAAAAATATCTATCTGTTGTTGCCCTTTTTATATTTGCGCACAGCACAATCGCTCAAACAAGCAATCCCATTAGCAGCAAGCAAATTGACTCTTTAACCGAATTGGTTTTAAAAACATTTAATGTGCCGGGTATTGCAGTGGGTATTGTAAAAGACGGGAAATTAATTCACGCAAAAGGCTATGGTGTTGCAAATTTAAGTACCGGAAAAAAAGTGGATGAAAATACTTTATTTGGGGTGGCGTCTAATAGCAAAGCCATGACAGTAGGGGCTTTGGGCATATTAGTAGATGAAGGAAAAATTAAATGGGATGATAAAGTAACAGACTATATTCCCGAATTTAAAATGTATGACCCCTATGTGACCGATGCGTTTACCATTCGTGATTTGTTAACGCATCGTAGTGGACTGGGTTTGGGTGCTGGCGATTTAATGATGTTTCCGGACGGAAGTGACTTCACAAAAAAAGACATTATTCATAATTTAAGATTTTTAAAACCGGTTTCTGCTTTTAGAACAAAATATGATTATGACAACAATTTGTATATTGTTGCAGGGGAAGTAGTAGCCAAAGCAAGTGGTATAAGTTGGGAAGAATTTGTGGAACAAAGAATTATGAAACCATTGGGCATGAGTGCAACAGCGGCTTCTTTATATCGTTTAAAAGATAGAACCAATTCAATTAGACCACATGCACCCGTGGATGGAAAATTACAAGTATTGGACATTGATTGGAGTGAAAGTGCCAATGCGGCAGGAGGTATTTGGAGTAATGTAACGGATTGGAGTAAATGGGTGATTGCACAAATGAATCATGGCAAATATGGTTCTGAATTAAAACAACAAATATTTAGCGACGAGGTGCATGAGGAAACCTGGAGCGCACAAACCATTATTAATGCGAGGGCGGTGGCTCCATATAATACTCATTTTGCAGCGTATGGTTTGGGTTGGTTTTTAAGTGATGTGAAAGGATACAAGCAAGTAACGCATACTGGTGGTTTAGCGGGTATTGTTACACAAGTGGTGATGTTTCCTGAATTGAATTTGGGTATAATTGTATTTACCAATCAACAATCTGGCGCAGCCTTTAATGCTATTAGTAGAACCATTCAGGATAGTTATTTAGGCGTGAGCGGTTACAATTGGGTAAAAATAATGAAAGACCGTGTTGACAATGGTGAGGCAGAAGCTAAAAAAATAAATGAAGAAGTAGATAAAAGTATTAAAACTGAACAAGCAAAAGCGAGTGGTGGTTTTAATATAACTCCATATTTGGGTTCGTATAAAGACACCTGGTTTGGTGAGATGATCATTAGCAATAACAATGGCAAGGCTTGGATGGCTAGTAAAAGATCTCCTAAATTAAAAGGCGAACTATTCCCTTATAAAGGCAACACGCTTATTGTTAGATGGACCGACCGCAGTATGGATGCAGATGCATTTGTTATGTTTACAACGGATATGGATGGCAAACCATCGGGTATGACTATGAAGCCCATTTCACCTTTAACGGATTTTAGTTTTGACTTTCAAGACTTAGATTTAAAAAGAGTAAAATAGATTTACAAATTGCTTATTAAATTAGACTAACTTTCGACCAACAATAAATAATAAATTATGAACGAACAAAATTATAAGAACCATGCGCAAATGGTACCCGGATTTCATTATGTAGGTATGTTTTCGATTCTTGCCTTAATTGGTGGATCTATTAATTATCTATTACGCGCAACTCCAGAAAACAAATATCTAGCTTCCTTATTAGTATTGGCTGCATTCATTTTAGCTATTTTATGGATTTATATTAGAACTTTTCCTTTAAAAGCCCAAGACCGAGCCATTAGAGCCGAAGAAGCTTTGCGATATTATATCCTAACAGGAAAAGCACTTCCAACTGAATTAAAAATGGGACAAATTATTGCATTGCGTTTTGCAAGCGATAATGAATACTTGGCTTTAATTGACAGAGCCATCAAAGAAAATTTATCAAATAAAGAAATTAAATTGGCGATTCAAAATTGGAAAGCCGATTATTATAGAGTTTAAAATTTGAGCCCTGCATATATTGCGGGGCTTTTATATTTTAATAATGGCTTTGACAAATATCTTGTCCTCGTTTTGCAAACGAATATAATAGACCCCTGGGATTAAATCATTTCCATATAAATTAAAGCTATTCATACCTGCATAATTATACGTTGCTTCTACTAATACTTTTATAATAGTGCCCCCTCCATCTAATAATTGAAGTAGCGTGTGCCCACCTTTTGTTTTAAATTCAATCTTGGTAAAATTACTAAATGGATTAGGATAATTATATACAAGCGCTTCTTTAGCAAACGTAGATGCTTTATCATTAATGCCACATACACTTGCATTTATTAATGGAAGAATAGGAAACTGCTTTGTTAAAATTTCGGATTGTGCTGTTTCTGTAACACAGAACCAGTTTTGCAAAATAGTACTATATATAGTTCTAAAATCATATTGATAAGGCACGTTATCGTTTACAGTTGCGGTCGTTGGAATGGTGGGGTTATTTCCAAAAACTCCACCTCTTACATTTTTACCAAATAAAAATAAAGGGGCAGCAGAGCCGTGATCGGTTCCACCACTAGCATTGGATTTAATACGTCTTCCAAATTCAGAATAAGTCATCCCAATAACCCTATCTTCAATTTCAAGTCCTGCCATATCAGATTGAAAAGCAGCAACAGAATCAGAAAGTACTTTTAATAAATTAGCATGTGTTCCGGTGGAGGTATCCGTTGAAACTACTTGTCCTGCATGGGTATCAAATCCCCCATAAGTAACCATATATACTTTGGTTTTTAAACCTCCTTTAATTAATCTTGCTACAATTTTTAATTGTGCTGCTAAACTATTATTGGGGTAGGTTACTTGTTTTGTTACACTATCAGAAGCAGCTTTAATTCGGGTGGTATAAATATTGGTTTGTTTTGCAATACTTCTTAAAAAACTAAGTTCATACCCAGCATTGGTATTAGATACCGACGCATTGGTCCCGTCTATTAAATTATAAAAGGAACTTGGATCAGAAATACTTAGTGCCATATTTACGACAGGTCCTTGACAAGTAAGGGTTGCTAAAGATCCAATTTGAATAGCCAATGGATCCGGCTTATCAGTCGTGGGGTAACCGTCGGGATAACCTGGATTTTCGCTGTTTAAAAAACGACCCGCCCATCCTGTATTTAAATACTGATTGCTATCGGAGCCAGACATCCAAATATCCGTTGCTCTAAAATGGGAGAAGCTGGGTTGTGGATAGCCTACCGATTGAACCACATTTAATTTTCCATCAGAATATAAATTTTGCATGGCCGTCATTGCGGGGTGAATACCGGTTGCATCATTTCCCGTTAATTTCAGTACTTTATTTTCTTGGATGGCAATATTAGAACGAGCGTTAAAATAATTGGCATAATCACTAATAGGAATAACTGTGTTCAATCCATCATTACCGCCACTAAGTTGAATGATTACTAAAACATTTTCATTATTAGAAGTCGCAAGTAATGCTGAATCTAACATGGGATGATCCTGTAAAATATGAATTGGATTTCCAGCAATAATGGTGGGCGTTAATAGGGCCAGACTATTTCTTATGAATTTTCTTCTTTCCATTTTATTGTAGTTGATAGTCTGGTAAATTCATAATATATTTTAACAAGGTCTTTAAGCGCGTGTGTACCGTATTATAATTAATAGTGGTAGGCGTTGTTATATATAAGTTCCATGCATCGGTCCAATAATAATCACTTACTTGACCAGATAATAAAATTTGCGTCTTTAATGTTTTTTTCAGGGAAGCGTCAATATCCGTAGAAGTTAAAAAAGAAAATAAACTATCAATTAATACATTTGGATCTGCAGGATTGGCACAAACTGTTTTTGCAAATTGAATGGTGTTGACAATTGTTTTTTTATTGTTTTTTGTATACCCAGTTTCTAACATTAAGTCGGTGAATTTATTACGCTTCGGAAGGGTATCTGCATTAATCCATAGTTCATTAAAATCGGGTGCTTGATAATAAGCAGGCCAGCCGGCAACATTAGGTGGATCCACTGGATTTTGACCCATACTAATCATTTGATTTACCATATTATTATATAAATAATAGGAGTCCACATAATCTGTCACTGGATCTGGAAAACTAATTTCAAATTGTCTTAAAAAACCAACCACATGATCTATTGGACTTTTTATTTGACAACCAATATAAATACTGTCATAAAAATGTTCGCTTTGAAGAAGTTGTTTTAAAACAGGTTTAATGTCGTAATTATTTGAAATAAAAGTATTGGCTAAAGGAATAATAATATTATTTTCTACATTCGTATCTATATAATAATATACAAAGTATCTGTATAATTTTCGGCAGATGAATTTTGCAACATCTGTGTTTGCAAAAATCATACTCAATAACTCGTCGGTTTCTAAAGCACCGCTAGCACCCGTTTTCCCAGTTATTATTTTGCTACTATAATATGCCGAAAAAGTTTTATTAGTGGTATCATGTCTTGCGCTATCAAACACTGCATTAAATGCTGCATCTATTTTCCAACCTGTTAAAACCCTTGCTGCTGCTTTTACATCGTCCTCACTATATTTTGAACCACCGTCTTTTCCTACAGTAAATAATTCTTGCAATTCACGTCCATAATTTTCGTCCGGGGCCGTTTTCGTATTTACATAACCATTTAAATACCTTAACATACCCGGATCGGTCGTTATATCACGCACCATTTGTTTAAAATTACCAACACAACTTTTTCTTAAAATTTGGTGATGATTGTACACCATGGTTCCATAACTCACTATATCCGCTTCGGTACTAAAATGATTGCTCCAAAAAAATGTCAATTTCTCTTGTATGTTTCTGGCTTGTCCAACATAAATACTTAATAACCATTTTTTGTAGGTAGACCTTCTATAACTATTAATTGTGCCATCCAAGGATACATCATTTATCCAAGTACTTCCCAATGGAACATTAGGGTCGGAATAACTTGAGGTCGTATAATCATTTAAGGGGGGAGCGGGAACAGTAGTAGGAACATTTAATAATTCGTCCACCGTTGCAATAAGCCCTTTAGCATTAAAATAATTAATGTCGGCAATCTTGGCCCCAAACATCGTTCGATTCAGCAAATGTTTAGTTTGCGCAAAAGTCCATGCACCCTGATAGGTTTTTAATCCAAGTGTGCTAGTTTGGGGGGATGTTGGCATTGTCCTTAGAATTGATACTAAATTTAAGGATAAATACAATTACTTTTTACGCTTTACTGCTGTTTTCTTTTTCGTAGACCCCTTTTTTGAGCTGGTTTTAGTTGTTGTTATATGCTTTTTGGTAGCAACCGTCTTGCTCCTAGATTTGGATGTAGATTTAGACGAAGACCTCGACCTGGCACTTTTCCCTCTTCTGTGTTTGACTACTGAGACCGTCGGGTATCTAGTGCTGTTTAATTGATCTCTATCTAAAACGAGGGTGCTAGTAAGTAAGGTACCAGTTTGGGTGTTATAGTATTGTTCTGGATCAATTGCAAAATCCATGTAACGGGTTTCAAAATGTAAATGCGGCCCAGTTGAGTGTCCCGTAGTTCCACCCAAACCCAATAGTTCACCTGCTTGTACATATTGATTTACCGCCACTTCTATTTTACTTAAGTGTCCATAAATAGTTTCAAGACCATTGGTATGTCTAACTACAACACAATTACCAAAACCACCGGAATTAAATTTTGCATATCGAACCACACCATTAAATGCGGAGACCACGGTGTCTCCAGTGCGTAAATACAAGTCCAGGCCTTTATGCATGCTGCCCCAACGAGCACCATATTTTGAATTTAATTTTCCATACCAAGTAAGTTGAAATTTATTAACACTATCCACAAGTGCTATTTCAATTTTGGGAGGCAATTGTGCAATGGTCTTATTTTGATGTACAAACACCGCTTCATTAGACCAGTTTTGAATATATAAACTATCTGTTGTTAAAAGCTTATTGGCAATGTTGTTCGAGCTGTCTGACTGTAAGCGTGGTGTTGTTATCCAATCTTTAGTTGTGTCATTGAATAATTTGACTATTTCTTTTTTTAAAACAAAAGCATTTGCCTTGTTAGAAAAATAGAAAAAAGCAAAAATGAAAAGTATTAATGAATATTTCTTACGCTTGAAAAAAATGTTATATAGTGAAATTATCATTAATTAGTCTCCTGTTTCATAATAGGGCTCCACGATTGCTGCACTAGGATTATAAAATGAAATATTTAAATTTGTGCTTGACAAAGTAATGGTATTTGCATTTGAACCATTTGTAAATGTCATTTTAGCATCTGTATCCTTTGCATTTGTTTTCCAGCCAGCAGAAAGTAATTTTTCTTTAAGTTTCTTTTTGAAAACATCATTTCCAGATTTATCACCAAAACTTACTTCCACTTGAGAAAGATGAGAATTGGTATTTAGTCTATAAATTGGATTATACATTGCATCAAAAGTTTCATAGGATTTAACTTCGCCATTAAATGAGAAAGTAAAATAAAATTGGTTATTTCCTTTTACAGTTTGATAATAATAGGAACCTACACCAGGAAATTTGTCAGCTGACTCTGTTGCTGTAGGAGCAGCAGGCGTTGCTACTGTTCCAGCTGTAACATCTGATTTAGCATTACTACTTGTAGATTTAGTGCCTAATTCAAAGTTGTAATTATTTCCTGCAGATGCCCTATTTGATTCAGTATACTTAGTGTAAGGAAATTTTTGAATTACGTTTTCAATATTAGCGCCTTCGTTTAATCCAGCAATATCTTTAGTAGTGATGGTACCAAAAGTATTTGAAAATATTTTTTCGAAATTAAAATATTTAGAATCAACAGATAATAGGTTTAAGTAAATATCAGGAAATGTAAGCGATATCATATTATCCGAAGTCAAGCCTCCAGTTAACACATAAGAATCCTTTGTAATTGTTTTTCCTTCATCATTGATAATGTCAAATTTTGCATCGTTATTAAAGGCAACAAATTTATTCTTTGTAACTGGAACTACCTTAGTATAATCATCTAAGGCAATAACTAATTCCCCTTTGCTATTGTATAATTTTACTTTTTTATCAACCTTAACCAACACTTTTCCACTAGGAGCAATAACAGGTGCGTCATCATATTTAAATCTTAAATCGCCTACTACCTCACCTTTTTCATTTATTACACCCCATTGCTTGTCCTCATTTTGTGCAGGCAATAAACCCGCAGTTAATAAACCAGCATCAATATATTTACCATCCTTAATCACTTTTTCTCCTTTCATATCTACTAGACCAACAAAATGCTTACCATCTCCGTTCTTTTTGTCATAAACCATTTTGGTTTCAGAAATAGGATAGTACTTAACATCTTCCTCCCCCTTGAATATTTTATTGCCGGTTTTATCAATAATTTGAAATTCATCTTTATCATTAAGCACCCTTGCATTACCATTTACAAAGTTTTCGCAATTGTTAAAAGCTGGTTTAATAACTACTTCTCCTTTTGTGTTTACATATCCCCATTTACCTTCGTCAGATTTAAATCTGATTAATCCGTCGGATACTATTCCTGTAGTTAAAACTTCATAATCACCAATTTTTGATAAATTAGTAATTACCGCATTTCCTTTTTTATCAATTAAAGATAAAACACCTTCATCGTCCCTTACAATAGCAAAATCCTCGTTAAAAGGAGTGCCATCATCAAATGATTTATCTATTAATGGCTTTACCTTTTTATCAGAAAGTGTCCAGTATTTTACTTTTTGGTCTTTTGTTTTTTCGTATATAACTCCATTGGTAGCCAATACCGTTGAGCCAGCGTCAAACTCATCTTCGGCCACAATTTTACCATCAAAATCAATCAAACTAATTTTATTAGCATCCTTTTTGGTTTTAACAGCTAAATAATCAAAAAGCTGGTCCTTATGACTTCCACCACAAGAAGTAAAAATAAATGTCATTAAAAGACATACAGGAAGTAATAATTTAAATGATTTCATAATTGTAAATATTAAAATTGTGTTATATAAAGGTAACGGAATTCACTTTTGAAAAAAAATTAATGTAAAACAGGATTTACTTTAGGGGTAACTGAAAATACAGGTCCTAGCTTCATATCTCCAGATTTAGGTTTTTCTTTTATATTATTTGAATGCTTATAAAATAATCTACTAACCGATCCATCCAAGTACATTGAATTATCACATCCTAAATTTTTAAAAAGGGAGGCCATATCAAAAAAAGAGCAGGGTGTTTGAGCAATTATAAAAATAGCAATATTATTTTTTGAGTTTTCTACAACTCCAATTCCATTTCTAATTAATTTATTGGTAGAATTTTCACTAAAATCCTTATTAATTTTACCCTCGCTCGTTAAAATAGGTCCAGACTGAGTGGCATATAAAATTTCTTGGTATTTATTTTTAAACTTTTCGTTAAAAGAAATGGAATTTTTCACATAATATTTACCATCAATGTCAACGTAAAATATTGCATTTTTCATGCTATAAAAATTACCTGGCAAATCTTTTTTTAAATTTATTTTATTAATTTGTTTTTGGCCGCTAATCAATAGCCCTACTGGAGCTCCATTTGCCTCAAACATACCTGCATTCATCAAAACAGTAGCAGTTGGATTTTGTACAAATTGATAGTCCAACCCTTGCAATTTCCCAGTTGTATTTGGAAGAATTTTTAAATCATTGTATATAGTATTAACTATGACTATTTGAAATCTAGCATTATTATAGGAAAAGGAATAGGTTTTTTTATTTGTATTTTTTTGAATTTTCTTATATATTTCTATTAATAACCTTTTACTTCTTTTAAGATCTTTATCGCTAGCGCTGTCTTCTAAAATTGAATTTGAATATATAACACCTTTAACAGTGGTTTTAAAATGACTTGCTTTCGTGAATAAAGGACAAGCCATCATCATTGTTAAAATCAATAGACTTGAAAATGTCTTGTTTAAAAAGATGTTGTTGCTTTTATTCATAAAAATACACTAAGCTGTTTTTTTTCATCCTTTTTAATAAAATCTAAAAAATTATTTCTGTTATACTGAGCCATTCGAAACTGAATTTTTTATAGTTATCATTTAGTAAATATAGATATACCTATGCCAATATGAGGCTTTATATAATTTTCTAAAGACCATTTCTGATTCGCATAGGGGTCTTCGGGTGTGGTTTTGATATTCGGATCTTTCACTACACTCATTCCATTACAATCCACCACCTGTAGTTTAAAATTTAAAAATGAATTTAAGTTTGTATTTAAAATTGTGGAGTTGATTCCAAATAAAATTTTTTCATTGCCAATTGAACAGGGGTCAGATGACTTTACATAAAAATCTATTTGACCAATGTTTGCGTCATTTTTTAAATTAGTTATAAAATCATAACCATTTATTTGACTTTGCGAAGCACCTTGAACATAAAAAAATATAAATAAAAATAAAAATATTATTTTAAACAGATGTTTAATAGGTACAAACATTTATAATTGTAATTATGGTTTTGATTTTTTAGTTATTATTTTAACTACTGAATCTTTTTTGACTTCTTTGGAAGTAATAGCAAAAAGAGGGCCGAGCCCTTTTGTTTCCACCCCACTTGTTTTATCAATTTCTTTTTTATTAGGACCCTTATACAATAATTGACTAACAGTACCATCTAAATACATCGCATTGTCACAACCTAAAAAATTAAATAATGAGGCCAATTCATAAAAAGTAGTAGGTGTTTCTGATATTATAAAAATTGAGATGTTATCATTAGCATTTTTCACAACTCCAACGCCATTCCTGATAAGACTGTTTTGTGAGCGTATATTAAGTTCATTATTTAACTTGCTTTCAATAATAAGTGCAGGGCCCGATTGAGTAGCAAATGCAATGTCAGGATAGGTCGTATTTTTAAATTTTTCATTAAAACTGCTTGTTGTTTGTATAAAGTTTTTACCCAGAGTGTCGCTATAAAAAACTGAATTAATAAGTGTATAAAAATTACCCGGCAAGTTCTTTTTAAGATTTATTTCATTTAATTTTTTTCGATTACTAATTAATAAACCAACGCCTGAGCCGTTTTCTTCATACATGCCAGCATTCATTAAAATACCATAGTCAGCCTTACTAATACTTGCAATTTGTGACTTAATAGTCTTGGGGGAGCCGGTAGTATTGGGAATAATTTTTAAATCATTAAATTTGTTGTTAACTATTACTACTTTAAATTTAGATTTTAAGTAATCAAATTTAAAAAGAATAGGGGCTTGCATTTTTAAAATAGTTTCACTTACTTCTTTTCTAGGGGCTTGTAAAATCTTATCAAATTGTTCTCTGTTTTTTTTAAGTGTTATTAAAGCATTATTTAATTTTTTTATTTTCGCTTTAATTTCTTCAGTTTCTTTTTCTGACTTACTAAGCAATAAATGATATGCATTCATTTGATTGGAAAACAGAATTCTTGAAGTAGCTGTATCGGTTAATATACTTTTTTGAACTACTTTATACGCCTTATTAAATTCTTGATCTTGTTTATCAGGATAGGTTTTTAAACTATCAGTTAGTGTTTTAATAGAGTCTTCGGTTGCTTTAAAATCATAGTTATACAGGTCATATTGATATATAGTATCTTTGAATTGAGACGTTACATTTATAATTTTTGCTATTAATGTACTATCGCTCACGTCTAATAAAATTGAACTTTTTGAGGGTTCAATATTTGTAAACGCATAAATAATGCAAAGACAAAATATGGTCAGTAGGGAGTATATGTATTTCATTCTTAAGTATTAACGTTATTCGTAGTAATAAACCAATAAGTTTTTTGCACCAGATAAGGGTGTTGTTCCGCCGAAATATTTCCTAGGATCTCGGTTGCCATTGCCATCATAGGATTCAAAAACATCTTGAGAACCAGTATCTAAATTTATCATAAAAAATATTTTATTAAATACGCTACTAGGATGCAATAAATATTCATTAATAGCCTTAGAACCTTCGTATAAGGTTACCAATTCTTTTATATTTAAAATTACATGCTGAATTGCCCCTTGTTTGTCCTGACAAACTGCTAAAAATCTTCGAGACGCTTCTTTTGAACTATTCCCGCCGTTAGGTGGAAATGCTTTTAAATCGTTATTATAACATAATAAATGTGTTTGAAATACGGTGGCACTATTGGAAACAGCCCAACTTTTAAATTTTTGAGCATCTAAAGGATTTCTAACATTAACTGTAGTGGGTGTATTGTTAACTACTATGTTTAGGTTAGCCTGCTTTAAATCAGAAACCGCAATACCTCCTGTTGCGTAAACAATGGCAAGCGCATCAAATCCTGTAGTTTTTACTAAATTATTTACTATACTCCCATTATCAATACATAAACCAACTGGATTACCATCGTCTCCAAAATATGTTCCAGAAGAATATAGTATTATGTTTTTCCCTTGCGACCATTGTTTGTATCTATTTTCAACCGAAACGCCGTTTACATTTGCAGCAAAATATTTTACCTTAACATGGTTGTCTTTTCGACTTAATTTCATCATACCAATAGTATAATTTCCCACCAGACTATTGGAGACCTGAATATATTTAGAATCAAATTTTTGCGCTTGGGTAAAATTCAATGTAAAGAGCAACCCCGCAAATAAAGAGAAAATGAATTTCATATTTTTTATTTTTTTATTAATTTAATAATTGATTTTATTAGAAGTGAGTATGATATAATTGTAATAAATCCAATGATAAAAAGGAGGCTTAATTGCAATTTAGATGCTTGATTCCATGTTTGACGAAACAAATGAGTCCAATTACTGTTTAACAAGTTCTGAATAAATTTACTAATTGAATTGTTGTTAATGGAAGCAGAATATTTAACTTCATTACATTTAGTAATCAAATATCTAAATTTGAAATTATTTACTATATTGGAATTTTCACTAGAAATAGCAACCAACCTGTCTGTTAATTTTGACATCCAAAATTCATTTACTGCTGAATATAAGTTGCTATTTATAGAATCCGCCTCCGCATAAATCCTGAATTTATCAGCCCACTGAAAAGTGACTATCAAACTATCTATTTCTGATCCAATCAAAGCCGGCTTCCCTTTTATTAATGAATTTGTTAAGGCTTCATAAATAACGGATTGTGCAGTACTATTGTCTTTTAATTTATTTGACAACTGATCTATATCATTTCTTAAAAAACTATAGGTTTGATAATCACCCGAAGCTATATACTTATCGTAAGGGAATTCTTTTACAACATCATTACTATTTTTTAAAAATGCTCCAATGTTAAAATTCCTTGTTAGGGTTTGTGTTTTAACAGTAGGCACATTATTTTCTTGGTTTGTACTTAACAGTTTATACCCCATGAAAATAAAAAGCAATAAGACAACACTGCTAATGATTAAAACATACTTTTTCATTTTGATTCTTTACTTATTTTTTAATTAATTTTAAAACTAGGTGAAATATATACTTTTGTAGCACCCAATGCTTCCACTTTGAAAACTCTTACAGTATAACAGGAAGAAGATGCTACTGTTGGCAATGGAAAGCCAATTGGCCAGCCGCCTCCAAGTGTCCATGTCGTCGCACCCCAGCTATACACTTCGGTTTCGTTATTATATAGTGCAACCTTTGTTGCTGTTCCAAAATTATAGTTATAGCCGGGACTATTAAGCCACCCAATGGTAAAATAAGAACCATTAACATAAGGACCTGTTGTTGAAATATCCATCGAAAACCAAACCCCTGTTGTTACAGCTGTTATAGAGCATGTGCTAGGGGCAAATGCTGTTTTAAATGTAACTTGACTTCCATAGCCCGGTCCAGCCGCATTGCTTGCATAAGCTCTTGCATAATAGGTTGTATTTGGGGAAAGGCCAGAAATATTACTAGACCATGAACCTACTGTTGCACCGTCTGTTGTTTTTGAATTTGAAGTAGTTGGATTTGGAGATGTTGAATAACATATGCCACTTTGTGTAATTGAAGAACCACCATTTGAGTTAATGGTACCACTAACAATAGCTGTATTATAGCCATAAGTAGAAAGTATTGTGGAAACCGTAGGTATGGAAATAGTTGAAGTAGTAAACGAGGTTTCATTTCCATATCCTGGGCCTGCCGCATTTGTTGCGTAAGCTCTAACATAATAAGTTGTACCTGGTGTTAATCCTGATAATTGACTAGTAAAAGAACCACTTGTTGATCCGTCGGTTGTTCTTGAATTGGAAATTGTTGCATTGGGTGAGGTAGAATAACAAACGCCGCTTTGTTGAATGGCGTCATTGCCGTTTGATGATATGGTACCACCAGTTGATGCAGTATACGCAGAAATATTATTAACTGTGGTAGTTGATATGGTTGGTTTAGAAATAGTAAGTGTTGTAAAGGAAGTTTCAATGCCATATCCTGTTCCAGCTGCATTCGTTGCATAAGATTTGACATAATAAGTTGTACCTGGCGTTAATCCTGATAGCTGACTTGTAAAAGAACCACTTGTTGATCCGTCGGTTGTTCTGGAATTGGATATTGTTGGATTAGGTGAGGTAGAATAACATACGCCACTTTGTTGAATAGGATCATTACCGTTTGATGATATGGTACCACCAGCTGAAGCAGCATATGCAGTTATATTATTAACTATATTAGTTATTATAGTTGGTTTGGCAATAGCCACTGTTGTAAATGTAGTTTCATTACCATATCCAGTGCCGGCTCCATTAGTTGCATATGCTTTTAAATAATAAGTTGTGCCTTGGGTTAAAGTTGTAAGTTTACTTATAAATGAACCACTTGTTGTTCCATCAATAGTTTGAAAATTAGCAATTGTTGGATTGGGCAATGGTGAATAACACACACCGCTTTGTTGAATTATAGAATTTCCATCTCCCAAAATTGTTCCACCCGAGATTGCAGAATTATATGTTATATTGGAAACATTTGTAGTTGTTATAGTTGGTTTAGAAATAGCAACGGTTGTAAATGAAGTTTCGGGGCCATATCCTATACCCGCAGAATTTATTGCATATGCTTTCACATAATATGTCGTACCGGGATTTAACCCAGTAAGCTTGCTAACATAAGTGCCAGTAGTTGTTCCGTCAATTGTCTGAAAATTAGCAATTGTTGGATTGGACGAGGTTGAATAACACACACCGCTTTGTGTTATAGGCGCATTGCCATCTGCAACAATTGTACCTCCCGTGGTTGCAGCATTGGTCGTAATACCAGAAGCAGGCGTCGTATTTAGTGTCGGTTTTGTGATGGCAAGGGTTGTAAATTTAACTTCATCCCCATAACTAGTTCCTGCTAAATTAATTGCATAGGCTTTTACATAGTAGGTTGTGCCTGCAGCCAATCCTGAAATTGTACTTGAATAGGTACCCATTCCAACTCCATTGGTTGTGGTAGCATTGGCTGTGGTTGGACCGGTAGTCAATGAATAACA
>CANGFA010000002.1 GCA_947453145.1 Bacteroidota bacterium
AATACGGCGCGCATGGATTTAACCTCTACTTTAAATTATGTAGCACCTTCCTTTAACTATAATAAACAATCTGGTGCAGATGGTGCCGATCATATTGATATTGGTACTTTAAGAGGTCTTGGTCCAGATCAAACCTTGGTATTAATTAACGGAAAACGTAGACATAGCACAGCTTTCATTGGTTTATTTGGAACCAGAGGCCGAGGAAATTCGGGCGTAGATTTAAACGGATTCCCACAGTCTGCAGTGGATAGAATCGAAATTTTACGAGATGGTGCTTCTGCACAATATGGATCTGATGCGATTGCAGGGGTGATGAATATTGTATTAAGAAAAAATACCGGCGAATGGAATATTACAACAGGAGTTGCTGGTTACTATGATAAAAAATTCAATACCAATCAGTTCAAAAGTCAGAAAGAATATTTAACAGGGAATGCCATTGATGGAGTAACCCAATCTTTTTCTGCGAATCGTGGTTTTGATTTAGGAAAAAAAGGAGGCTTTATTAATTTATCCTTGGATTTATTAGACCAAGGAAAAACATTCCGTCAAGCAGCAAGCGATGATATTACTAAAGCAGATGGCTTACCTACTAATACCTGGAGAAGAGGCTTTGGAGATGGTTCGATGAAATCCATTGGCGCTATGTTTAACATGGAAGTCCCTTTAGGAGATGGTATTAAATTTTACGCATTTGGTGGATTGAATTCAAAAAATTCAGACGCTTATGCCTACTCAAGAAACTGGTCTGCTAAACCAACTCGTTTTCCTGTAGATTCAAAAGGCAAATTAATTTATGTCCCAAGTATTATGTTTGCTACTGGTTCCGGAGACACTACCTACAACCCACATATCCAAACTAAAATTGAGGATATCTCCATGGTTACCGGTTTTTCAAAATCATCCACTACAGGATGGGATTGGGATTTTAGTAATGCCTTTGGATACAATAATTTTCATTACTATGGCGATGGCACATTTAATGCTTCCAATATTGGGAGTGTAGCACAAACACATTTTGATGATGGTGGATTTAACTTTTTACAAAACACAACCAATTTAGATTTATCAAAACAATTTGGAAAAGTAAATGAGGGCGGTGTTAAAGTTTCTTTTGGATCAGAATTCAGAATTGAAAACTATTCTATTTATAGAGGCGAACCCGCTTCTTACAAATTATTTACCAATACTTATGGTTTAGAGCAAGCACCAGGTTCACAGGGTTTTCCAGGTTTTAGCCCTGCAGATAAAATAAATGCCAATAGATTAGTTTCTGGTGCTTATGGTGACTTAGAATACACCCCTACTTCAAGATTACTATTAACAGGTGCTGTTAGACTAGAATATTATTCTGATTTTGGCGCAGTGAGTACTTATAAAACATCTTTCCGTTATAAAGCAACGGATAATTTTAATTTCAGAGGATCTTTTAGTACAGGATACCGTGCGCCTTCCTTACAACAAAAATATTTTAGTAATACCTTAACTTCATTCTCTGGTGGTGAATTAGTTCAATCTAGAATTGCCAATAACGACGACCCATTAACCAAGTTAGCCGGCATCCCTTCTTTAAAACAAGAAACTTCCATTAATACAAGTTTAGGATTTTCTTGGAAACCTGCTAAGGGATTAACTTTCACAGTAGACGGCTACAGCATTAAAATGAAAGACCGTGTAGTATTATCTGGTTTATTTGGCGCATCTGATCCAAGTTTGCCAACAGCATTTACTAGTAAATTAAATGCCTTGGGGGTTTCCACTGCACAGTTCTTTGCCAACGCTGTAAATACGACCAACACCGGTATGGATGTGGTTGCTGACTATCAAAAGAAAATTTCCAACAAAGAGCGTTTTAAAATTTTATTTGTAGCTAATTTCCAAGGTATCACTATCGATGATGTGCATATTCCAAGTGCACTAAACACCAATGATTACAACGCAAATACTTTCTTTAATGATCGTGAAAAATATTTCTTAAAAGCCTCTGCACCAAAATCTAAATTCTCAACTAGTTTTGATTATACTAAAAACAAAATAAGTGTTGGCGCTAGAGTAACTTACTTTGGTGACCTTGCTTTAACAGGATTTGGCATTAATGGAGATGGCATTAATCCTCAAGTGCCTGCAGATGCAGATGCCACTGGCAATACCTTAGTTCCTGAAGTTTTCAACTACAAAGGAAAATTCACTACCGATATTTACATGAATGTACAAATGCATAAGAACACCTCTTTAATTATAGGTGCAGACAATATATTTAATATACATCCCGACTTTGCAGTAAATCCACAAGCTAAATGGTGGGCTGGCGATAATGAAACCGGCGGTCCTTGGGACGGTGTACAAATGGGATACAATGGTTTAAGATTATTTACCAAGTTATCATTTAAATTCTAATCATCGAATTCATGATTGCGCTTGATAAATAATTGCGCATCAAAAAAGGTCCAGCATAGCTGGACCTTTTTTGATTATTGAACTTATTCGTTAAATCCTAGATGGTAAATCAGTATTTAAAATTACTGATTTAAAAAATGAGCGAGTAAACTATGAAAATGATGCGTGCCTTGCTCACGCTGCGTTGCATAACGTCCATGATGATAAAATCGAGAGCGAATACCTTGTTGTACATGCTGTACTATTTCTTCATCTTCTTGTTCTACGCTATCTAATCCACTTCCGGCACCCTTGCCTAATTTAGTTTTATCAAAAACAAAACTTAAGAAACTTACTTTGGTATTACCTGCATCCACAGGGGTGATTATATTTAAAGACAATCCCCATGGATAAAAATTAAACATCATATTGGGGAATACCCAAAAATAATACGCTGCAATAAGCTTGCCTGCATCGGGATGCCCTGCTGGTATTTCAAAACAATGCGTATCGTCCTTTGCAATTCCTAACTGCAAATTGGCATATTTAAATATTTCAGTTGTATAATCTTTAAAATCTAAAAATGCATTTAAACCAGGATGCACAAATGGAATATGAAATCCTTCCAAATAATTTTCACAGTACAAAGCCCAATTGGCTTTGATATAATAATCATTCGATCTGGATGCATCAAAAACTAAATCATTTATAGGCAACCAACCAATGCGTCCCTCCATTTGTCTAAAAAATAATTCAGGACCTAACCCTTTTGTTAATTGTGTAAATAACAAAGGGCCCCATTGGTATAATGGTAAATGAGGTAGGTGATTATTTTCGGGAATAAAATTTTCAACGTCCTTAAACTCCGGCATGGAAATAAATTTTCCATCCAAATGAAAAGAACGACCATGGTATTTACAACGCAAATGTTTTTGTGCACTGCAAGGTTCATACACCATTAAATTACCGCGGTGTGTACACACATTAGACAAGCAATGAATATGCTCCTGGGCATCCCGGGTTAACACCAAGGGCTCGTCCAAATAGTTTTCCAATAATTTAATGGGATGTGCATCTCCTGCCTTAGGCACCATGCCGCTATGACCAAGATACTGCCAACTTGGGGCAAATATTTTTTCCTTAGACGCTTCTAACCACTTGGTTTCTAAGTAAAAGCGGGTATCTATCGTCTTAGCCCGTGCAATATTAGAATCTATAAAAAAGGGCTTTTCCATAACGCACAATTAGCCCCCAAGGTACTAAAAGCGCGCTAGAAAATATTCATAAAAATACTAAATAATTTAGCTAATATTGCTAATAAATTTAGTTTTATGGAATATATAGACATGGATCCTAGCGAGGGCATCGCCACCCAACAGATTAATAAAAATTACCAGTCCAGCCAAATTATACAGGCCAATGCCACTGGTTTTGGAGCCGCTTCGGACGACTTTATGGAAAGAGGTATTGACCTCAATGAACAGCTCATTCAAAATAAGCCCGCCACTTTTTTCTTTAGAGTCAATAGTGACGCCATGCTCGGTGCCGGCATTCATATTGGAGATACTTTAATTGTGGACCGCAGTATTCCGCCTGCATCCGGAAAAGTAGTTGTGGCCATTTTAAATGGCGAATTTTTAGTGCGTCGCATACAAATGCAAACACATAGCATTACCCTCCTACCCGAAAATAAAAAGTATGGAGCGATACATATTGAACAGTTGCAAGATTATAAAACCTGGGGCGTGGTTACCTATGTGATTCATGGTTTATAAAAAATATTTTTTCGAAAGTATTTTCTAGTCACTTTTTTGTAGTCAATTAATAAGTGTGTTTAAAATTTAATATTGTGCAAGCGATTATTGATTGTAATAGTTTTTATTGTTCCTGCGAGCGGCTTTTTGCACCCGGTTTGCAAAATGCGCCCATTGTTGTTTTAAGTAACAACGATGGTTGTATTGTTTCTCGTTCCGATGAAGCAAAAAAATTAGGTATTGAAATGGCAGCGCCGTATTTTCAGGAAGCCGAGCGTATTAAAAAATTTGGCGTACATACTTTTTCCTCTAATTATCATTTATATGGCGACCTGAGTTGGCGCGTGATGGAAACTATGCGCTCCTTGCTACCACCGGGTCATGTAGAAGTGTATTCCGTAGACGAAGCCTTTGTGGACTTAAAACATATTGCTTCCGAAGATCTGTATGATTTTTGTACCCACTTAAAAAATACCATTGAAACCTGGACCGGTATTTCGGTTTCTATTGGTGCAGCACCCAATAAAGTGTTAAGTAAAGTAGCCAACCGATTGGCTAAAAAAAATAAAGTACAAACCAATTGCGTAGTGATATTAGACAGTACGCAAAAAATTCAAACCGCTTTACAAAAAACACCTATCGAAGATGTTTGGGGCATTGGTTTTAGGTACAGTGAAAAATTAAAAGTATATGGTATTAACACCGCTTTTGCATTAAGCATGAAAGATATGAGTTGGGGTAAAAAGTTTTTAGGCGGCATTACGGGTATTAAATTAATTAGAGAACTCAAAGGATTACCCACCCATGAAATGCAAGCACCACGTACCGAGAAAAAAATGATTGCCACTACGCGCATGTTTGGCAGAGACGTAAATACTTGGCAGGATATTGAGGAAGCTTTGGCCACCTACGCCACACGTTGCTGCGAAAAATTAAGACGACAACATAGCGCTGCTAAATGTGTGCAAGTGTTTTTACTACTTAAGCCCCTACCCCAAACCTATCCTTCCGAAAGCAGTCATTACCATCGAGGTAGTCATGTAAGTGGCTATGCTGCTTTAGATAATCCTAGTAATCTTACCCCCGATATTATAAAAGCCGCTCTGGCCATTGGCAAAAACTTATTTGAGCAGGGCAGTACCTATAAAAAAGCAGGTGTTATTGTGAGTGATTTTGTACCCGACAATGCCTTACAAACCAACCTATTTGTGGAACCCACCGATGCAAGACGCAAAAAGCTAATGAATGTAATTGACAATATGAATGCCGCCTACCGCAATGATGTACTCAAATTTGGCACTACCGGCACGCATAAAAACTGGAAAATGCGCAGTGAAAAGCGCAGTAAACGCTATACCACCCGATGGGATGAGCTATGCGTGGTCCGCTAAACACAGGTGGTGGAAAACCCTTTTATAAAAATTCGTATAAATGCGTTCGCTATCGTATTTTTGCCCAATTTTATACTTATGAGCAACAATTTAAACTCCAACGAATCCATCCCATCCAAAAAGAAAAAAATTATTGTATTAGGAAGTGGTCCTAATCGTATTGGACAAGGTATTGAATTTGATTATTGTTGTGTACACGGTTTACTTGCCGTAAAAGAATCGGGTTACGAAGCCATTATGGTAAACTGTAACCCAGAAACCGTATCCACCGATTTCGATATGGCCGATAAATTGTATTTCGAGCCTGTGTTTTGGGAACATCTTTGGGAAATTATTGAATTAGAACAACCCGAGGGCGTAATTGTACAATTAGGTGGACAAACAGCCTTAAAATTAGCGAAGCGTTTAACCGAAAGAGGGATTAAAATTATAGGTACTTCATTTGATAGTTTAGATATTGCCGAAGACAGAGGTCGCTTTAGTGACTTGTTAAAAGAGTTGAAAATCCCTTATCCAAATTATGGTACCGCATACACTGCCGAAGAAGCCATTGAAGTTGCGAACCAAGTTGGCTACCCAGTACTCGTAAGACCTAGTTATGTAATTGGGGGTCAAAGAATGCGTATTGTAATAAATGACGCCGAAGTAGAAACTGCTGTAGTAGGAATTTTAAAACATATTCCTGATAATAAAATTTTAATTGATCATTTTTTAGATCGTTGTCAGGAAGCGGAAGTAGATGCCATTTTTGACGGAGAGACTTTTCATGTAATGGGTGTGATGGAACACATTGAACCTGCTGGTATTCATAGTGGTGATAGCAATGCGGTATTACCTGCATTTAACTTAACCCCATTAATTGTAGAGACCATGGAATTTTACAGTGAGAAAATTGCAAGAGCTTTAAATATTAGAGGGTTGATTAATATTCAGTTTGCTATTAAAGATGATAAAGTATATGTAATTGAAGCTAATCCAAGAGCTTCCAGAACTACACCTTTCATTGCAAAAGCCTACCAAATACCTTATTTAAATATTGCGACCAAAATAATGTTGGGTGCCGCTAAGCTAACCGACTTTACCATGGATAAAAAATTAGACGGTTACGCGATTAAAGAACCGGTATTTAGTTTTGATAAATTCCCTGGTGTAAATAAAGAATTAGGACCAGAGATGAAGAGCACAGGAGAAGCGATTCGTTTTATCAAAGACTTACGCGACCCTTACTTCAGAACATTGTACAAGGAGCGTTCCATGAACCTAAGCCGTTAAAATAAAAAAGTCCTTAAATTTTAATTAAGTTAAAGTAAATCAAAGCCACCGTTTATGGGTGGCTTTGAAAAAATCATAAGACGAAAAATAAATAAGCCCTTAAATTTTAATTAAGGGCTTATTTATTATCTACGGATTCACACCATGTTGATCTACTAAATAAATGAATGCTGCAATGTTTACAGCGCCTAATAATAGTTCACGCTTATTTACATTTTCAAATACATCGGTCTTCGCATGATGTAAATCAAAATAACGTTGGCTGTCTGGAATCATACTTGATAAAATAATACTTTTATCATAACCCGTTAATGGGCTAATATCAGCACCGCCACCACCTGAGGTAACTTCCGTTCCATAAGGTTTTAATAATGGAGTCCATTTTTCAAAACGTGCAAATTGTGCAGGTGAACAAGTAATGGCAATCGCTCTTGGGGTGAAACCACCTTCATCACTTTCTAAAGCCAGAATATGTTTTTCCTTATTTGTCTTAGCTAACTCGGCATATTTAGCACCGCCCTTTCCACCATTTTCTTCATTGGCAAACAAAACAAATCGAATGGTATGTTTTGGTTGATAATTTAATGCTTTCATAGTACGTAATACTTCCATTGCATGCACCACACCTGCACCATCATCATGTGCACCTTCGTTTACATCCCAGCTATCTAAGTGGCCACCAATGGTAATAATTTCTTCGGGATGTTCAGTACCTTTTAATTCAGCGACTACATTATTTTCGTCTGCATCAGGTAAATAAAAACCAAAGGTTTGCATTTGAGCGCGTACTGTTCCTTTTTTTGCTTGTGCATATAAAGCTTTTGCATCATTAGGACCTAAAGCCACAGCAGGAATTTTAGGTTGCGCTTCGTCATATACCATCGCACCCGTATGTGGGGCATTATCAGGCGCTGAACTTAAAGAATGTATCATTACACCTACCGCTCCATATTTTGCAGCCCGGCTTGGGCCTGATCTTCTGTACACACCCGATGCACCATAAGCTTTAAATGTTTGAACGAATGTGGGATCAAACTCACTATTAAAATAAACGATCTTTCCTTTTACTTCGTCCTTTCTTTTTTCTAATTCATCAAAATTTGCAACAGCCAAAACATCTGCTTCTATTAACCCATTACTTCCTAAAGAATTTCCTAAAGCCAAGGCTTCTAGTTTTTGAACGGTGGGTTTGCCATTAATACCAACAACGGCGGCAAAGTCTTTTCCCCCTCTTTGCCAGTTAGGTGTTTTACAAGCTTGGAAAAATACTTTGTCAGGGCTAAATGACTCCATATTACGCTTACCCCAAACAGCTGCATTTTGTTGTTGTGGTGAACCGGCTAAACGGCCTCCAATTTTCTTAGTCAGTTCTCTCAACAAATCATAAGCCTTGCCGTTGGTCATGATTTCATCAGACATTTTTTTAATCATCATACTATCTTGATTCACCTGTGCCTGAACCAGTAAAGGCAAGCAAAAAACCAGTAAAAATAATCTACGCATAAATTGGTATTTTAACATTCAAATAATTCTTAAATATAATTAAACTTTATCGGATAATTAGTTGTTAATTGCATATTCAACTAGTTAAAATGAAGATCGGTATTGTTTGTTATCCTACGTTTGGAGGAAGTGGTGTTTTAGCCACCGAGCTGGGCAAAGCCTTGGCCGAAAAAGGGCATGAAATTCATTTTATTACCTATCAACAACCCGTTCGTTTAAATGGCTTCCATGCCAATATATTTTATCACGAGGTAAGGGTGCCTACTTATCCTTTATTTGACTACCCTCCTTATGAATTGGCATTGGCAAGCACCATGGTGGATGTAATTTTAAATCACGATTTGGATTTAATACATGCACACTATGCAATCCCACATGCATCGGCTGCGTATACGGCTAAACAAATTGTAAAGCAAAAAACAGGTCGATCTGTTCCAGTGATTACTACTTTGCACGGAACCGATATTACTTTAGTGGGAAGAGATAAAACCTATGAACCCGTAGTTACTTTTTCAATTAATGAAAGTGATGCTATTACGGCCGTATCAGAAAATTTAAAAGAAGAAACTTTAAAGCATTTTGATATTCGTAAAAATATTCAGGTCATCAATAACTTTGTGGACCTCCACCGCTACGATAAAAAACCAGTGGCTGCATTTAGACAAGTGATTGCGCCACAGGGTGAAAAAATAATTGTACACGCATCTAACTTTAGAAAAATAAAAAGAATAGACGACGTGATGGAAATATTTAAAAATATTCATGCGGCCCTTCCTGCAAAATTATTAATGGTAGGTGATGGACCCGAACGCCCTGTTGCCGAAGACTTAGCAAGGCAATATGGTCTTGAAGCGGATGTCCGTTTTTTAGGCAAGCAGGAACAAATGGAAGAAATTTTGGCAGTGAGTGATATTTTTTTACTGCCCTCAGAATATGAGAGTTTTGGCTTGGCTGCTTTAGAAGCCATGGCTGCAAGTGCAGTGGTAGTAAGCTCTGACGCAGGGGGACTTGGCGAAGTAAATATAGACGGGGTAACAGGGTATACAGCACCTGTGGGTGACGTAAAAACCATGAGTGAAAAAGCCATCGCACTTTTACAAGATGAAGAAAAACTAAAAACCTTTAAGAAAAATGCGTTGAAACAAGCTAAGCATTTTGAAATTGCAAATATCATTCCACAATACGAAGCCCTGTACCGTAGTTTTTGCAGAACAGGCGATTGTTAAATGCTGGTTGTTCGTAATTAAAATATTATAAATTAATTATTTATTTTGGATCGCCACATTAATGCTCGCTATTATTTTTTCAATGGCAATAATGAGTTCGTCAATAGTAATACTTAAAGGGGGCGCAATGCGAATGCGATCTTCGGCAAATAAAAACCAATCCGTAATAATTCCATTTTCAACGCAAGCTGCTGCTATTTTTTTAGTGAGTGCGGCCGACTCGAATTGTAAGGACATCCACAATCCAAAATGATTGCGATGTAAAATTGCGGGATGATGTAAATGCGTAATTAAATAATTTTCTTTTTCTTTAACCGCCTCAATCCAACCACTATTGTATAAAATAGTAAGTGCCGCATTTCCTGCTGCACATGAAACGGGATTTCCTCCAAAAGTAGTGATATGGCCTAATACCGGATTTTGAGTAAGGGTGGACATTATTTTAGGACTAGAAATAAATGCACCTAATGGAAGTCCTCCACCCAATGCCTTTCCCACTAACAACACATCGGGCACCATATTATATTGTTCAAAAGCAAACAAAGAACCTGTGCGTCCAAATCCGGATTGTATTTCATCTACAATTAATAATATGCAAAGAGAATCACATTTTTTTCTCAATGCAATGACCCATTCTTTATTCGCTGGCGTAATGCCCGTTTCTGCTTGTACGAGTTCCACCAACACGCAAGCCACCGTATTATCTATTAATTCAATATCCTCCAAATTGTTATAACGCAAATGCAAAATATCGGGAAGCAATGGTCTAAATGCGTTCTTAAAATATTCATCCCCCATCACACTTAATGCACCCTGTGTACTTCCATGGTAAGCACCTTCAAATGCTACTATTTTTGTGCGTCCAGTTACACGCTTTGCTAATTTCATAGCTCCTTCGGTAGCCTCCGCTCCACTATTGGTAAAATACACACACTGCAATGCTTCGGGTAAAAAGCTAGTGAGATGCTTAGCATATTGCACTTGTGGTGCTTGTACAAATTCCCCATATACAATCACATGCATATACTTTTCTACCTGCTCATTAATGGCTTTAATTACCGCGGGATGGCTATGTCCAATATTACAAACACTAAAACCTGCAATCATATCCATGAATACTTTGCCTGCTACATCATATATATAAACGCCTTGTGCAGACGCAACTTCAATACCAATGGGCTTGTCGGAGGTTTGTGCCAAATATTGGAAAAAATATTGTCTATTGTTTATTGTTGCCATTAGAAGTAAATTGCATTACAAAAGTCGCATTTTTATGGCAACCATACTAGCAGTTCAGGGAAAAGAACCCCATTTTGGTGAAAATTGTTTTGTTGCTCCCAACGCAAGCATTGTTGGAGACGTAATAATGGGCAACGAATGCTCGGTTTGGTTTAATGCAGTTATAAGAGGAGACGTACATTATATTAAAATGGGTGACAAAGTAAATATCCAGGATGGCGCCATTATTCATTGTACTTATTTAAAGCACCCTACCAATATTGGTAATCATGTTTCCATAGGTCACAATGCCATGGTACATGGTTGCACAATTCACGACAATGTATTAATTGGCATGGGCAGTATTGTAATGGATGGATGCGTAATACATTCTAATTCAATCATTGCAGCAGGTGCAGTCGTGTTAGAAGGAACCATTGTGGAAGCAGGCAGTATTTATGCTGGAGTACCGGCTAAAAAAGTAAAAGCAGTTAGCGAGGAATTAATCAATGGAGAAATAAATAGGATCTCCAATAATTATGTGAAGTATGCAAGTTGGTTTGAAGATGCAAATGAAGTTCCAAATAAGTAAGCCGAAAAAAATAAGCACTAGTATTTAAAAGTTTCTATTCCGTGCCATAAATCTACGTAGCTAAAAAAACGCGCTTCGGCAATCAAACCCTTTTCTACAGAAGCTTTCACCGCACAACCAGGTTCATTAATATGTTGACAATTATTAAATTGACAACCACTCATTTTAGCGCGCATCTCTGGAAAATATTGTGCTAATTCCTCCTTTTCTAAATTCGCTAAGGCTAATTCACGCATACCCGGCGTATCAATGACCGAACCTCCAGTTGGCAAATCATACATTTGCGCAAAGGTGGTGGTATGCATACCTTTTCCACTCCAATCACTTACTTCCTGCGTGTGTATGTCTAAGTCTGGAAATAAATAATTAATGAAAGATGATTTGCCCACTCCACTATGCCCACTTACCAAAGTGGTTTTATTTTGCAACAAATCTTTAATAGGCGCTAAACCTAATTGCTTTTCTATACTAATTAAAAACACTTTATACCCAATAGCCTCATACATTTCTTTCATCATCTCATAAATGGCCATTTCTTTTTCACCATAAATATCCGACTTGTTAAAAACAATAATCGCTGGAATATGAAAGGCTTCACAAGAAATTAAAAAGCGGTCAATAAATCCTTGCGAAGTTTTGGGTGATTTTAAAGTGGCCAATAAAATAGATTGATCCAAATTGGAAGCAATAATATGTTGCTGTCTTTTATTATGTGGAGACTGCCTAGCTACATAATTGTAACGGTCTAAAATATCTGCAATCATCAAAGTTGGCTGATCTAATTCTGTTTCACATTCCACCCAATCACCCACGGCAATTGGATTGGTAGAGGTTCGATTGTCTAATTTTATCACGCCTTTAATACGTGCTTGATAAAACAAACCTGCCTCCGTTTTTACGGAGTACCAACTACCTGTAGATTTGTAAACCCTTGCTTTCATGAGACACGAAGATAACCCACAAATTCAATATCTTTGCAGCATGAGTGAATACGCCCACGATAAAATTGTGCCTTTTGAAGAGCGCCCCGAAAATAAGAAAGAACAGGTGGCCATCATGTTTAATTCGATAGCCAAAAGATATGATTTCCTAAATCGATTTTTAAGCTTAGGAATAGACCAAGGATGGAGAAAAAAAGCCATTAATCAATTTGGAAATCAACCCTTGCAGCACTTATTGGATATTGCTACAGGAACTGCCGATATGGCCCTCATGGCAAATAAAATAATTGATCCCGCTAAAATAACGGGTATGGATATTTCCGAAGGAATGATGCAATATGGACGTATTAAAATTGCTCAAAAGGATCTGTCCCATAAAATAGAGTTGGTTTTAGGAGATAGTACCGACATTCCTTTTGCCGATCATTTATTTGATGGCGCGATGGTGGCATTTGGGGTCCGAAATTTTGCCAACTTGGAAAAAGGGTTAACCGAAATTCATAGAGTATTACAACCGGGCAGCAAATTGGTAATTTTAGAGTTCTCGCAGCCTAGTAATAGGTGGTTTAAGCCTATTTATAAACTTTACATGGAGTGGATTACACCTACCATTGGAAAAATATTCTCTGGCAATAAAGCCGCTTACGCCTACTTGAATAAAAGTGTGATTGCTTTTCCGGAAGGGAACGCCTTTTTGACTATTTTTGAGAAAGCAGGATTTAAACAGGTATCTCAACAAAAACTAAGTCTCGGAATATGCAGCATTTATTGCGGAAGCAAATAATTTTATTCATCTCCTTGCTTGTCATTTCATCAAGTGTATTTGCACAATCCGATGAAACCTTTCAGCAAGATCATGACGAATTGCCCTACTACTTAGGTATGAGCATGGGATTGAGCAATAGTTTTTTATCCTTAAAAAGAGGTAGTGAATTTTTAGTACCTGCTACAGGTGCCGCAAATTTAATTGCACCTATTCAAACCATGTATTTGAATTTAGGATTAACTGGTACTTTAAGATTAAATAATCATTTTGCCTTAAGAACCAATCCAACCTTACTTATTTCTGGAAACAGAAGCACTTTTACTTATACGACCAATGAGCCAGGTAATAAAAGTGTGCAAACCTATTCTATCCCATCTGTTATCATTGATTTGCCAGTAGGTTTTAAAATTCAGTCGGACCGATACAATGCATTCAAGTACCACGAGCTAATGCGTCATTATTTAATTACAGGTGTGAAATTTGGCTTTGACTTGGGTGCAGAAAAATCTGCGACTGTAAATTCCAATCAATCTTATCCCAATATTATTAAA
Source organism: Bacteroidota bacterium (assembly GCA_947453145.1). GTDB lineage: Bacteria > Bacteroidota > Bacteroidia > Chitinophagales > Chitinophagaceae > Sediminibacterium. Next base: position 13,594 of record CANGFA010000002.1, read on the forward strand.
GGATCGGATATGGCACTAGAATTGGGATTGGGTCTTAGTTTCTTTCTTAGATATGCAACTATTTCACCAGAGGTTAAATTTAGTTATGGCACCAGAGATTTAAGAAAAGTAGCTGATCCAAAATATCCCTTAGTGACCAGTTTGGATAAGATTAATTCTAATTTTATTTATTTCACATTGCATATCGAGAACTAATATCATGCAGTCTTACATCATAAAAAACACCACCATCGTAAATGAAGGCAAGCGCATTCATGGAGATATATTTATTAAGAACGGAAGAATTGAACAGATTGCGGATACCATAAGCAGGTCGGAAAATGTACAAGAGATAGATGGCAGCAACCAATTTTTATTACCGGGTGCTATTGACGATCAAGTGCATTTTAGAGAACCCGGCTTAACCCATAAAGCAAATATCTATACCGAATCCAAAGCAGCGGTAGCAGGAGGGGTCACCAGTTTTATGGAAATGCCCAATACCAACCCTCCCGTATTTACACAGGAATTATTAGAAGACAAATACAATATAGGTGCTAAAACCGCTTTAGCGAATTACTCTTTTTTTATGGGCACTTCTCAAAACAATGTGGAAGAAGTTTTAAAGACCAATAAAAAAAAGAAGGATGTATGTGGTATTAAAATATTTATGGGATCTTCCACTGGGAATTTACTCGTGGACAACCCTATTATTTTAGAAAGTATATTTAGCAAATCGGAATTATTAATTGCCACCCATTGTGAAGAGGAAAGCATTATTAAAAGAAATAAAGCAGCTTTGGAATCGATAAAAGCACATTTAGAACCCTCCGATCATCCCATTATCAGAAACGAGGAAGCTTGTTTCGAGTCCTCTTGGAAAGCTATACAATTAGCACAAAAATTTGATACCCGACTACATATTTTACATATTAGCACGGCAAAGGAATTGCAATTGTTTTCCAATTTACGCCCATTAAAAGATAAGCGTATTACATCCGAGGTTTGTGTTCATCACTTACATTTTACATCCGATGATTATGCCCAATTAGGAAATTTAATAAAATGTAATCCCGCCATTAAAGCGCCTGAAAATAAAAAAGCATTGTGGGAAGGATTATTAGATGACCGTTTAGATATAATTGCTACCGATCATGCTCCCCATACCTGGGAAGAAAAGCAAGAAGATTATATTCATGCACATGCGGGTCTCCCTTTGGTTCAACATCCTTTAATGTTGATGTTAAAGTACGCGAAAGAAGGAAAAATAAGTATGGAAAAAGTAGTAGAAAAAATGAGCCATGCAGTAGCTACTTGTTTTCAAATAAAAGAGCGCGGGTTTATTAGAGAAGGATATCATGCAGACCTCGTATTGATTGGTGAACAACCTTATACGGTTACCAAGGAAAATATTTTATACAAATGTGGATGGAGTCCATTAGAAGGAATGCAATTTCCCTATCAAATAAAAAGTACGTTTGTAGGTGGACATTTAGCCTATCATTTAGGGGAATTCAATGAATCCCAAAAAGGATCCAGACTTCAGTTTGACAGAGAATAGCCATTATTATTTTACTAAAAGACGCACTAATTAATACCATTCGGAATGCAAGTTGATAAAATTACATTGCAGGATATTGGCTTATTTGACAATGAGGATCATGTTGGTCTTGCCAATCATTTAAATTTTTGCAAGTCCAATGGAGGTCAAGTATATTTAAATTCCTACTTACATAATCCATTAAGTAGTTTAACATCTATACAAGACAGGCAAAAAGCCCTTATTGTATTAATTCACTCCATGTTGCAGTTGGATAATATGAAAATTAGCAATGGCACTTGTTTGATTATTGAAAAGTTTTTTGAAACTAGTTTTAAAAATATTCCTGTTCAAATAAGTTTACCTGGTGCATATTGGTATCAGTTTTGGAACAAAGCCGACTATTCACTAATTAAATATTCGGTGGAACACCTGGTTTTATTTGTCCAAAACCTAATGGAATTTGTGGTACTTTTTGAACAAGCCAGCCATAATCCTGTGATAGAAAACTTGGTACAAAAAATAAATAAGCTTCTTCAACACCCGGACCTCGCATATCTCAAAGACAAACAAAAAATAACCAACCCGCAGGAAATTCTAGCATTGGGTCATTTTTTTCTTTATCGTTATAAAAACAATACCAACAGCTTACTTGAACACTTCTATGAATTAGATGCTTTGTATAGTCTAGCAAAAGCACACGAGGTTTATCATTTTGAATTCCCCAATTGGGTAGACGACGAAAAACCTTATTTGGCAGTAGAAAAAGCGGCACACCCACTCGTAAACAATGCTATTGGCAATGACCTGACACTTTCACCCGATAAAAACTTTTTATTTTTAACCGGTGCAAATATGGCGGGGAAAAGTACATTTATTAAAACCATTGGCATTGTAGTTTATCTTTCACATGTAGGTATGGGTGCACCAGCTCAAAAAATAACACTCACCGTAATGGATGGACTTATCACCAATTTAAACATTGCCGATAATGTGGTTAAAGGAGAAAGTTATTTTTACAATGAAGTACAAAGAATAAAAAACACTGTACTAAAAATTAATGATGGCAAAAAAAATTGTGTTTTAATTGACGAACTTTTTAAGGGCACCAATATTTTGGATGCCATGAAATGTAGCACTAAAGTAATTGAAGGTTTACAAAAATTAAGAAGTAGTTTATATATACTTTCTACGCATTTATATGAAATAAGTGAAAACCTAAAGCAACATCAAAATATCCAATTTAGTTATTTTAAAACTTCGGTTAAAGACAAAGAATTGCATTTTGAATATCATCTTACTCCAGGTATTAGTCAGGACCGCATTGGATACCTTATTTTAGAAAGAGAAGGCGTGGTAAGATTATTGGACGCAATATAATTAACACTTGGGCATCACTAAAGTAGTTCTTATCATACTTATTACTAGTATAAATACGCTTCATTCATTTTCCAATAAGCACTATATTTTGAGCAAAAGTATATGCTTGTAAAAATTAAAGGAAGTGCTTTATTAGGCATTCAGGCGATTCTGATTACCATTGAAATTAATGTGAGTATGGGTCAAGGCTATAGTATTGTAGGCCTTCCTGACAATGCCATTAAAGAAAGTTTAGACCGAACCGAAAGTGCATTAAAGGCCAATGGCTTTCATATGCCCAGAACAAAAATTTTAGTAAATCTTTCTCCAGCCGATCTAAAAAAAACAGGGGCTGCTTTTGATTTACCCATTGCTATTGGATTAATTGCTGCTTCTGAACAATTAATTTCCTTCATCCCATTGGGTCAATTACTTATTATGGGTGAATTGGGTTTAGATGGTTTATTGTATCCCATAAAAGGGGTGCTTGCGATGACCATGCAAGCAAAACAGGAGGGACTCACTGCGATTGTATTACCCTTGGAAAATCTGGAAGAAGCTTCTATTATTAAAGGCATCGCTATTTATGGATTTAATCAATTAAAAGAAGTTGTAGAATTTTTAAAAGCAGGAAATGTAGATGATACCATACATAATGCGCATGCAATAAAGGCAAATATCGTTTCTACAGTTCCTTACATGAAACAACCCTTACCAAACTTACAAGATATTAAGGGGCAAGCACATTGCAAAAGAGCCCTTGAAATTGCTAGCGCTGGTGGTCATAATTTAATCATGATTGGCCCTCCAGGTGCAGGAAAAACCATGCTAGCAAAAAGTATTGTTTCCATTTTACCACCCCTTTCTTTAAATGAAGCAATTGAAACGACACAAATTTATAGCGCTTCTCCCAAATCCAACCTTACCCATCAATTACATAAAGAGCGACCTTTTAGACAACCCCATCATACCATTTCAAATATTGCTATGATTGGCGGCGGGAGTTATCCGCAGCCGGGAGAAATTTCTTTAGCTCATAATGGGGTTTTGTTTTTAGACGAGCTGCCTGAGTTCAACCGAAATGTTATTGAAGTGCTTAGGCAACCCATGGAAGAAGGAATGGTGCATATTGCTAGAGCAAAAATGAATTTAATATTTCCCGCTTCTTTTATACTTATTGCTTCCATGAATCCCTGCCCCTGCGGATTTTATAACCACCCTACCAAAGAATGCACCTGCACCATAACAGCCATTCAAAAATACATTCATAAAATATCAGGCCCATTACTAGATAGGATTGATTTACATATTGAAGTAGCTCCACTATCTTATCAAACCTTATCCGCAAACATAACCGAACCAAGCTCACTAGAAATTTCAGAAAAAGTGATAAAGGCTAGAAACAAACAAGTCAAAAGGCTTATGGCAGATGGATTTGGCTTAACGAATGCCCAAATGAATAGAACACAATTAAAAAACTATTGTCAAATAGATAAAGTAGGCGCTAAATTGCTTGAAAAAGCCATGGAAAAGTTTCAGTTAAGCGTTCGTTCCCATGATCGTATTATTAAGGTGGCTAGAACCATTGCCGATTTAGCCAATTCCGAAGCTATTATGGATCAACATATAAGTGAAGCGATACAATATAGATGTTTGGATAGATCTAGTTGGGGCGCCCTAAAAGACTAAGCATGAATACAGGTTTCAGAGATTAATATTGACCCGTTTTTAGCATCACTAACGTGCATGCTTCAATGATTTCAATTCCTTTTTCTTGTGCTAATGCTTGAAATACAGGGTTTTCGGTTCCAGGATTAAAAATAATGCGCCTTGGAATAAGACCCATAATCGCATCATAATATTCCGCTTGACCATTAGGTCCTATATATAAGGTAACCGTATCAATGGTTCCAGGTGATGGCCAATTTTGTAGAATTTCGATATCACCAATCAGTCCCTTTTTAATGCCAAAAGGGTAAACTGCATACCCTTTTTCTTGTAATAAATTAGTTACTAAAAAGCTATAGCGTTCGGGATTGGGCGATGCTCCCAAAACGAGTGTGGTAGGTGTTTGCATGTTACAAAGCTATTACTAAAAAAATGAATAGTTTTTATTTTGTGTCAATAAAACAATGTAATTTTATAAAAATAAACTTACTAACTAAATTAAAATAACCTCCATGGCAAAGTCAAGCAAAAAGAAAGCAGCTCCAGCTAAAAAAGCAGTAGCAAAAAAAGCAACTAAGAAAGTTGTTAAAAAAGCAGCAAAAAAAACAACCAAAAAAGCAGCAGCAAAAAAACCAGTAGCTAAAAAGAAAGTAGCAGTTAAGAAAACTGCAAAAAAAGCAGTTGCTAAGAAAGTTGTTAAAAAAGCAGCAAAAAAAGTGGTAGCTAAAAAACCTGCTACAAAAAAACCAGTAGCGAAGAAAGTAGCAGCTAAAAAGCCAGTAGCTAAAAAGAAAGTGGCTGCTAAAAAAGTAGTAAAGAAAGCAGCACCTAAGAAAGCAGCAAAGAAAGTGGTAGCTAAAAAACCTGCTACAAAAAAACCAGTAGCGAAGAAAGTGGTAGCTAAAAAACCTGCTGCAAAAAAGAAAGTGGTAAAAAAAGTAGCAGCACCTGCACCAGCTCCAGTAGCGGCGCCAGTAGTTGCAACTCCTCAATCACTTTTTAATGAGCCAACAACGGATACAAATCCAACAGCATAATTAAAATACTTATCATAAAATCCCGCCTTGTAGAGCGGGATTTTTTATTTTTACACAAACCTAAAAGTATGCGCAAATTATTAGCAACTATTTTATTGATTCCATTTTTAGTACAGGCACAAACCAATAGCATTACAGAAAAAACAAAAAATTTAGAATACCATAAAGGGTATTTTAATTATTGGTGGGATGCTGCTAATGGTAAAATATATTTAGCCATTGACAAATTGGAAACCCCTTTCTTGTATGTAAATTCTTTACCTGCAGGTCTTGGATCCAATGATATTGGACTTGACAGAGGACAAATTGGAGGATCCCGAATTGTTTATTTCCAAAGAGTTGGGAAGAAAGTATTAATGACCCAGCCTAATTATAATTTCAGAGCAGTTACCAACGATCCTAGAGAGCAAAAAGCAGTCAATGAATCTTTTGCGCAGTCTATCCTTTTTAGTTTTAATGTAGAAGCAGAAGCAGAAAATAATATACTAGTAGACGCCACTTCATTTTTATTAAGAGACGCACATGGGGTTGCAGATAAAATAAGAAAAATGAAGCAGGGCACGTATACATTAAACGAAGGACGTTCTGCCATTTATATTACGAATACTAAAAATTTTCCTAAGAATACCGAAATGGAAGCGACCTTAACTTTTGTAGGCGGATCAGATGCAGGTAGATTAGTAAATGCAGTGGCACCAACCAACGAAGCCATTACTGTTCGCATGCACCATAGTTTTGTTGAATTGCCTGATAGCAATTATCAAGCAAGAAAATATGATATTAGAAGTGGCTATTTTGGTACTTCCTATTTTGACTACGGCAGTGACATTAGCGAACCCATTGAAAAAATGGTCATTAATAGACACCGTTTACAAAAAAAGGATCCAACTGCAGCATTAAGCGAAGCCGTAAAACCCATTGTATATTATTTAGACAATGGAACACCTGAACCCATTCGCTCTGCATTGTTAGAAGGTGCAAGTTGGTGGAACCAAGCCTTTGAAGCAGCGGGTTATAAAAATGCTTTTCAAGTAAAAATATTGCCAGACAGTGCCGATCCAATGGATATCAGATATAATATGATAAATTGGGTTCACCGATCCACTAGAGGTTGGAGCTATGGCATGACCATTGCCGATCCACGTACCGGTGAAATTATAAAAGGCCAGGTAACTTTAGGTTCTCTTAGAGTAAGACAGGACTATTTAATTTTCACTTCCCTACTCTCTCCATATGTAAATGGCAAACCAGTTACCGATAAAATGAGAACAGCTGCAGTTCAAAGGTTAAGACAGTTAGCAGCGCATGAGGTAGGACATACCTTAGGGTTGCAACATAATTACGCTTCAAGTTATAACGACCGAGCTTCGGTAATGGATTATCCGCATCCTAATATTTTTGTAAATGAAAAAGGAGAAATAGATTTTTCAAAAGTATACACCAACGAAATTGGCGCCTGGGATAAACGTGCTATCATGTATGGATACCAAGACTTTCCAAAAGGAACAAATCAAGACGTAACTTTAAATAATTTATTAGAAGAAAACTCTAAGAATGGTTTACTATTTATTGCAGACGCAGATGCGCGAGCAGCAAGTGGATTTCATCCATACGCACACTTATGGGATAACCAAAGTGATGCAGTTGCAGGTTTACAACAAACCTTACAAGTAAGACAAAAGGCAATGTCCCAATTTGGAGAAGATGCGGTAAAGAACGGAACCCCACTAACAAAATTGGAAGACGTTTTAGTGCCTCTTTACAATTACCATCGTTATCAATTAGAAGCAGTTACTAAATTAATTGGAGGTATTAATTACAACTACAGTGTTAGAGGTGATCAAAACCAAATCAAACCAACCATTCTTGCAAATGCTATACAACAAAAAGCATTAGATGCTGCAGTAAATTGTTTGTCGGCAAGTACCCTGACCATACCAGAAAATATTTTGGCATTGATTCCACCTCGTCCTCCTATGTATTATGGAGTAGGTGAGCTTTTTGAAAAAAGAACCGGAATGAGCTTTGATGCATTAAGTGCAGCAGAAGCCTTAGCGGATTATGAATTAGGTTTTCTATTTAATGTAGAAAGAGCAAATCGTTTAGTACAAAATAAAGCAAGAGCCAACACTATTGGATTTGATGATATGTTAGATGCAGTATTGAAAAATACTTGGTATACAAAATCGCCTGCCGGATTAAAAGGTGCCACTCATAGTCAAACCCAGCAACAAGTGCTTACCTGGCTTTTAGGTGTTCATCAAAGTGCAGACGCTAATTTTGAAGTAAGAAGTATTTGTAACGACCGTTTGCAACAATTAAAGGCAAAGTTAGAAGCATTAAGTAAAATAGATTTAGCGCATAAAGCACAATATGATTTTGCAATAGAAAGAATTAAAAACCCAGGCACCATTACACTACCAAAACCAATAGTAATTCCTCCGGGTGCTCCCATTGGATGTGATTTGGAATAGCAATTTAAGCCCTTACATAAAATATAAGTGCTTACCTGTTTTTTATCTGATGATTTTTTAATGATTCCATAAAAAAAGCCCCGAGCAATTGCTCGGGGCTTTTTTTATAAATTTTAGTGAAGACAAATTTTTACGCTAACATACGTAATGGCTCCTCTAATAAACTCTTTAGTGTTTGCAAGAATGCCGCTCCTGTTGCACCATCCACAACGCGATGGTCACAACTTAAAGTAACGTTCATCACATTTCCTGGAACAACTTGTCCATTTTTTACTACCGGCTCCTGCGCAATACCACCTACTGCTAAAATACAAGCATCTGGAGGATTGATAATTGCTGTGAATGAATCTATACCAAACATACCTAAATTGGAAATCGTGAATGTACTTCCTTCCCAATCCGATGGTTGTAATTTTTTATCTTTCGCTTTCTTCGCAAACTCTTTTACATTACCACTAATTTGTGATAAGCTTAAACTATCTGCAAAACGCAATACAGGAACTAATAAACCTTCGTCTACAGCTACTGCAATGCCAATGTTTACATGGTGATTCTCTCTAATAAAATCTCCCATCCAACTGCTATTTACTTTAGGATGTTGTTTTAATGACAATGCAGTTGCTTTCACAATCATATCGTTAAAACTAATCTTGGTAATTGCATTCTCATTTAATAAAGTACGTGCCTTGATAGCAGCGTCCATATTAATTTTCATAGTCAAGTAAAAATGAGGTGCAGTAAATAAGCTTTCACTTAAACGCTTTGCAATTACTTTACGCATTTGTGATACTGGAGTATCTATAAAGCTAACTGTACCAGCTGGCACAAACACCGGATCAGCTGCAGCAGTGTTTCCATTAGCAGCAGGTGCTGCAATATTTATTTTCCCCCCTGCATCATTTGCTTTTGCAAAATCTTCCAAATCAGTTCTGGTGATTCTTCCATTCTCACCTGTTCCTTTCACATATTTTAAATCGATCCCTTTTTCTTGTGCAATTTTTTTAGCTAATGGAGAAGCAAAAATGCGTCCTTCATTCACTACCTGTGCCGAATGTGCAGTAGCAACTGGAGCTGGGCTCGCAGTTGGAGCAGAAGCACTTGAAGTTGAAGCAGGAGCTGCTGATGGTGCAGGAGCTGCTGAAGCACCACTTGCTTTAATACCTTTTACAATGGCATCAATATCCATGCCTTGTTGACCAATAATACATAACAAATCATTCACTAAAATCTTGTCTCCCTTTTGTGCACCTTGGTATAATAAAATTCCATCCTTGTAAGATTCTAATTCCATGGTTGCTTTATCGGTTTCGATATCCGCTAACACTTCTCCTTTCTTCACAATATCACCCACTTTCTTTTGCCAACCCGCAATCACCCCTTCCGTCATCGTATCACTTAATCGTGGCATCAAAACTACTTCTTCCATTTTAGTATAATCCACTCCACTTGCAGCAGGAGCTGATGGTGTAGATGGAGCCGCTGGCGTTTCAGCAGCCGCTACTGGCGCAACATTTGCACCAGCAATTAATGCAGAAATATTTTCTCCTTCCTTACCAAAAATAGCAAGTAAGTCATTTACTTGTAATTTGCCACCACGAGGTGTTCCAATATGTAAAAGGACACCATCCTGATAACTTTCTAATTCCATGGTCGCTTTATCCGTTTCAATCTCGGCTAATAAGTCACCTTTCTTCACGGTATCTCCCACTTTTTTATGCCATGCCGCTATGACACCTTCGGTCATGGTATCGCTTAAGCGGGGCATTAATATAACTTCTGCCATAAGTAAAGGGCTGTTTTGTAATTGAAGCGTGAAAATACGTCAAAATTGGTTTTTTTCCCAGCCATCAGGGCAATTTTTGAGTAAAATGGGGGTAAAACCAATGCATTTATCCGAAAACGATGCCGTCCTTATAAATCTCAGTGCAATTATTGACCTTGCGCCAAGCTATACCCTTTTTTACCACCCCACATGTTTAAGATCTCAAGTGAACTTATTTGAAAATCCTTAGACATAGAACTGTAAAGATGAATGATGTCTTGCTGAGAAAGTACTTGGCTATCTCCTGTTTCAAATCGCAATCTAAATTGATTCACCAAATTCGTATAAACAGAACCAGATGGCCAAACCTGTGTCCCTCTATTTGAAATAATAATTAATTTCAAATCATTGGTTTCATGTTTATGTGCCATTTGTGCAATCGCATCAGGTTGCAAATTACATTCTATAAAAAAGTCGACACCCACTATTTTATGTTCCTCATTTTTATTTCCTAACAACATGGGGTTAACAGCAATTTTGCTGTTGGTGGGTACAAAATCAAAATTTTTCAATGTAGGTTTTGGATTCACCTTGGGTTCTTTTCCAAAATTATCAATAATTGCTTGTGCAAATTGAGTCGTGTTTAAAGATGGAATTGACTTGTCGCCAAAGTCCCCAGTATGAACACCTGATTCTAAAGTGTATAACAACGCATTCTCAATTATTGTTGATTGCTCCATTAATCCCAAATGACGAAGCATACTTAAACCACTTAATAAAAGTGAGGTAGGATTTGCAATATTTTTTCCTGCAATATCTGGTGCAGTTCCGTGTACTGCTTCAAATATAGAAATATGATCTCCAATATTTGCTGAAGGTGCAAATCCAAGCCCACCAACTAATCCAGCGCATAAGTCACTTACAATATCTCCCTGTAAATTTGTTAGGACAATCACATCAAATAATTCAGGACGACTCACTAATTTCATACATAAATCGTCTACTATAATATCATCAGATTTTAATTCAGGATATTCCTTTGCTACTTCATTAAATACTTCTAAAAACAAACCATCTGTTAATTTCATGATGTTTGCTTTGTGCCCACAGGTAATTCTTTTTGCTCCCTTTTTCTTCGCCATTTCAAAAGCATAGCGAATTACTTGCTCACTTCCTGGACGGGTAATAAAACGTCTACCCAAAGCCACATCCTGCGTAAGCATGTGTTCAACACCTCCATAAGTATCTTCGATATTTTCTCTAACAATAGTCAAATCAATATGAATACCTGCTTTACTAAAAACGGTGTCAACTCCACTTAGTGTTTGGAAATGTCTATCGTTTGCATAAGTATTCCAAGTTTTTCTTGCTGTTACATTAACACTTTTTACTCCCTTTCCTTTGGGTGTTTCCATGGGTCCTTTAAAAAGTATTCCCAATTCTTCAATGGTTGCTTTTGCTTCCGGAGTCATCCCGTTGCTAAAACCTTTGTCAAAAACCCACTTTCCCATGTCAACAAACTGATATTCCAGGGGCACTTTTGCAGCATTAAACACCTTTATCACGGCTTCCATAATCTCTGGACCTATTCCATCTCCATTTGCTACTGCAATCTTCATATTGGTAATTTTTGAGTTCTAACTTGGTGATTTTCAACCATACGCACACGATGCCGCAAAGGTATAGCACTTAAGGGGTCTAATAAAAAAAATGGCCTACATTTTTGAGACATTTATGTATTTTTTGGTACTTTTATACCGCAGTATTCTCTGCGTTTTACCTATTGATTAAAACAATATGGTTTCCAAGATTTCAGAAGGTGTAGAAATTAGTATTGAGACATTCTACCAAAAGGACTATAGTAACCCCTTACAGAACGAGTATATGTTTGCTTATCGCATTACAATTGAGAATCATAATTCATTTCCAATTAAATTATTAAGACGTTACTGGGAAGTATTTGATAGCAATAGTGAGCAAAGGATTGTAGAAGGCGAAGGTGTAGTTGGAGTGCAGCCTCTTATTATGCCAGGTAAAAATTATCAATATGTTAGTGGATGCCATTTGAAAAGCGAACTAGGTAAAATGGAGGGATATTATACCATGGAAAATATTGAGAATAGGGAACTTATTAAAGTAAATATTCCTGCATTCAAATTAGTAGCTCCAGTTAAATTAAATTAATTTTTATTATTGATTAAGGTGCATATTTCGCCTCATTAAAAATTTGCTGCGCTGAAGTTGCCATTAATTTCTCTAATGAGCCTGCATCATTTGGTTTTTGATGCATCCAGTCACTCACTATTTTATAGCCTATGAATTTTCCTACGTTGCCAGGAAAGGCTTCTCCAAATATTTCATTTTCCGCGCCCTCATTCATTAATACATTTATATCCTTATCATTTGTGGAATAAATTAATTTCTCGGCAACAATATATTGCCAAATTTTGGATTCCTCTTTACTCAATACATTTAATTGTTTATTCGTATAGCCTAATAAAACGGTGTCAGCTAAACTAGGCAGACAAACTTTTAAAATATATTGTCGCTTCCCCGTTTCTAAGAATTGACTCAGCAAATTTCCTGTTTCACTTAAAGGCGACATATCATTTAAAATATTTTCCAAAGATTTCAATGGAATATAATTGGGTGTAAATTTTGAACTCATATAACTTGGATACATTGTTTGCATTTGTTCCGAATTATACCAGCTTGACCCATTTCCTAAATGCATTTGTAACCCAATAGCAACTGCATCTTTTGTAAGAATATTAGCAAATTGCTCAAATGGGCCAACAAACAAAGTAAGTTTATTTGTTAGGGGATATTTTGGAAAATAAAAATGAAACCTTCTTAATCCGTCTGCTAATAATGGCTGCGCGATTTGGATTGCATTTACTTTTTGAGTTGCTGCATAAACGGGTTGATAAATCCTGTAAAACGCTTTAATGAATGCTGTATCCTCCACCGATTTTAACATGAGTATTCGGGTAAGAAAAAGGGTTGTGAAATTGGGATAATGCGCCAACAAGCTTTCAACTGACTGCTTGGTATGAATCGTGTCCATATTAAAAAAAGCACTATCAAAGCGTTCTAATTGCAATGGGAAAGGGGGCGCACCAACAACTGGGTCCACCGGCTTTGGTTTGCAAGCAGTCATGCATAATACAGCAAGGATAATCAAAAAAGGCATTCTCATTATTTGTGAAATTACAAAAAAAGGGAGTTTATTTCTGTTAAAAAAACGAACTTTGCCAAATGAAGATCACCATTGCACAACAAAATTATCATATTGGCAACTTTGAACAGAACACCCAAAAAATGTTGTGTGCTATAGAGGAGGCTAAAAAACAAGGAGCAGATCTTATCTTATTTAGTGAGATGAGTGTTTGTGGTTATCCAGCTAGAGATTTTGTAGAATTCAACGACTTTATTAATAAGTGCTACGATAGCATTGAGCAAATTAAAAAAGCAGCAGACACCATTGGCGTTCTTATTGGAAGCCCAGCGCGAAATCCAAATAAAAAAGGAAAAGACTTATTTAATGCAGCCTTCTTTTTATACGATCAAAAAATAGTAGCTGAAATTCATAAAACGCTTTTACCCACTTATGATGTATTTGATGAGAACCGTTATTTTGAACCCGCAGAAGATTGGAAGGTGATTCCCTTTAAAGGAAAAAAATTAGCTATTACTATTTGCGAAGATATTTGGAATCTAGGTGACAATCCATTGTATCGTATTTGCCCCATGGACAAGATGATGGATCAGCAACCTGATATTTTGTTAAACCTAAGTGCTTCGCCTTTTGATTATACCCATGACGAAGATCGCAAAGCAACTATTAAGGCAAACGTAGTTAAATATAAAAAGCCTTTATTCTATTGTAACGCAGTGGGGAGTCAAACAGAAATTGTTTTTGATGGCGGCTCTTATGTGTTTGATAAAGATGCCAACTTATGTGGGTCCTTACCCATGTTTGAATCGGCCATGCAAACCTTTGAATGCAATGAGGATGGCAGTATCAATGCACCTATCTTAGAACCCGCTGCGCGTGTTCCCAATAAAGAATTAAATCCGGCAACTCTATTACCCGAATTAAATATTGATCAAGTATACAAAGCCTTGGTATTGGGTGTGAAAGATTATTTTAATAAAATGGGATTCAAGCGCGCAATACTTGGATCCTCTGGCGGAATTGACTCAGCTGTTACATTGGCTATTGCTAGTGATGCTTTAGGAAAAGAAAATGTACATGCGATTTTAATGCCCTCGCCCTACTCAACTGAACATTCTGTGAATGATGCAGTTCAGCTAAGTAAAAATTTAGATAATCCATACGATGTAATTCCAATTAAAGAAGTGTATGAAAGTTTCTTGAGTACTTTAAAACCTATTTTCAAAGACCTTCCTTTCTCATTAGCAGAGGAAAATATCCAAAGTAGATCACGTGGGAATATCTTAATGGCCATTGCGAATAAATTGGGTTATGTACTATTAAACACATCTAATAAAAGTGAATTAGCTACCGGCTATGGAACCTTATACGGTGATATGGCTGGAGGATTAGGCGTTTTAGGCGATTGTTATAAAATGCAAGTATATGCTTTAGCCAATTATATTAATAGAGATCAAGAAATCATTCCAAATAATATTATCACCAAAGAACCAAGTGCCGAATTAAGACCAGATCAGAAAGACAGCGATAGTTTACCAGCATATGAAATACTAGATCAGATATTATACCAATATATAGAAAAAAGAGCCGATCCCTCTGCTATAAAAGCATTGGGCTTTGATGCATCACTAGTTGACCGTACTTTAAAAATGGTAAACACCAACGAATACAAGCGCAATCAATTTTGCCCTATCATTCGTATTTCTCCAAAAGCATTTGGGGTTGGCAGAAGAGTACCTATTGTAGCAAAGTATTTAAATTAAACAATTTCATTTACTCAAGATTTTTTTGAAAGCGGCTACTTAGCCGCTTTTTTATTAAATTGTGGAATAACTATGATTATGAAAAAAACAATTTTTTTATTTGTTTTGATACTACTTGTTAGTCTACAAATACAAGCGCAAAAAAATATTTTACCAGGCGCATTTCAAACAGCTCAATATTTTCCATTGTTAAAAAATAAAAGAGTGGGTTTGTTTACCAATCAAACCGCAACCCTGGGTGCTATTCATTTAATTGACACCCTCATTAAAGAGGGAATTAAAATACAAAAAGTATTTACCCCCGAGCATGGACTCAGAGGGACTGCCGATGCTGGAGAAAAAGTGAATGATGAGATTGATGCTAAAACAGGCATCAAAATTGTTTCTCTTTATGGCAAAAAAAATGCACCCGATAGTACGGACTTAATAGATATTGATGTGCTTTTATTTGATGTGCAAGATGTTGGAACCCGTTTTTACACCTATATTAACTCACTACAATATTTTATGGAAGCGGGTATGGCAAATCATAAGTCATTAATAGTTTTAGATAGACCCAATCCCAATGGGCATTTTGTGGACGGTCCTATTTTAGAAAAACCTTTTGCAAGTGGTGTTGGAAAACAACCTATTCCTATTGTTTATGGCATGACTATCGGTGAATACGCGCAAATGTTAAGAGGGGAAGGATGGATGAAAATGGATAAAACAAAAGCGACCGAAAATGCAAATTGGAACTTAACTATTATTAAAAATAAAAACTACGACCACCGCTCCATGTACACTTTACCAGTTGCACCCTCACCCAATTTGGCAGACATGACAGCTATATTATGGTATCCAACTACTTGTTTAATTGAGGGTACCGTAATGAGTGAAGGAAGGGGCACACCGCGCGCTTTTGCTTATATTGGACACCCAAGTATTTCCAATCAATCTTTTAGTTTCACTCCCAATCCACGTTTAGGTGCCATGTCCTCTAAATTATACGGTCAAACCTGTTATGGCTGGGATCTTACAAAAAAAGCACCCCCAAAGGATAAGATAAATCTGGGGTTGATTATTGAAATGTATAAAAGCTTCCCTCAAAAAGACAGCTTTTTTCTTGAACCGAAATCAAAAGAACCAACAGCTTACTTTTTTAATAAGTTAGCAGGCAATGCTAGTTTAATGCAGCAATTAAAAGACGGCGCATCCGAAGCGGAAATAAGAAAAATGTGGGAGCCCGGATTAACTACTTTTAAATTAATTCGTAAGAAGTATTTACTCTATAAGGATTTTGAGTAAAGGTTTTAAGAGCTATAAAATTGTTTTGTTAAATAGATCTTTTTACAAGCGTTCAATAATTCCTGCAATGCCCTGACCACCGCCTACGCATGCAGTAACAATACCATACTTTTTATTTAAGCGTTCCAAATCATTTAATATTTGTACCGTTAATTTAGAGCCCGTACAACCCAATGGATGACCCAATGCAATGGCGCCTCCATTAATATTTACTTTATTGGTTTCTAAATTTAATGCACGCATCACGGCTAAAGACTGCGATGCAAAAGCCTCATTTAATTCAAATAAATCTATTTGATCCAAATTCATGCCTGCTTGTTTTAATACTTTTGGAACCGCAGCAACGGGACCGATACCCATGATTCTTGGATGCACACCGGCCGTAGCACAATTCACCAAACGTCCAATAGGCTTTAACCCTAGAGAATTGATCATTTTTTCACTCATCACAATTACAAAACTTGCACCATCACTTGTTTGAGATGAATTACCTGCGGTAACCGAACCCTTCATGGCGAAAGCAGGTTTTAATTTTGCCAATGCTTCAATGGTCGTGTCTGCTCTAACACCGTCGTCTGTATCAATGATATAAGATTTAGTAGCTCTTTTATTTTTTTCATTTACATATGTCTCGGTGACTTCAATCGGCAAAATGCCCTTTTTAAAATTTCCATTTTCAATCGCTGCTTTTGCTTTTTGGTGAGAAGCCAATGCAAATGCATCTTGATCTTCACGGCTTATATTAAATTCATTGGCCACAGCTTCGGCAGTAAGTCCCATGGATAAATAATAATCCGGTTCTTCCACCGCAATGGAATAGGCAGGAACGGTTTTCCAGCCTGCAGTTGGCACCAAACTCATGGACTCTGTTCCACCCGCAATAATACAATCCGCCATACCCGTTCTAATTTTTGCAGTGGCCATGGCAATGCTTTCTAAACCACTTGCACAATATCTATTAATGGTTATTCCAGGCACTTCTATACCCAACGCTTTTGCCGAAATCATTCTACCAAATTGCAAACCTTGTTCCGCCTCAGGTACTGCATTTCCCACAATTACATCGTCCACTAATTTTGGGTCCAATGCAGGAACACTTTTCATTAAACCCTGAATCACTTGAATCGCTAATTCGTCGGAACGCATAAAACGAAAGCCTCCTTTTTTACTCTTTGTAACGGCTGTTCTAAAACCGGCCACGATATAAGCTTCTTGCATACATTTGGATTTATTGGATCTACACTCAATTTCACCCTAAATGTAGTCATTTTTATAAACAGTTGTTTATGCAACTAAATATTTCATCGTAATTTTGGCACATGTTGTATCCAATTGTACGAAACACCCTTTTTTTACTACCGCCCGAAACAGCGCATCAAGTTTCCATGAATGGATTGCATTTGGCGGCTGCCATGCCCTTTGGTAAACAAATCCTAGCCGGAAGTTTTAATTATAAAGGAACAGACCTTTCAAAAACATTGTTTGGTTTAACGTTTCCAAATCCTGTCGGATTAGGGGCTGGCTTTGATAAAAATGCGGAACACTTAGACGTTTTGGAATTACTAGGTTTTGGTTTTGTTGAAATTGGAACCGTCACACCCAAAGCACAGAATGGCAACCCATCACCCCGTTTATTTAGATTGCCTAGTCAAAAAGCCTTAATTAATAGAATGGGTTTTAACAATGATGGAGTGGATGCCATTGCAAGAAAATTAACTAAAAGAAAAGAAAAAGGAAATTCCAATTTAATTGTAGGTGGCAATATTGGGAAAAATAAAGTTACAGAGAATAGTGTTGCATGGAAAGACTACTGTATCAATTTCAAAGGACTAGAACAGGTTGTAGATTATTTTGTAGTAAACGTGAGCTCTCCAAATACACCAGGTTTACGTGAACTACAAGAAAAAGAATCACTAAGAAAGATATTTAGCGAATTGCAAAATTTGAATAAAAATAATAAACCCATATTATTAAAAATTGCACCCGATTTAGAAATGGCTGCGCTAGATGATATTATTTCATTAACGCAGGAAGTAAAAATGGACGGATTGGTTTCAAGCAATACCACACTGGATCGTAGCTTGTTAAATGAAACCAATATGCAAAAAGCAACTGCTATTGGCGCTGGTGGATTAAGTGGGCAACCTTTATTAGAAAAATCAAATAAAGTACTTAATTATTTATACAAAGGCATTGGTAACCAACTACCTATTATTGCAAGTGGTGGTATTTTCACAGGCGCAGATGCGCAATCTAAATTAGATAATGGCGCAAGCCTTGTCCAAATTTGGACAGGTTTTATTTATGAAGGACCCGGCATGGTAAAAAATATATGCCAGTATTTATCTACACATAAATAATCATTTAAATAATTTATCAAACAGAAAAATTCCATGTTAACCATACACTCTTTTTGTTTTAATGCTTTTCAAGAAAACACTTTTGTATTATTTAATGAACAAAAAGAAGCCATTATTGTGGATCCAGGATGTTACTTAAGAAATGAACAAGAAGCTTTAGCAAATTTTATTTCAGCGCATAATTTGACTCCAACTTTATTACTAAACACACATTGCCATTTGGACCATGTTTTTGGAAATAACTTTGTAAGTGAAAAGTATAGCCTTGCCGCACATTTTCATAAGAACGAACAACCCGTTATAGATCGCTTACCTGAAGGTGGCGCAAGATGGGGCGTTCCTTGCGACCCATATACAGGACCTGTAAAATATATTGATCAAGATGATGTTATTGAATTTGGGAAGGATCAATTTAAAGTATTAGTTACTCCAGGTCACTCTCCCGGAAGCGTTTGTTTTTACAACCAAGCCCAGGATTTTTTAATTGGTGGTGATTTAATTTTTAAAGACGGCGTTGGTCGGACGGATCTTCCCGGAAGCAACCCTTTGGATTTAATTAAAAGTATTCAAACTCAAATTTTACCCCTCCCCGATTCCATGACTATTTATTCTGGACATGGCCCTGAAACCACTTGGGGAAGAGAAAAAAAAGTAAACCCTTATATTTTACATATACTTAAGGGACAATAGGCTTGGCTGCTTAGGCGATTATAAATCTGGATTTTTCCCATATATATAGTTAACAATTTGATAACCTTAGCGCACTATTTAGATATGCTCATTAAGGCTTACTTTTGGTGATATAACAATTATGGAAACCAATCCTATCAAAATATTAATTGCGGACGACGAGCCAGATATTATAGAAATAATAAGTTTCCATTTAATCAAGGCTGGCTTTGAAGTGATAACTGCAAAAGACGGAAGTGAAGCGATAGAGAAAGCACAACAACATACACCAGATTGCATCATTTTAGATATCATGATGCCAAAAAGAAACGGCTTCGAGGTTTGCGAATTTTTAAGAAGTAATAAGCAATTTGATAAAACCCTTATTGTATTATTAACTGCACTCAATGACGAAGCATCGCATATAAAAGGGCTAGAGCTAGGGGGCGACGATTTTATTAACAAGCCTATTAGTCCAAAAGTATTGGTGAGCAGAATCACTGCTTTATTCAGACGAATTCTTCCAAATTCAAGCGAAAATAAAACAATACAAGTCAGAGATCTGACCATTGATCCACTTCAATACAAAACGATCTTAAAAGGCGAAGTATTCAACTTGGCAAAAAAAGAATTTGAACTTTTATTTTTATTGGCCGAACAACCGGGTCGCGTTTTTTTAAGAAATGAGATTCTATCACAGGTATGGGGCAATGATGTAATTGTTGGCGACAGAACCATAGACGTTCATATCCGAAAAATCAGAGCTAAATTAGGAATTGATTGCATTACAACCGTAAAAGGGGTAGGATACAAATTCAACTACTAGTCATTTCATTATTAGTCAGAAAAAGTTAACTTCGTAAGGTCCACCGGACTTATTAAGTATATGTTTAAAGAAAAAAACTTATCTCCCAAACAATTAGCTGCACTCACTGCTTTGCTATTATCAAGTATTATTGGATTAAGTGTTTTTGTTTTATTTTCAGATGTAAAAATATTAATTGCCTACTTTTTAGCTTGTTTTATTGGAATCTATATTATTGTTTTTCAAATTTTGGAATACTTTATCTACAGAAAAATTAAGTTAATTTACAAACTTATTTCTTCCACAAAGGCAACTAAGAGAGAGGAGGCTTACCAAAAATATATTTTACCCCAAAAAGGAATGGATGATGTTAGAGAAGATGTAGAAGCTTGGGCAACGCAACAAAACGAACAGATACAACAACTTCAGTCCAATGAAGCTTTTAGAAAAGAATTTTTACAAAACCTATCTCACGAAATCAAGACACCAATTTTTGCCATTCAAGGTTATTTAGAATTGATTGCAGACGGTGCCATGGAACAACCAGAAATAGGCAATAGATTTATAAATCAAGCACAGGCTAATGTGAAAAGGCTAGTTGGCTTGCTAAATGATGTTGACGTAATTACCAATTTAGAAATTAATAAAGAGCCCATTCTTAAAACCTCATTTACCATTCAGGATCTAATTAACGAAGTAGTGCATAATTTGAGTGTAAAATGGTTAAAGAAAAATATTCAGTTTCAATATAAAAAAGGAAGTGAATCCCCCGTTTCTGTTTTTGCTGACAGAAATAAAATTTATCAAGTACTGGCAAATATCATTTCAAATGCCTCTAAATATGGTAAAATAGATGGACAAATCATTGCCAGCGTCTATAAAATAGAGGATGAAAAAATTTTAATTGAAATAAGTGACGACGGCATTGGCATTGGCGAAGAACATATACCACGCTTATTTGAGCGCTTTTATCGTACCGACGATGCTAGAAGTAGAGAAATTGGAGGAACAGGTCTTGGATTGGCAATTTGTAAGCATATTATCGAAGCACATAATGAAACCTTGCATGTTCGAAGTACATTAAATGTAGGTACGACCATTGGTTTTACATTAGCATCTAAAGCATAACGCCATTTATTGTAGTTTTTTCGTTTCTTTGTATTCTAAAATATTTTAATGCAAACTATATTAGTAACTGGAGGTTGTGGATATATTGGAGCACATACCATTGTGGATTTAATTGAAAATGGATTTGATGTTATTTCGGCCGATAATTTGTCAAGAGCATCAGACAACTCTTTGTTGGGCATTGAAAAAATTACGGGTAAGAGAATTAAAAATTATAGGGTTGACCTAACTGATAAAAAAACTACGGAAGCGATTTTTATTGAAAACCCAAGCATTGTTGGTATTATTCATTTTGCCGCATATAAAGCAGTTGGTGAATCGGTGGAGAAACCCTTAGATTATTACGATAATAATTTATTTTCGCTGGTACACCTTTTGCAAATGGCTGTAAAATACAATGCCAAGCATTTTATTTTTTCTTCGTCTTGTACAGTTTATGGCAATCCGGAAAGCATTCCTGTTACCGAAGAGACTCCATTACAAACAGCAGCCTCTCCCTATGGCGCAACCAAACAGATGGGTGAAACCATTGTACGAGATACCTCCTTTACGTATCCATTGTCTACCATCCTATTAAGATATTTTAATCCAGTGGGGGCACATCCTTCCACTGCAATTGGAGAATTGCCTATTGGACGTCCACAAAATTTAGTACCCGCAATTACCCAAACAGCCATAGGTAAATTACCCACCATGCAAGTGCATGGCGCCGATTATGATACGCGTGACGGCAGCTGCATTAGAGACTATATTCATGTTTGTGATATTGCACATGCACATACTTTAGCTTTGCAATTTTCAATAAAAAATAATAAAGAAAAGTCTTGTGAAGTATTTAATCTAGGTACAGGTAATGGTATCACCGTTTTAGAAGCTATCCATGCTTTTGAAAAAGTGAGTGGCGTAAAATTAAATTATGAAGTAGGGCCTAGAAGAGCCGGCGATATTGTAGCTATTTATGCAAACAATGACAAGGCCGTAACTCAATTAGGCTGGAAATGCAAATATGGACTCGACGAAATGATGTTAACTGCCTGGCAGTGGGAACAAAGCCTAGTAAAATAAATTTAATTGCCTCGTCAAAAAAAGGTCTCGAAATTTCGAGACCTTTTTTTTATAAATTACATTATTAATAAGTTATTACTGCCCCCCTTAATTTTGCACCAACATTTTTTCGGCATTTTCCGCCATTTGCAAAGCTTCAATAAATTCTTCTATTTCTCCATTCACAACGGCGTCTAAATTATAAGAAGTTACATTCACGCGGTGGTCTGTAACCCTTCCCTGTGGCCAGTTGTAAGTTCTAATTTTTGCACTTCTATCCCCAGTGCTTACTAATGTTTTACGATGTCTTGAAATTTCATCCTCTTGCTTTCTTACTTGTTCTTCAAATAACTTAGTACGCATCATACCCATTGCTTTCTCTCGGTTACCCAACTGAGAACGTTCCGTTTGACAAATAATTACGGTACCTGTTGGAATATGCGTCAACATTACTTTGGTCTCTACCTTGTTTACGTTTTGTCCACCCGCACCACCACTACGAGAAGTCTCCATTTTTACATCCGCAGGATTTAATACAAAATCTAATTCTTCCGCTTCTGGCATCACTGCCACTGTTGCGGCCGATGTATGCACACGACCTTGCGTTTCTGTACTTGGAACACGTTGTACACGGTGCACACCGCTCTCAAATTTCATGGTCCCATAAACATCCTCACCTGTTACTTCTAAAATTACTTCCTTGTAACCACCCACCGATCCTTCGCTTTCACTTGCAATAGCTACTTTCCATCCTTTCTTTTGACAGTATCTTGTGTACATGCCCAATAAATCACCCACAAATAAACTGGCTTCATCACCTCCTGTTCCGGCACGTAATTCTATGATTGCATTTTTATCATCCTGAGGATCTTTTGGAATCAATAACTTAGTCAACTCTTTTTCTAGGGTCTCTTTTTCTTCCTCCAATGCAGGCATTTCCATTTTTGCCAATTCACGCATATCCGCGTCATCTCCGTTTAAAGATTCTTTAGCAAATTTATGTTCATCCAACACCTTCACATATCTTAAATAAGGCTGTACAATTTTTTCCAAGGAGCGGTATTCCTTACTCATCTTACCAAACTCAGTTTGGTTATTAATGATCTCAGGATTGGTCAAAGCCACCCCTACTTGGTCAAATCTGGCTTTTATGGCTTCTAATTTGTCTAACATAGTCGTATTTCTGTGCGCAAAAATAGCTATTTTAGTTGTCAATTAAAACAATCCCTACGCATGAAATACTTAGTACCCCTTTTTATGGCTTTCTCCATTGCTTCTCAAGGCCAAGACATTCATTTTAAATCTGTTTTAGTAGATACACATAATGATGCTGTTACTGCTTGTATAGAGAAAAAAGTGAGTTTGGATCAGGACCTAACAGGCATTAATCATTCCGATTTAAAACGTTTTAAAGAAGGGGGCGTTGACTATCAATTATTTTCCATTTGGTGTGATGGCGATAAGAAAAATCCATACGCTTGGGCGATGCGCGAAATGGATACCATTGACGCCGTAGCTGCAAGAAATCCGGATAAAATGATCGTAGCAAAAACTTGGAAAGAAATTGAGCAAGCCTTAAAAGAGGGAAAGTTTATTGCTCAATATGGCGTGGAAGGTGGTCATATGATTGAAGATAATATTGACAGACTAGACACTTTTTATAAAAGAGGTGTTAGATACATGACCCTTACTTGGAACAACTCACCAAGTTGGGCAAGTTCACATGCCGATGAGAAAGATCCTAAATACACAGGCCACAAAGGATTAAATGCTTTTGGAAAAGAAGTAATTGCTCGCATGAATAAGTTGGGCATTATTGTAGATATTTCACATGTAGGAGAAACCACTTTTTGGGATGCCATTAAAACAACTTCCAAGCCAGTAATTGCATCACACAGTGACGCTTATAGCATTAACCCTGTATCTAGAAATTTAAAAGACGATCAAATTAAAGCAGTAGGAAAAAACGGTGGCGTTATCAGTTTAAATTTTTATTCTGCTTTTGTGGATAGTAATTACGCGAAAAAAGCAAGTGCATTTTACTTTTCTCATAAAAAAGAATTTGATTCTTTGGTAGCCACTGGTATGCAGAAAGAATATGTAGTTGGACAAATTGCCAACAAATACAAAGTAGAAGCAGATGCCATAAAACCAGACATTGAAGTACTAATGCATCACTTTGATCATATTGTAAAATTAATTGGAATAGACCATGTTGGATTAGGTTCCGACTTTGATGGTATTGATTCTGCTCCTTTGCAATTAAAGACTGTATTGGATTATCCTGAATTCACTAAAGCGTTAATAAAGCGTGGTTACAAGGATGAGGATATTGCAAAAGTATTAGGAGGGAACTTCCTTCGTGTGTATCGTATTAATAATCCTAATTAAATAAAAGCCCTCTTAATAAAATTTAAGAGGGCTTTTATTTTTCAATAGTTAGAAGGCTAGTAGTTTTTGCATGGTTTCATGCAACCTGCTATTGGCTAAATATTGTTTTTCTAAAACAGTATTAAATGGAATAGGTGTGTCTAGGGATGCACAACGCATAATAGGTGCATCCAATTGGGTAAAGCAATGCTCCGCAATCCAGGCACTTAATTCACCACCTATACCACCCGTTAAATTATCTTCATGTAATATTAATACTTTTCCTGTGCTTGCAACTGATTCGCTAATTGCTTCGTAATCCAATGGTGCCAGGCTTCTTAAGTCTAATAGGGTTAAGGATACCTGTTCATTTTCCGCTGCATATTTATGAGCCCAATGCACCCCCATGCCATAAGTAATAATGGTTGCATCGGTTCCTTTGCTAATAAATTTTGCTTTACCAATAGGCACTTGATAATAGGCATCCGGCACCTCTCCTTCTATACTTCTATACATGGCCTTATGTTCAAAATATAAAACAGGATTGGGATCAGAAAGTGCTGCAATCATTAATCCTTTTGCATCCGCAGGATTGGAAGGATATACCACTTTTAATCCTGGCACATGTGTAAACCATGCTTCATTGGACTGTGAATGGAATGGACCCGCTCCCACGCCAGCGCCTGTTGGCATTCTTACCACCACGTCCGCATTTTGCCCCCATCTATAATGCACCTTTGCTAAATTATTTACAATCTGATTAAATCCAACGGTCACAAAATCTGCAAATTGCATCTCCATCACCGACTTTATTCCTTCCAAACTTAAGCCCAAAGCCGCACCCACTATTGCACTTTCACAAATAGGTGTATTGCGTATTCTTTGTTTGCCAAATTCATTTACAAAACCTTCGGTCATTTTAAATGCACCTCCATATTCTGCAATGTCCTGACCCATGATAATCATTTCCGGATAACGATGCATGGATGCACGCAAGGCATCACTGATGGATTCAATAAATCTTTTATGTTGTACAACAGGTGTATCTAAACTTTCTAAGGTTGGAATGTCATGCTCAGTAATTGGTGCAAATACATCGGATAATTCAGTTGCTACTTCAGGCACAAATGGAGTGGTTTCCATCACTTGATGCAAATCCGCCTCTATTGATAATTTAATTGAATCACGAATTGCAACAACATCAGCAGCACTTACAAAAGCTTTCTCTATTAAATAATCTTCATAATTTTTAATAGGATCTCGCTCCCCCCATAAGTCAAATAAGTTTTTTGGGACATACTTAACGCCACTCGCTTCCTCATGTCCTCTCATCCTAAATGTATCACACTCAATTAAATAAGGTTTTTGATTTTTAATACAATATTCTCTAACCCCTTTAATAGTATTGTATACTTCTAAAATATTATTACCGTCAATACGCACGCCTTCCATACCATATCCTTTTGCTCTATCAATTAAATGATCACATTTATATTGTTCATTGGTAGGCGTACTTAATCCATATCCATTATTTTCGATAATAAATATCACGGGCAAATTCCAGACAGCAGCTACATTTAATGCTTCATGAAAATCGCCTTCACTAGTACCTCCATCTCCCGTAAATGCTAAGGCACATTTTTGCTCCCCTCTTTGTTGGTATGCCAATGCAACACCATCTGCAATAGCTAATTGAGGGCCTAAATGGGAAATCATTCCACAAACAAAATGTGCTTTAGATCCAAAATGAAAACTACGCTCTCTTGCTTTGCTATAGCCTGTTACATCGCCCTGCCATTGTTTAAATAATTCGGTTAAAGGCATATTTCTGGAAGTAAACACCCCTAGATTTCTATGCAATGGCATAATCCATTCATCACTATCCATTGCCAATGTAGCTCCAACCGAAATGGCTTCTTGTCCAATACCACTAAACCATTTACTAATTTTCCCTTGACGTAATAGAATCAACATTTTTTCTTCTATCATTCTTGGCAATAACAAAGAACGATAAAAGCTTATTAATTGTGGATGATCTAAATTACCAGGCTGGAATTGCATTAGGTTTATTTAAGTATTCAAATTTACCATATTTAGTGACATAGGCACTTTATTAGCCCTTTTAATACTACTAAAAATAAAAAGTCCCGAAATAATCGGGACTTTTTTAATAGGTTTTTAAAAACTAATTTCTTGAATTGAGTTTGCTCAATAGTTTTAGGATCTCTAAGTATAACCAAACCAAGGTTACCAATAAACCAAAGGCACCATACCATTCCATATATTTAGGCGCACCCATTTCAGCCGCTTTTTCAATTGAATCAAAATCTAATAATAAATTTAAAGCAGCAATTCCCACAATAAATAAACTTATACCAATGCTTAATGGAGAGCTATCAAAAGCAAAGCCCATATTCACACCAAAGAATCCTAATATCCAAACAATTAAATAAAATAAACCAATGCCCATTGTAGCAGATATAATAATGGATCTTAACCGATTGGTTACATTAATAATTCTAAAATTGTACAATAAGAACATCGCAAGCGCCACTCCCAAGGTTAAACCTACTGCGTGTAAAATAATATTTGGATAAGACTTTGCAAACATGGCATTAAAAAATGCACTAATGCCTCCAATAAATAAACCTTCTAAAATTGCATATGCTGGAGCAATATAGCCTGCCCAATTGGGTTTAAACATCATCACCAATGCTAATATAAAACCACCGATAGCACCCGCAATCATAACAGTGGTAGCGGTACCAGCAGTTTCTTGAGTAAACAAATTCCAAGTATACATGGCAGAAGCCATTACCATTAATAATAAAAAGCCGAATTTATTAATGGTTCCACGAAGACTCATTACACCAAATGCCGCTGAGTTTTCATTTAAACTTTTATCAAAGATTTTCTCCGTTAAAGTTGGATTACTGGTTCTAAATGCGCCCATAGTTTTTAGTTTTTGAATTATAAAATTACAAAATAAATACAGAAATAAATTGCAAACAAAATGTTAACGTCCACCGTTTTTCAAACCAGGGTACTGGGTAATTTTACGCAACTGGTAATTGGGATTTTTCTTTAACAAGCCAATCATGGTTGCTAATTTTGCAGAGTCAACTGAAGTTCTAAACATATGATCATGCATAAGTACTACTAAATGACTTTTGGTCATCGTATGATTATGTGCAAAAGTAGAATCAATCATTTGAGCGAGCTTTTCGGCAGACTCTAAAGGTTTTCCTTGTTTATTAAAGCCCCACTCTACATCCCAACCCATTACATTGTATCCGGCACTATCTAATCTTTGCACCACCGGTTTTACCAATCCACTTGATTTTTTTAAGACGGTTGTATTCCAAGCGCTATTCCCCGGCAAACGAATAATATTATTGGTAATGTTTAGCGAATGTTGTGCTTTTTCAAAATCAAGAAACGCCGCATCTGGATGATGATAAAAATCCTTGTACTTCCCATTCGCATGGGTATAGCTGTGGTTAGTAATAACAAATAAGTCTGGGTTTTGCAAAATTCTATTGTACAAAGCCTTGGCCTTTGGTCCACCTGCTTGATGCAGACCTACTTCAAAAAAGGTAGCTTGAATTTTTTGATTTAAACAAATATCAATGCAATTAGAAGTACCTATTAAAGGCCCATCATCAAAAGTTAAATAAATGAATTTAGTGTCTTTTGTCACGGGCGGCTCTGGGGCAATCGTTGGCTGCACAATTACCTTAGGAACGTTCGTATTGTTTTTGCTAGGGGGTAATAAAATAAGGGAGAAAATGTAAAAAAAAGGGGCGATAATCATATTGCCTAGAATTAGTGCTCAAAGTTAGGCAAGAAAATAGAAAAAAAACAATAAAATTTAAGCATTTAGGCTTGCTGGTATGTACCTTTGAGCTCAAATATATAGCTATATGCAGAACGAAGTTATTTTACAAGATGTAGTGATCAAGTTTGCAGGAGACAGTGGTGACGGAATGCAATTGACAGGACAACAATTCACAAACAATACTGCTATTTTAGGTATTGATCTTGCAACCTTCCCCGATTTTCCTGCGGAGATTAGAGCTCCTATTGGAACCTTACCTGGGGTGAGTGGATTCCAAGTGCACTTTAGTTCTGATAAAGTATATACACCTGGTGATGCATGTGATGTATTGGTAGCCATGAATGCTGCTGCATTAAAAGTAAATTTAAAAGGTTTAAAAAAAGGCGGAAAAATTATTGCAAACACAGATGGTTTTGATGTTAAAAATTTACGTCTTGCAAATTATGCCGAAGGTATTAATCCACTAGAAGAT
Source organism: Bacteroidota bacterium (assembly GCA_947453145.1). Taxonomy (GTDB): domain Bacteria; phylum Bacteroidota; class Bacteroidia; order Chitinophagales; family Chitinophagaceae; genus Sediminibacterium. Next base: position 42,327 of record CANGFA010000002.1, read on the forward strand.
GGAAGTTTAGATGGTTATGAGTTAACTAAAATTGATGTTACTAAATTAACACGTGAAGCTTTAAAAGATTTCCCTGAATTGGGAAACAAAGAAAGAGATCGTGCTAAAAATATGTTTGTATTAGGTGTTATATATTGGGTATACAATAGAGACCTAGACACCACTTTAAGTTTTTTAAAGGAGAAATTTGGCAAGAAAGAATCTATCTTAAATAGTAACATCGCTGTTTTAAAAGCGGGTTATTACTATGGGGAGACTGCCGAATTGTTTAATGCAGCTCGATTCAAAGTAGAGAAGTCTAAAATGGATCCAGGTACTTATCGTAGTATTATGGGAAACCAAGCATTATCCATGGGATTAATTGCTGCTTCTCAAAAAGCAAAATTGCCTTTATTCTTAGGCTCTTATCCAATTACACCTGCTACGGATATTTTACATGAATTAAGCAAGTATAAAAATTTTGGTGTTAGAACCTTCCAAGCTGAGGATGAAATTGCAGGTATTGCAGCTGCAATAGGTGCTAGCTATGGTGGACAAATTGGTTTAACCACTACTTCGGGACCAGGTATGGCTTTAAAAACTGAAGCATTGGGATTGGCAATGATGTTAGAATTGCCATTGGTAATTGTGAACATTCAAAGAGGAGGTCCATCAACTGGTTTACCTACAAAAACAGAGCAAAGTGATTTGTTACAAGCTTATTATGGACGAAATGGTGAAGCACCTATCCCCATTTTAGCAACATCAACGCCAAGTGATTGTTTTGAAATGGCATTTGAAGCAGTTAGAATTGCTTTACAACATATGACTCCAGTTATTTTATTAAGTGATGGTTATATTGCAAATGGTGCAGAGCCATGGAAATTCCCTAAAGCGGCTGACCTTCCTGAAATTGAAGTGACTTTTAAAACCAAGTTAGACGAAGGCGAGTTAAAGTATAAACCATATACACGTAACGAAAAATTAGCGCGCCCTTGGGCGGTTCCTGGTACACCAGGTTTAGAACACCGTATTGGTGGCTTGGAAAAACAACATGAAACGGGTAATGTAAACTACGAAGCGGAGAACCACCAGTTCATGATTAAGATGAGAGAAGCAAAAGTGGAAAAAATCGCCGACTATATTCCAAAACAAACCATTGACAGCGGTGCTGAAAAAGGAAAAGTATTGGTATTAGGATGGGGTTCTACTTATGGTACTATTAAAGGTACGGTAATGGAATTACAAGCACAAGGTAAAGCAGTAAGCCACGCGCACATTAAATATATGCGTCCTTTCCCTAGCAACTTAGGAGATATTCTTAAGAATTTTGAAACGGTATTGATACCTGAAATTAACAATGGTCAATTGATAAAAATCATCCGTGATAAATACTTTGTAGATGCAAAAGGATACAACAAAATGATGGGTGTGCCTATTACAAAACAAGAATTATCAGACGCTATAAACCAATACTTATAGTTGTCTTTTAAGGCTTTGCTTTTTCTATTTTTTGTTTTGCTTGTGTTTTTTCATAGTATTTGCAAAATGCCTGTAATCCACAGCCTACGCATTTAGGACTTCTCGCCAAACAAGTATAGCGCCCATGAAGTATTAACCAATGATGTGCAGTATGCACCAAATGAGTTGGAATATTTTTGATCAAATCTTTCTCCACTGCCAACGGCGTAGTTGCAGTCATGGGAACTAGGCCCATTCGTTTGCTTACTCTGTTTACGTGCGTATCTACTGCCATATTAGGTTGATTATCCCAAACACTTGTAATTACATTGGCAGTTTTACGTCCTACTCCCGGAAGCTTAATTAAATCCTCAATGGTCATAGGCACTTCATCTTTAAAATCTTTTACTAGTAATTGGCTCATGCCAATTAAATGCTTTGTTTTATTGTTGGGATAGGAAATGCTTTTAATGAGTGGAAACAAATCATCAAAACTAGCTTTCGACATTTTTTGTGGTGTTGGATATTTTTTAAATATCCCGGGTGTTGTAAGATTCACGCGCTTATCGGTGCATTGTGCGGACAAGATTACGGCCACTAATAATTCAAAAGGATTGTTATACGTTAATTCTGTTTCTGCAATTGGCATATTTGTTTGGAAGTATTCCAACACATTAACATAGCGCTCTTTCTTTGTCATTTCTTTTCTTCAGGAACTGCTTTTTTAACAGCTGTATCTTCAAATAAATAAACTTCCTCGCCTTCTCTTTTTAATAAATATCTTTCTCTTGCAAATTTTTCAATGGAGGCAGGATTGTTTTGCAAATTATCAAGTTGTTCCTTGGTCTTATTTATTTCGTCTTGATAATATTTGGTTGCCGTTTCATATTTTTTTAATTCCTCCGAACTTGCCTTCTGTTGAAAATAATCACGTTGATCAAAAAACAACATCCAAACTATAAAACCTACCGATACTAAAAAGTAACGATTTATTAGGATGGGAAATATTTTCTTCAGTGCATGCATTTTCAATAGATTCAAGTAAAATTAAGCTAGTTCCAATAATACACAAAAAAAGAATGAGCTCCTTTTGAGAACTCATTCTTTTTTATTTTCCGGCCTAATTATTGTACAAACAGCCTACTTTTTTATTTGTTGCCAAACTTCAATTTGCCTTTTGTTGGGAATACACCTGTTTCTCCTAATTGCTCTTCGATACGGATTAACTGGTTGTACTTTGCCATACGGTCGGTTCTAGAAGCCGAGCCTGTTTTAATTTGACCACAGTTTAAGGCTACTGCTAAGTCTGCAATCGTAGTGTCTTCTGTTTCACCAGATCTGTGAGACATAATGGTGTTATAACCATTGTGTTGTGCTAAACTTACTGCATTGATAGTCTCCGTTAAAGTTCCAATTTGATTTACTTTCACTAACAAGCCATTTGCAATTTTCTTATCAATCCCTGTTTGTAAGCGGTTTACATTGGTTACAAATAAATCGTCACCAACTAACTGACACTTAGATCCTATGGTATCTGTTAAGTTTTTCCAACCAGCCCAATCGTCCTCGGCCATACCATCTTCGATAGAAACAATTGGATATTTCTTAACCCATGATTCCCAATATTTAACCAATTGGTCAGAACTCATTTCTTTGCCAGAGCTTTTATGGAAAACATATTTCTTTTTCTTAGCGTTCCATAATTCACTATTTGCTGCATCCATTGCAATGGCAATTTGAGTGCCTGCTTTGTAACCAGCAGCAGTGATGGCTTCTAATACGGTTTCAATTGCTTCTTCGTTGCTTTGAATATTGGGAGCAAATCCACCTTCATCACCAACATTCGTGCTATATCCTTTCTTTTTTAAAGTACTTTTTAACTGATGGAAAATTTCCACACCCCAACGTAAACCTTCACTAAAGCTTGGAGCGCCAACTGGCATAATCATAAACTCTTGGAAATCAATTTTATTATCTGCATGTGCTCCACCATTTAAGATATTCATCATTGGCATAGGCAATGTTCTTGCATTGGTACCACCAATGTATCGATACAATGGTAGGTTTGCTTCTTCAGCAGCAGCTCTTGCAGCAGCCATTGAAACTGCTAATATAGCATTCGCTCCTAATTTTGCCTTATTGGGTGTGCCGTCTAAATCAATCATTACTTGGTCAATAGCAGCTTGCGCTGTAACATCAAAACCAACAATATTATCGGATATTAAAGTATTTACATTTTTTACTGCCTTTAAAACTCCTCTACCTAAATATTTCTTTTTGTCATTATCTTTTAATTCCACTGCTTCGTGAATACCAGTACTTGCTCCACTTGGAACAGCAGCACGGCCCATTGCACCTTCGTCGGTTAACACGTCTACTTCAACAGTAGGGTTTCCACGGCTATCTAAAATTTGTCTTGCTTTTACTTCAACAATGTAACTCATAGTTTGATGATTTATTTTCTAAAAAAATTAAGTCGGTTTGAGAACGCAATTTACACCCATTTTTTTTAATGGGTAAGCAATTTGAAAATTTCTTCTAAACTTGCTTCCTGTGTTTGTAAGGATTGGATATTCAAGCCCTTATCTAATGCAAAATTTAAGATACTTTTCTTTACTTGCTGAATGTTATTTGTTTTGACAACTAACACACGTTTGTCTACTTGTTCAAATTTAAAAGAAGTGAAAAATGCATCTGATAAATAAGCCGTTATCTCTTCATCAAAAACAACTCGCACTGCTGGTTGAGCAGGTTTTAATAAATCCTCAATATTTGTATTAGCAACCAATTTTGATTGATGTATAACCACCACACTAGAGCAAATGGCAGAAACCTCTTGCAGAATATGTGTCGAAAATAACACAATGGCATCCTTACTTAAATTTTGAATAAGGGCTCTTATTTCTGTTAGCTGATTAGGGTCTAATCCCGAAGTGGGTTCATCCAATAATATTAAAGCTGGTTTATGCATTATGGCAGCGGCAATTCCCACTCTTTGTTTATACCCTTTAGATAATTCCCCGATTTTTTTTTGCTGCATAGGAGTCAAACCTGTCAACGCTATCACTTCTTGAATTCGCTGATTGGAGGATGCTATTTTGTGCATTTCTGCTAAAAAAGAAAAGTATTCCTTAACATACATTTCATCATACAAGGGGTTTGCTTCTGGCAAATACCCAATTAATTTTTTAAATGCAATTGGATCTTTTTGATTTGAAATATCATTTAAAATTACTTCACCCGCATCGGGGGTTAAAAAACCAGCAATCATTTTAAGGGTTGTGCTCTTACCAGCACCATTGGGTCCTAAAAACCCAACCACCGCTCCTTTTTCTATAGTGAAAGATAAATCATCAACAGCTACCTGTTGTTCATATTTTTTGCAGAGCCCTTTTACAATTAATGCCATAAACAAAATTACTTAACTAATCTTACATAACCTTTTGCTAATCTTAGAGCTCCTCCGAAGATTCAGGCAAATGTGCATATTCATTGGAAGACGCATATTTTCCAAAAAGAAAAAACCCAATACTAATGGGGGTAAAAATAATTAATATAATAACCCATTGTAAAATGGTGTTTGCTTTTTCTGTAGGTTTTGCTGTGCCAATTTTAGCAAACGCTTCATAAACTAAAAAGCAAATAATAGCGGGTGCTAAAGCCATCCAAACAAATCCTAATATTTTTTTGATCTTATTCATACAATCTTTTTTAGAAGAATTAATCCATTACATTTTTATCTATCTTATTTGTCAAATAAATAGCCCCAATGACCAAACAAACCGTTGCTACACCTATAGGATACCATAATCCAGCCAATACATCTCCAGCTGGCTGGGCTGTTGTTTTAGTAAATTCTACAATAAGCGTTCCAAGGAAAGGCACCAATCCACCAAAGACGCCATTACCAATATGATAGGGTAAAGACATGGATGTATACCTAATTTTAGTTGGGAACATCTCTACTAAAAATGCAGCAATAGGACCGTATACCATGGTTACATATACAATTTGTATAAAGATGAGCCATATCATATCCCAGGTAGCCGACCTGCCCATTGTTTTTTCAATTACTACGTTTGGTTTAGGTGATTTGTATTTTATAAGTGTTGGGTTAATTAAATTAATGGGTCTATTAACACCTAACTCATTAAAACCAATTAAGGTATCGGTAATCGTATATTTGAAAACAGAACCATCTAAATAAACGGTATCTATTACTTGTCTAATGTACATTTTATGTTTATCCTTAACGTCCACTAAGGGCATTAAAGGACCTGCTTTTGTAACGCGGTAATCAACAACATTTGCTCTATTGGCTGCAGATGTAATGGCAATAAATTCTTTATAAATAGGTCGATAAGTGCAAATGGCTAATAACATCCCTAAAAGCATAATCCATTTACGACCTACTTTATCACTTAACCAACCAAATAGCACAAAACAAGGTGTTGCCATTAATATAGCCACCAACATCATATTACGAGACTGTACAAAATCTATTTTACAAACTGTTTCAATAAAACTTTGTGCATAAAACTGTCCCGTATACCAAACAACGCCCTGCCCCATCACGGCACCAAACAAGGCCAATAAAACCATTTTAAAATTAGCTTTATTTCCAAAACTTTCCTTTAAAGGATTCGCCGATGTTTTTCCTTCGGACTTTAATTTAGAAAACATAGGAGACTCACTCATTCGCATTCTAATTAAAACTGAAACACCTACTAATAATATGGAAATCCAAAATGGATATCTCCAACCGCCCCACTCTGCACTAAATTTATCTACCCCTTGATTAGATCTAATTAAAATAATAACGCCAAGTGCTAAAAATAATCCAAGGGTAGCTGTGGTTTGTATCCAAGAAGTCCAAAATCCACGCTGACCTTTGGGTGCATGCTCCGCAACATAGGTAGCAGCCCCGCCATATTCACCTCCTAATGCTAAACCTTGTAATAATCTTAAAACAAGAACCAAAATGGGTGCAGCCCAACCAATGGTTTTAAACCCTGGAACCAAACCAATGGCAAAAGTAGAACCACCCATGATAACCAAAGTGAGTAAAAAAGTATGTTTGCGCCCAATAAGGTCTCCTAAACGACCAAATACCAAAGCACCAAAAGGGCGAACAATAAATCCAGCTGCAAATATGGCCAAAGTACTCAAAAGTGCAGCCGTGCCTGCTTCTGCAGGAAAAAATTGTTTAGAAAGAATGGTCGCTAACATTCCAAAAATGTAAAAATCATACCATTCAATGAGGGTTCCTACCGAAGACGCCCCAATGACAAAAGCAATACTGCTTTGTTTATTTTCTGCATTCATAGCAATCAATTTTCCAGTTATCATTCAAGTTAAATATTTATGCTTAAAAAATGTAAATTTGATACATCTATTTATAACGATTACCTATGAGCTACCCTTATCAAATTAAAAGTCTTGAACAGTATCATGAGGCTTACAAAAAAAGTATTGAGACTCCAGAGATCTTTTGGAATGAAATTGCAGAAACATTTACTTGGCAAAAAAAATGGGACACCACCTTGGAATGGAATTTTTCTGCGCCACAAATACAATGGTTTAAGGGTGGAAAATTAAATATTACAGAAAACTGCTTGGATAGGCATTTAGAAAAAAATGGAGATACCCCTGCCATGATATGGGAACCCAATGATCCTGAAGAACACCATCGAATCATCACCTACAAACAATTACATTTAAAAGTTTGCCAGTTTGCACAAGTACTTTTAAATAATGGGGTTAAAAAAGGGGACCGCGTTTGTGTTTATATGGGTATGATTCCAGAACTAGCTATTGGGGTGCTGGCCTGCGCGCGAATTGGCGCCATTCATAGCGTTATTTTTGGAGGCTTTAGTGCACAAAGTATTGCCGACCGTTTAGAAGATGCGAAAGCGGAATATATAATTACTTGTGACGGAGCATTTAGAGGAGCAAAAGACATTCCTTTAAAATCCGTTATTGACGATGCATTAATTGGCAATAAAACAGTTAAACGTGTGATAGTTTGTACTAGAACTAGAACAGCGGTGTCTATGTTAAAAGGCCGTGATGTTTGGTGGGAAGATGAAATTAAAAAAGTGGAAACCCAAGCCCTACCTTTAGTTGCTCCGGTTGAAATGGATGCAGAGGATCCTTTATTTATTTTATACACTTCAGGCTCTACTGGAAAACCAAAAGGCGTAGTGCATAGTGTAGCAGGTTATATGATTTATACCAATTACACTTTTGTAAATGTTTTTCAATATCAACCTAACGATATTTTCTTTTGTACGGCCGACATTGGATGGATTACTGGACACAGTTATATTGTGTATGGACCTTTAAGCGCCGGAGGAACTTCATTAATGTTTGAAGGAATCCCTACTTTCCCTGATGCTGGACGTTTTTGGGATATTATAGACAAGTTTAAAGTAAATATTTTATACACGGCACCAACCGCCATTCGCTCTTTAATGGGTTTTGGATTAGGCCCGGTAAAGGATCACGACTTAAGTAGTTTAAAAGTTTTAGGAACAGTGGGTGAACCTATAAATGAAGAAGCATGGCATTGGTATGATGAAAATATTGGGAAGAAAAAATGTCCCATCGTAGACACTTGGTGGCAAACAGAAACAGGCGGGATAATGATTTCGAATATGGCAGGCATTACGCCCGGAAAACCAGGCTGGGCAACCTATCCAATGCCAGGTGTAAAAGCAATATTGGTAGACGATAAGGGCAATGAGATTACAGAAAAAGAAGAAACGTTGTATCGTGGAAATTTGTGTATCACTCAACCTTGGCCAGCGATTTTAAGGACCACTTACGGTGATCATGAAAGATGTCGCACTAATTATTTTGCAACTTATGAAAATTTATATTTCACAGGAGATGGCGCTTTAAGAAACGAGGAAGGACAATTTAGGATTACCGGCCGTGTAGACGACGTATTAAATGTGAGTGGACACCGTATTGGTACTGCCGAAGTAGAAAACGCCATTAATATGCACGCAGGCGTAGTAGAAAGCGCGGTAGTGGGCTATCCGCATGATATTAAAGGACAAGGCATTTATGCATATGTTATATATACTGGATCACATGGCCAAGACACACATGGAACAGGCGATATGGTGCGTAAAGATATTTTGCAAACGGTAACACGCATTATTGGCCCTATTGCAAAACCAGATAAAATTCAGTTTGTATCGGGCTTACCTAAAACAAGATCAGGCAAAATCATGCGCCGCATTCTTCGAAAAGTAGCCGAAGGTGAAACCAGTAATTTAGGAGATACATCTACCTTACTTGATCCAGGCGTAGTGGATGAAATTGTAAAAGGAATGCTGTAGGTATTGCTTTTATATACAATGTATATATTAGCAAAAATTTAAACAAAGCATCACCACATGCTTCACCATTGCCATGGCCGCTAAATTCAGCATTCTGTTGACGCTTTGTTTTGAAGTTATTGCAAAGCAATTGGCATATCATTCCGTAACGACCTTTCGAGCATAGCGTAACTAGAAATATAAATAGCTGAGCCAACCCAACGATAAATTGTAATGGTGTAAAAAGTGTCTGGTACAAAAAAAGCCTCGAATGAATCGAGGCTTTAACAATATGAATGCGGTGGTTAGTTTTCCATTAACCCTTTTAATTTTTTAGACAAGAAAAATAAAATAATAGACGCAATGCCTGCCATGAAAACAAAGAACATAAAAAATTCATGTAAGTTGGTTATATGATAACCTGCGAATGAAGTTACTTTTCCGTTTTCAGGATACAATGCACTAAACACACCTGCTAATTTATTGGCAAATGCATTCGCAGTAAACCATACGGCCATTAACAGGGAAGCAAATTTAAAAGGCGCTAATTTATTAAATAAGGAAAGGCCAATGGGTGATAAACAAAGTTCACCAAAAGTATGCATCATATACATACCAATTAACCATATCATACTTACTTTAATGCCTGCACCTACTCCATTCACTCCAGTTGCAATCCATAAATAACCCAATGCCAAAAGCATTAATCCCATAGCCATTTTAAAAGGCGAAGAAGGCTCTTTATTTACTTTGCCTAATTTAATCCAAACCCACGCCACCAAAGGCGCTAATGTGACAACGAAAATAGAATTTAAGGATTGAAAGAAACTGGTTGGCACCACAAAAAATCTCAAATCTCTTTGTGTATTTTCGGAAGCAAAAAATGTTAAGGAAGCACCTGCTTGTTCAAATGCACTCCAAAAAAAGATGACAAAAAAGGAAACCGTAAATAATACAGCTACCTTTTTCTTTTGTATAAGATCTAAAGATTTATCAGAAAAAATAATAAAGGCAATAAATAATATACAAGCAAGTAGCAACCAAAATAAATAGCTTACTACTTTAATATCTATATATACCAAAGCAATGGTTACTAAAGAAATTAAAAATAAGAATCCAACCATCACTGGGATTTTTTGAAAAAATGCAGGTGCCTCTTTTGGAGCATCTCCTACCGACTTACCTTCGGCATTCACTAAGTACTTTTTTTGAAAAGTTATTTGGGTTATAACACTTAAAAGCATTGCAACACCGCCTGCAAAAAATGCCCATTTAAAATCTCCTTTGGCACCCGTGTCTCCAAAAAATCCACATACGATTGGACCTAACGCGCCACCGGTATTAATACCCATATAAAATATAGTATAAGCCGCGTCAATTTTGGAATCTCCTTTAGGATACAATTGACCTACCATACTGGAAATATTGGGCTTGAAAAAACCATTGCCAGCAATCATACATCCCAATCCGGTATAAAATAATGGAGTAGCAATTGCGGCATTGTCATAAAAATTACCACAAAAAAACAATATAAATTCTCCGATAGCCATAACTAAGCCTCCCGCAATAATAGATCGGTTATTCCCCCAGTATCTATCTGCTATATATCCTCCTAATAATGGAGTTAAATAAATTAAACCGGTATAGCTACCGTAAACTTGTGATGCAAAAATTTTATCAAAAAGCAATGCCTTGGTTAAAAATAAAACCAAAATAGCGCGCATGCCATAATAGTTAAATCGTTCCCACATTTCCGTTGCAAACAAGACGTATAGGCCTTTTGGGTGTTTTTCTGCTGCTGCTGACATATTCAATTGTATTTAATTGACCCAAATTAATAAAATCCCTTCAATAATTTTTACTTTCGTGGGGCAAACCTATATATATGAATATTTTACTTGTTGGTAGTGGTGGAAGAGAACATGCTTTGGCTTGGAAAATGGCACAAAGTCATCACTGTGATAATTTGTTTATCGCGCCTGGGAACCCAGGTACAGCAAGCATTGGCACCAATATCCCGGTGCAAGTAAATGATTTTGTAGGACTCAAAAACTGCGCACTTGAAAATGCCATAGATTTAATTGTGGTTGGACCAGAGGATCCATTGGTAAATGGCATTTATGATTATTTTTTAAAGGACGAGTCAACTGCTCATATCAATGTCATTGGCCCTTCGGCCGAAGCCGCTCAATTGGAGGGAAGTAAGGCATATAGCAAGCATTTCATGCAAAGACATGCTATTCCAACTGCTTCCTATGCCGAATTTACCCACGCAAATTACGAGCAAGGTGTTGAATATATTAAAAACCATACCCTTCCAATAGTCTTAAAAGCAGACGGATTGGCTGCTGGGAAGGGCGTTATTATTGCATTTACACATCAAGAGGCGCTTACAAGTTTTGAGGAAATGATCCAAAACAAGCAATTTGGGGAAGCCAGTTCTAAAGTTGTCATTGAGCAGTTTTTAGAAGGAATTGAAGTGAGTGTTTTTGCCTTAACTGACGGGTTTTCTTATCAAATCATTGGTCATGCCAAGGATTATAAGCGCATTGGCGAGGGTGATACAGGCTTAAATACCGGCGGAATGGGTTGTGTAAGTCCCGTTCCATTTATGGATGAGGTATTTATGAAGAAAGTGGAAGAAAAGATTATTAAGCCTACCATTACAGGTATAAAGTCTGAAAATCTCGTTTACAAAGGCTTTGTATTTTTTGGATTAATGAATTGTGGTGGTGAACCTTATGTAATTGAGTATAATTGTCGTTTAGGTGATCCCGAAACCGAGGTAATTCTACCCCGTTTACAAACCGATTTAGTAAGCTTATTAGCCGCCGCTGATAATGGAACTTTGGAAGACGTAAACATTGAATACCATACAGCTGCTTTTGCAACGGTAATGGCGGTGAGTGGAGGTTATCCAGGCGCTTACCATAAAGACTTTACAATTCAGGGTTTGAATGAAACTTCAAATACACCAGGAGTGCTTATATTCCAAGCTGGCACTGGGTTTAAGGACAATGCCATTGTCACAAAAGGGGGTCGCGTTTTAACAGCTACTGCTCAAGGAAGCTCCTTAAAAGAAGCTGTAAAAACGGCTCAAGATGCACTTTCCAAGATTCAATTTGAAGGCATGTATTTTAGAAGAGATATAGGATACGAATTTGAATCCTAATTCCTTAAAAAAAATATTAATACACATTTCTTAAAAAGCTTTGTAGTTCAAGTATTTTAAGTGAATTTTGTTACATTCAAATTGTATATCTAAATACTGAACAATAATGGCCTTATTTAATTTTTTTACCCAAGAAATTGCAATGGACTTGGGTACCGCAAATACGTTAATTATTCATAACGATGAAGTAGTTGTTAACGAACCTTCAATTATTGCATTGAACCGCAATAACATGAAGGAAGTTTTAGGTGTTGGAAAGAAAGCATTATTGATGCACGAAAAAACACACGAAAGTATTAAAACAGTTCGTCCATTAAAAGATGGAGTTATTGCAGACTTTAATGCTGCGGAATTAATGATCCGTGAGCTAATGAAAATGATTTATCCAAAGAAGCCATTGTTTCCTCCAAGTTGGAGAATGGTTATTTGTATTCCTTCTTCTATTACCGAAGTTGAAAAAAGAGCAGTACGTGATAGTGCAGAGCAAGCAGGTGCAAAAGAAGTGTATATGATTCACGAACCTATGGCAGCTGCATTAGGTATTGGTATTGATGTAGAAGAGCCAGTTGGAAATATGATTATTGATATTGGCGGTGGTACAACAGGTATTACCGTAATTGCATTAGCAGGAATTGTATGCGATCAAAGTATACGTGTTGCAGGTGATGAGTTCACTGCAGACATTATGGAAGCATTAAGACGTTACCATAGTTTGTTAATTGGTGAGCGCACTGCAGAGCAAATTAAAATTCATGTGGGTGCTGCTTTAAAAGATTTAGATAACCCACCGGACGATATGCCAGTGAACGGAAGAGACTTGGTAACAGGCATTCCTAAGCAAATCATGGTGTCTTATCAGGAAGTTGCAGAAGCATTAGATAAAAGTATTTTTAAAATAGAAGAGGCTATCTTAAAAGCTTTAGAAACTACTCCTCCCGAATTAGCTGCCGACATTTATCGTCGTGGCTTGTACATTACAGGTGGTGGATCTTTACTACGTGGTCTTGATAAAAGATTAAGTGCAAAAATTAAATTACCAGTACATGTTGCAGAAGATCCATTAAAGAGTGTTGTACGTGGTACAGGAATTGCGTTGAAAAATTATCAACGTTTCCCTTTCATCATGAGATAAAAAGTTTTCACGCTTGAAGAATATCATTGGGTTCATAAGACAAAATCTTACTTTTTTTACTTTTCTGATACTTCAAATTGTGTCATTGGTGATGCTGTCTTCTTACAGCAAATCGCATGAAGCTTTTTTTGGATCATGGATCAATCAAGTAGCTGGAAACGTAAATGGCTATTATAATAAATGGGCTTACTTTTTTAGTCTAAAGGAAACCAATGCGAGGTTGGTTGCAGAAAATGTTTCATTAAGAAATCAATTGGCGCAAAATTTTGTCAGTGTTGACACGAGTAAAAAATCAGGCACTTTAGTTTTAAGAAAAGATAGTGTAGAGGTAGTTCGTAAATTTTTTTACTACCCTGCTAAAGTGGTTGGAAATACTTTCACACTTCAAAAAAATTATGTGTGGGTGGAAAGAGGCTCCAAACAAGGTATTAGAAAAGACATGGCCGCCATTAGTCCTGACGGAAGTATAGTGGGTATCGTAGTAGAAGTCAACGACAACTATAGCAAAATAATGAGCCTGCTGCATAGGAACAGTAAGGTAAGTGCCATGTTAAAGCGAGATAAAATTGCAGGTAGTATAGAATGGGAAGGAAACGACCCTTATACCTTGGTACTTAAGAATATTTCAAAAAGTGCAGCGCCTAAGATTGGGGATACAGTGCTTACCAGTCCCTACTCTAGTAATTTCCCTGCACAATTAATGATTGGTAAAGTAACTAGTATTGTAAAAGATCCATCTAGCAATTTCTTAACCTTAAATGTTAAAGCCGCTACCAACTTCTTTAATTTAGAATATGTTTACCTGGTGGACAATCGAAGAATGGACGAGCAAAGACAACTAGAAAAAACGGAGGCCAACAATGAATAATATTTTAAAAAATAGCATTCGTTTTGTTTTGTTCTTATTGATACAAATTATCATCTTGAACGAAATCCCTCCCTTGCATCAATACATCACACCCTACCTTTATTTTACTTTTATTTTGTGGTTGCCTTTTGGAACGAGCCGCCTTACCCTAACGGTTCTTGGATTTTTATTGGGTTACTGTTTAGATATTTTTACCAATACACCCGGCTTACACACAGCAGCGGGAACATTAATAGGCTATGTAAGACCAAGCATTCTTAATTTGTTATTGGCACAGGAAACTTCGGAAGAAGTAACCAAAGAGCCTAGTGTAGGTTCCATGGGCTGGGGCCCCTATTTTGTATATGTGATCATTATTACTTTTGTACATCATTTTTATTTAGTTTTATTGGAATGGTTGCAGTTTGGAAGCTTCAGCTACTTTATTGGAAAAGTAATTTCCACCACTTTAATGAGCGTGCTCTTAATTTTTGTAGTTGAATTGCTTATGAACCGTCGAAAGTTAAAAAGATAATTCATGGCACTTTATAATTCAAACCGAAGTGGTATTATTCAAATAATAATTGGTGTAGTTGTTGCCATTATAGTTGGTCAATTAATTAGTTTACAAATTTTTTCCAATCGATATAAACTAGCCGCAGATAATAATGCCATTTTTAGAAAAATTATTTATCCGGACAGAGGTATTATTTATGATCGCAAAAAACGCGCGCTGCTCGAAAATACAATTAGCTACGATTTAGTTGTTATACCCAATGAAGCAAAAGGGGTAGATACTGCTGCGCTTTGTGAAATTTTAAAAATTGACAAAGAGGAGTATATCAAAAGAATGATTGATGTAATTGTGAAAAACTCAAGAGTGAAAGTGGGTGTATTTGAACCCTTTCTTACCCCCGAGTTGTATGCACAGTTAACTGAAAATTTATATCGCTTTCCTGGCTTCTCTTTATCCGAAAGATCCATAAGAAACTACCCCTATAATACAGCTGCCCATGTATTAGGTTATGTGGCGGAAGTAGATATTAACTTTTTACAAAAGCATGAAACAGACGGTTACGAAATGGGGGACTATGCTGGTATGACCGGACTGGAAAAACAATATGAGGATGTACTCATGGGTCAAAGAGGTGTAAAAAGATATTTAAGAGATAATAAAGGAAAAATACAAGGTGCCTTTGAAAAAGGACAATTTGATACCGTAGCAGTTGCAGGAAGAAACCTTTATACGACGATGGATGTAGAAGTGCAACAATTGGCTGAGAAGTTATTACAAAATAAAATTGGAAGCGCAGTTGTATTAAATCCTAAAACGGGCGGTGTGATAGCGATGGCTTCAAGCCCAGGTTATAACCCAAATTTATTAACAGGAAATCAAAGAAGAAGAACTATCGGCACCTTACTTACCGATACAGCTCGTCCTATATATAATCGTGCTATTAAAGGACAATATCCTCCAGGATCTACATTCAAACCCATGGGTGCTTTAATTGCTCTAGACGAAGGATTAATTTCACCTGGCTACGGATACAATTGTTATGGTTCTTATAATGCCTGTGGGGATCCTCGAAAATGTACACACTCTAATGCAGGACATGCCGCCAATTTACAAGTTGCATTGGCCAATTCTTGTAATTCCTACTTTTTACAAGTATTTAGAATGGCCATTGACAATCCTAAATATGGAAATGCGAAAGCGGGGTATATTAAATGGAAAGAATATGTAAATAGTTTTGGTTTGGGCAGAAAATTAGGAATTGATTTGCCAAGTGAAAACAAAGCCAACATTCCGGATACGGCTGCCTACAATAAAGACTTTGGAAATCCAACCTCTTGGAATAGTTGTTATATGCTTACGTTGGGTATTGGACAAGATAGAATGACAGCAACCCCTTTGCAATTAGCTAATTCAATGGCTTTAATTGCAAATGAAGGCTATTACTATACCCCACATTTTGTGGATAGTATTGAAGAAGAAGATAAAGAAGACAAAGCTGTTTTATCAAAATACAGAACCAAACAAGATGTTACTAAAATATCAAGTGATATATTTAAAATCATTAAAGAAGGAATGCACGACGTAACCGTTTATGGTACAGCCAATGGCGTGAAATTACCAGGACATGAATATTGTGCAAAAACCGGAACGGCACAAAACCCACATGGAGAAAACCACTCTATTTTTGTATGTTTTGCACCCAAAGAAAATCCAAAAGTAGCTGTAGCAGTAGTCGTAGAAAATGCAGGATATGGTGCTACCTGGGCAGGACCTATTAGCACTTTACTAATGGAAAAATATTTGAACGACACCCTTACTCCTGAAAGTGCTAAAAAATCAGATGAATTGGCTAAAGTGGATCTAATGCCACAATCTATTAAAGATTGGTATATTAAAAATAAGTCAGACAGACTAAAACCAATTGATGAATACCAAAATGATGAATTAGGAGACGTTTGGGATATGGAAATGGTTTCGGAATACAAGCCAAAGCCAAAAGTGCAAGACACTATCAAAAAAGTAGTCGACAGTGCTACCAGTAAAAATGAGCCTACATCGCCAAAGCGTTCAAGCCTAAAAAAAGATAGCGCAGCAATACTTCAAAAAAAGAAAAAAAAGATAACCCGTCCTAAAAATGTCAACCACAACACCTAACCAAAATAGCTTTTCAAAAGGGACCGATTTGGCTGTCATCATTCTTTATTTTGCAATGATTGCCATTGGGATCCTATGCATTTTTATGGTGGAGTACAACCCAAATGGGAATTGGAGTAGTTCCTTAATTGCTGGAAAAAATAGTTATAGCAAGCAAATTTACTTTGCTATCTTTTGTAGTTTCATTGGCATATTTATTTTGTTACTGGATAGTAAGGTATTTACTGCTTTAGCTAATATTTTATATGGAGGAGGAATTTTATTAATGCTTGCCACTTTTGTTATTGGTAAAAATATTAACGGTTCCAAAAGTTGGATACCCATCGCAGGCGGGTTTAATTTGCAACCTGCCGAGCTGTGTAAAATTTTCACCGCCCTTATCATTGCCAAGTATATTGCAAAACCAGAAACCGATTTTACACGGCTAAAATCTCAGCTAATAGCATTTGCCATGATTGCTTTACCTGCCGCACTTTCCATTATGCAGCATGAAATGGGATTGGCATTGGTTTACAGTGCATTTATTTTTGCAATGTATCGTGAAGGTTTGCCTCCACTCATATTAATAGTAGGTTTATCTTTTGCCATATTAGTTATTGCAACATTACTTATTGAGCCGTCTATATTATCAATGATCATAACTGGGATAAGTGGCTTATTTATTTTAAGTATGATAAAACGATTTAAGCGTAATAAGTTCAAAATATTTGTAGTGCTTGGAATTTGGGCAGTTTGTTTTGGAAGTATTCGATATGTAGTTCCCTATATTTTTAATAACGTATTTGAATGCTATCAAAGCACACGTATATATAGTATGGTTGGAAAAGAATATGATTGTAGTCAAAATAAAAAATCGGCTGCCACTGCAGAAAAGAAAAAAGGTAAAAAACCAGACGACTACAATGTAAAGCAAAGTAAGATAGCCATTGGATCCGGTGGATTTTGGGGAAGAGGATTTTTAAAAGGAACTCAAACTAGAGGAAAGTATGTGCCAGAACAAAATACCGATTTTATTTTCACCTCACTGGGGGAAGCTTTTGGATTTGTAGGTACTTTTACTTTTTTAGGATTGTACTTATTTTTCTTGTTTAGACTTATTCGAATCGCCGAAAGACAAAGAAGTACCTTTTCACGTGTATATGCATATAGTGTTGTAGGGATCTTCTTTTTTCATATCGCTGTTAATATTAGCATGACCATTGGCTTATTTCCTGTTGTAGGAATTCCACTTCCTTTAATTAGTTATGGAGGTTCCTCCCTATTAACTTTCACCGTATTGGTATTTGTACTATTAAGATTAGATGCCGATCGTCAAATGGTTTTACGTTAATTCATTTATATGCGTATTTATCCATTATCAGAAGGCAGCTTTACGATTGACCATACTAAGGTTTTTGTGCCTTTTGATACGGCTACTGAAAATCTGCAGAATCGTCCCAAAGGAAGTTTACTAGTAGAAATTCAACCCTTTGTAGTGGTCACAGATCATGAGATTGTATTATTTGATACAGGATTGGGATATTTTAACGCAAGTGGTAATTTACAATTACATGATCATTTAATGCAATTAGGCATTGACCCCTCTAGTGTAACCAAGGTTTTTATGAGTCATTTACACAAGGACCATGCAGGAGGAATTAGTTATATACATCCCTTACATAAAGAGCGTTTCATTAGCTTTCCCTATGCAAAATATTATGTACAAAAAAGAGAATATGATTTGGCAGTGAGTGGGACAAGTGCTTCCTATTTAGCAGAACAGGTACAAATATTAGCAGATTTTAGCGGCGTAGTTTGGCTAGAGGAAGATGAAGGAATAATAGATAATTTAATTCATTATAAGTTAACATCGGGACATAGTAAGTATCATCAAGTAGCATGGATTAAAGAAGCAGATAGCATTTTTTTCTTTGGAGGAGATGAAGCCCCTCAATTACAACAGATGAAATCAAAGTTTGTTGCCAAATATGATATGGATGGTAAAAGAGCAATGGAATGGAGACAATTGTGGTGGGAACAAGGTTTAACTGCAAATTGGACCTATGCTTTTTATCATGATATTCAGTACCCTACCTTTAATCATCCCAATGCTATTTAAAACAAACATTCATTAGGAATCAATAGGGATAAGGGTTTCAAGGCATTTTCATTTAATTTATAGTATCTTTAAACTATAAATCATGGCCAGCTCAAGCAATCACTTTTCAGGACAATTCAGACGTAACGTTTCAGATAAATATATTATTTATAATAGTCTGTTTGCGGCCCTACCTTATTCAGGTATTGCTAATGTGGGTGTATTATTACCTATCCTATTACAAACCTGTGACGAAGGATATGCAAAAGAAAAATCTCCAGTTGAAATAATTGATTATTTTTTTAAGCAGCATACCGAAGTAAATTCGGAGAAAGAAAAAATAGACCACTTGTTTAAATATGTACAATACATGGAAAGACAGGTTGTTTTATTTGATGCGATTGAGGATGCAGCTTTTACTACAGTGAATGATATGGAAGGTACTGGAAGCATTAAAGCACTCATAAGAGAAGCTGCTTTTAGCGGTAAAATACAATCATTAAGAAATAAACTTACTGATTTTAAAGTAAGAATTGTACTCACTGCACACCCTACTCAGTTTTATCCATCCAGTGTCTTGGGAATTATTCATGATATGGGTGAAGCAATTGCCAAAAATGATTACAATACTATTAACCATTATATTCAGCAACTTGGATTAACCCCTTTCTTTAACAAGAAACAACCTACCCCAACAGATGAAGCCTTGAACTTAATGTGGTATTTAGAAAATATTTTTTATCATTCTATAGGGACAATTTATGACACCATTGTGCGAGATGTATTTGATAATAATTATGAAGCTGCCAACCCATTTATTGAATTAGGATTTTGGCCTGGTGGGGACCGTGACGGCAACCCTTTTGTAAATGCCGCAACTACTATAAAAGTTGCCCAAGCTTTAAGAAGCAGTATAATAGTCTGTTATTATAGAGATGTGAGAAAATTAAAACGTAAACTAACCTTTGCAGGCGTGGATGTTTTATTGGCGTCCTTGGAAGAACATTTGTATGAAAATGTTTTTAGACCGGATCAAAGCAAACCTATTTCTACTGAAGAAATAATAGATTGTCTTACAAACATAAGACAAAAAATAAAGGACGAAAATCATTTACTTTATTTATCCAAATTAGATAGCTTGTTAAATAAGGTCAAAATCTTTGGCACCCATTTCGCATCATTAGACATAAGACAGGATAGTCGCATACATACAAAGGTTTTATTAGATGTACATGCTACTATAAAAGCACAAAAGGGAATTGGCTTTTTGCCTGATAACTATACCAGCTTGAATCCTGAACAAAAAATAACTTATTTAGAGAAAATAGCCGAGAAAATAGATCCCACTTTGCTTACCGAAACCATCAGCAAAGATACCATTGAAAGTATTTATGCAATTGCTCAAGTGCAAACCATGAATGGAATAAAAGGTTGTCACCGTTATGTTATTAGTAACTGTCAATCCGAAGTAAACGTAATGGAATTATATGCCTTGTTTAAACTTTGTGGTTGGGATGAAACATTATCTAATGTGGACATTGTTCCTTTATTTGAAACCATCGACGATTTAAGTGCATCCGAAGAAATAATGAGTCGCTTATATGACAACACTTTATTTTCGGCACACTTAAAGGCAAGGAAAAGTCAACAACCCATTATGCTTGGCTTTAGTGACGGAACCAAAGATGGTGGTTATTTACAAGCCAACTGGCGTATTTATAAAGCAAAGGAATCACTCACAAAAATTTCTAGAAAAAATAATATTGTTGTTAAATTTTTTGATGGCCGTGGAGGACCACCAAGCAGGGGTGGAGGTAAAACACATCAGTTTTATGCTTCCATGGGCAACCAAATTGAAAATGACGAGATACAAATAACCATTCAAGGACAAACCATTACCTCCAATTTTGGGACAATACAATCTTCAAAATACAATTTAGAACAATTGTTAAGCGCTGGCGTTAGCCATGAATTATTTGCGGATACTAAACTACAGTTGACTAGCCAAGACCGACTGGTTTTGGAAGAGCTTGGCAATATAAGTTATCATGCCTATCAACAACTAAAGGAGCATCCATTATTCCTACCTTATTTGCAAAAATTTAGCCCACTTAATTATTATAGCAAAAGCAATATTGCAAGCCGTCCTGCAAAGCGAGGTGCAGGAGATACTTTAAAATTTGAAGATCTTAGAGCTATACCTTTTGTTGGAAGTTGGAGCCAACTAAAACAAAATGTACCTGGATTTTATGGGGTAGGTACTGCATTGCAGGTGTTAAAAGAAAAAGGACAATGGAAAGAAGTGCAATCTTTATTTAATACAATTGGATTTTTCAAAACACTGATTGATAATAGTATGATGAGTATGGTTAAATCGAGTTTTGCAATTTCAAAGTTTATAGACAAAGACCCTTCCTATAGTGCCCTTTGGAATATGATTAAAGAAGAATTTAAACTTACCACACAACTGTATTTAGAACTTAGCAATACCAATAGTTTAATGGAAAACGATACACTTGGAAAGTATTCCATTTTACTAAGAGATAAAATAGTACTACCACTACTTACTATTCAGCAATTTGCATTATGCCAAGTACAAGAACCCAACCTAGATGCTGAATTAAAAGCTTCCTATGAAAAGCTATTAACAAGAACCATGTTTGGAGTGATTAATGCCGCCAGAAACTCCGTTTAATTATACTTACGATTTAGCTATGTTTTAAATTAAACAGGCGCTTGGGTATCCTTCCATTTCCATAAATGCAAACAGGCATAGCTTTTAAAAGGAGACCAGCTTTCCGATTTTTTAAGCATCTTTAATTGTAATTCTTTTTTGGTCTCAAATTTAATTTTATACAATTTGATCATGGCCTGCTGAATACCTAAATCATCCACGGCGAAAACATTTTCATGCCCTAAACTAAACATCAATAACATTTCAACTGTCCATCTCCCTACCCCTTTAATTTGCGTAAGCAATTCAATCACAGCTTCGGGTTCCATTTTATACAATTGCTTATCCATTATTCCATGGTCTAAAAAAAACTGGGCTACATTTTGCACATAGGCCACTTTAGAATTACTTAAGCCAATACTTCTTAAAACAGCAGGGTCGATTGCCAATACCTCCTCACAACTTGGCTCCTTACCATTATATAAACCCAAGAATCGATCAAATATAATCTTAGCCACTTTCGTACTAAGCTGCTGACTTACAATACTAGCTATTAATCGGATTGGGATATTTTTGCGACGCTTTAATGCATGCGTATCTTCCTTTAAAAGCGCAGCTAGTTTTAGATCCTTTTGTAAATGTGTTTTATAACTCATGCCACAAATTAGGGAGATTTATTTATTTATCTTAACTTTTGACTCTATTCAAATTAACCATATGAAAAAAATTATCCCATTCATAGTCATTTTATTTGCACATACTTTAAATGCACAAAACAACGATACTACAAAAGCGGGTCCTATAGAGTGCTTTGTTATTGCAACAGATGAAAGAGAAAATATCAAAGCCATTCAAAGTATTTTAGATAACCAAATTAAATATTGGAACAGCGGCAATTTAGACTCATTTATGGTTGGCTATTTACACAGTGATAGTCTTGTGTTTATTGGGAAATCGGGGGCTACTTATGGATATGAAAACACATTAAAAAATTATAAAAAAAACTACCCCGACAAAAGTCATATGGGTAAGTTGAATTTTGAAATTGTAAGCATGAAGCCGCTTAGTGCTAACTATTATTTTGTAATCGGAAAATGGTTTTTAAAAAGAACGGTAGGTGACCTTAACGGTGTATATACTTTGGTATTTAAGAAAACAAAAGAGGGCTGGAAAATTATTTCGGACCACAGTAGCTAAACACCACAAGCTTCCGATTGTACTCATCTAATACTGCCACATTTATGCTCAGGTAATTGTGTTGCCTAATCTAAACTTTGCTTATTGTTAGCAGCTGCTTTTAAGATACGATCAAATTGTTCAGGCGTAAGATCATTATAAAAATAATAAATAGGATCCACCTTGGTTCCTCTTTTAATAACCTCGTAATGGCAATGTGGTCCGGTACTTTTACCAGTACTTCCAATGTAACCAATAACTTGTCCCCTAGTAACTTTTTGACCTGCGTTGGTATTTACTTTTACCATATGCCCATAAAGGGTTTGATAACCAAACCCATGGTTAATGACTACTTTGTTTCCATAACCATCTGCACTAAATCCGGCAACTTCTACAACCCCATCTGCAGTAGCATAAATAGGGGTTCCGGCTGGTGCAGTAAAATCTAAACCCTGATGCATTCTAATATTCTTATAAATGGGGTCTATTCGATAACCAAAACTACTTCCAATTCTATTTAAGTCCTTATTACTAACCGGTTGTATAGCAGGTATGGCTCTTAACAATTTTTCTTTGTTCTTTACCATATCATTGATTTCTACATAAGAGCTGTCTTGAAATTTAACCCTCAAACTAAGTTTATTTAATTGAGCTGCCATATTATCGGTTAATTCGGTACTCGTTAAATTTTGAATAGATAACACTTCTTTTTTGGCTTCCATTAGTTTTAAGCGCGCACTGTCCGGAATAGGATCGGCTTCAAAAATAGATCTATATACATCGTTGTCCCTATTTTCCAATTCCAGCATTTGCAACTCCAATTGTTTAACACGATCTTGCAAAACGCTATAATTAGCCTTATATGCTTCATTTTGCTGACGAAGTAATTTTTCTTTTGGAGAATCGATGTATTGAAAAATAAGAATTACAATAATAATGGCCGTTGTTATCGAGGCAATAATAAAACCAAACATTTGCAAGAGGCGCACACGTAAGGGAACCTCCACTTTTTCAAATCGAAGGGTATGTGTATTAAAGAAATATTTGATTTTCTTCATTTCTCTTGGCTGATATTTGGGTCCAAATCATTAAAAAAGAGCCTATTTCCTTACCTTTGAAGCTCCTTAAAAAACATTACAAATATAGCTTTTTAAGGAAGAAATAGCTTAAAATTCCCATCCATGATGACCAGTTCAGAAATTAGACAACAGTTTTTAGATTTTTTTGCATCCAAGGGGCATGCGATTGTACCCTCGGCCCCTATCGTAATAAAAAATGATCCAACATTGCTTTTTACCAATGCGGGCATGAATCAATTTAAAGATTTTTTCTTGGGCAATCAGGAGCCTACCCATCCAAGAATTGCAGATACACAAAAATGTTTGCGTGTAAGTGGAAAGCACAATGACTTGGAAGAAGTAGGTGTAGACACCTATCATCATACCATGTTTGAAATGTTGGGTAACTGGAGTTTTGGTGACTATTTTAAACCCGAAGCCATATCTTGGAGTTGGGAATTATTAACTAAAATATACAAATTAGATCCTGCTCGTTTATATGTTTCCGTTTTTGAAGGAGACCCTGCAGAAAATTTACCCTCTTCCAGTATTGCGCTAGAAGAGTGGAGAAAATGGGTGCCTGAAGAAAAAATTATTTATGGAAATAAAAAAGATAATTTTTGGGAAATGGGCGACACTGGCCCTTGCGGTCCTTGTAGTGAGATTCATGTGGATATGCGCAGCGAGGAAGAAATCGCAAAAATTCCAGGTCGCGATTTAGTCAATAAAGACCACCCACAAGTAATTGAAATTTGGAACAATGTATTTATACAATATAATCGCAAAAAGGATGGCAGCCTAGAACCCTTACCTGCAAAGCATGTGGACACGGGTATGGGTTTTGAAAGATTGGTGCGTGTTATTCAAGGAAAGAAAAGTAATTACGATACAGATGTGTTTACAGGCACCATTCACATAGTTGCCCAAATTACAGGAAAGACCTATGACTTTAGTGATACCAAAGAAGCAGTTGCATTTAGAGTCATCGCCGATCATATTCGAGCCATTGCTTTTACCATTGCAGATGGTCAATTGCCGTCTAATACAGGGGCAGGTTATGTAATTAGAAGAATATTAAGAAGAGCAGTAAGATATTACTACTCTTATTTAGATTACAAACATCCTTTGTTACATCAATTAATGCCAACGCTTGCAAAACAATTTGAAAAAGTTTTTCCTGAACTAAATGCACAACTTGATTTTGTAACCAAAGTAGTAAAGGAGGAAGAGGAAGGATTTTTAAGAACTTTGGAAAAGGGATTAAAAAGAATGGATGATATTATAAGTACCCATCCAAAAGGAGCAAGCATTGAAGGTAAATTAGTTTTTGAGTTATTTGATACTTATGGATTCCCTGTAGATTTAACCCGTTTAATTGCAAGTGAAAATGAATTAACCGTAGACGAGGTTGGATTTGAAACAGAAATGAAGCAACAAAAAGACCGCAGTAGAGCAGCTACTGCAGTAGATACGGGCGATTGGATTTTAGTTGGAGAAGAAATACCTACTGAATTTATTGGTTATACACACATACAGGCCGATACCTCTTTAATAAAATATAGAAATGTTAAAGCAAAAGGCAAAGAAGGATATCAGTTAATATTAGCTGCTACTCCTTTTTATGCAGAAAGTGGAGGTCAGGTTGGCGATAAAGGAACATTAACTTTTGAAGATGGATCGGTAGTGGAAGTAACGGATACAAAAAAAGAAAATAACTTATTCATTCATTATACGGATACATTACCTGCTACAATTGGAACTAAAGTAAAAGCAACGGTTGACCTAACTTTAAGAACCAATACTACTAAGCATCACTCTGCAACACATTTATTGCATGCAGCATTAAGAAGTGTATTAGGTAAACATGTTGCGCAAAAAGGAAGTTTAGTAAATGCCGAACAATTACGTTTTGACTTCTCACATTTTGCAAAAATGACAGATTCCGAAATAGCATCTGTTGAAAAAATAGTGAATGAAAAAATAAAAGAAAATGTTCCTGTAATCATCAACGAAATGAGTAAAGATGAAGCAATTGCATTAGGGGCAATGGCTTTGTTTGGCGAAAAATATGGTAATAAAGTACGTGTTGTTATTATGGATCCTGCTTATTCCATTGAATTATGTGGTGGAACCCATGTAGGACATACAGGTGAAATAGGTAATTTTATTTTAAAAGCAGAAGCATCCGTAGCGGCTGGCGTAAGAAGAGTAGAAGCAGTGGTGGGCGATGCAGCTGCAAGATACTTAACACAAGTAAATGAAAAATTGCACAAGCAAATTATTCAATTGACAGAAGCCTGTGCAAGTATCGCTGCAAAATTGAATACGAATTTCATTGCACCTGAATGGAATGAAAACTCCAGTGTGGATGTTTTAAATGATACCATTGCATCCGTTCAGGGAAGTCAAAAAGATTTAAGTAAAAAATTAGAGAGTCAAGAAGCGTTACTTATAAATGAATTATTTGAAACTTATAAAAACGCTTTCGAAAATATTAAGGATACTCAATTTATAGGTGCTCAATTACAAATTAGTAGTGGAGATCATTTAAAAAAATTAGCAAATCAACTTTGCGCAATGCATGAAAATGCGCTTGTTATTTTAACTGCAGAAACTGGCGGAAAAGCAAGTGTTGCTTTAGCCATAAGCGAAAATTTAGCGAATACTAAAAATTGGCAGGCACCTGCAATTATTAAAGAAAAAATAGCCCCACTCATTAAAGGCGGTGGTGGTGGTCAAAAAACCTTAGCAACAGCGGGTGGACAGGATGCAACCCAATTAAGCCAAGTTTTAGAAGTAATAAAATCCATGCTGCATTAGGAACCAAAATTTATTAAATAATTGATTTTCAATACTTTATTTTTCAATTTTAGAAATCTAAAGCCTTTTTCTTCTAGTAATATTTTTTAAAAATTAACAATTGCGAATAAATTCGTAGTTAAAATATTTTCTTACATTTGTCCTACAAATTCATTCGTATAAAATTTTGTCTATGAAAAAAATTGTTCTTGGAATAAGCCTTCTGCTAATGACGCAAACCTTGGTGAATGCGCAGGAAGTAATGATTATTAAAAAAAATAGTAAGGATTCAAGCATTAAGCCATTAATCGTTATCGATGGTGTGGTTAGTCCACAAGCAAATGTAAATGATATCGCTCCCAATGATATCCAATCCATCAATGTTTTAAAAGGAGCAAATGCAACCAATAAATATGGCATAAAGGGCGATAATGGTGTTATTGAAATTACCTCTAAACATAAAATAAAAGCGGGCAAAGTAGACACCACTATTAATATGTCCATAGTAGTAGACGGAGATAAGGTAACCATTAACGGTAAGCCAGCAGACAAAAATGATCCAAGAATAATTAGAAGAGGAAAAGTAACCATTATAGGTGGCAAACCAGGTGAAACCATTACGGTTAAAGAGGATACGGTTACAAAAAATGATATTGAAATTGAAGAAACCGAGGATGAATCTGAGGATATGTTAGCTCCACCCCCACCTCCTACCAATGCTGCATTCTTGGGCGTGGTGACAGAAGCTAACGATAAAGGAGCTAAAATAAATACGATAAGCGAAGGAAGTCCCGCTGAAAAAACTGGCTTACAAAAAGACGACATCATTTTAAAAGTAAATGATAAAAATATTGATAGCCCAAAAACATTATTTGAAGTGATTGGAACATTTAAACCAGAAGATAAAGTTAGCATTACTTATTTAAGAGAAGGGAAGGAAAAGAAAACAACTGCTGTTTTAGAAAAAAATAAAAATGTTGCATCCAATAATAATAATAATTTTTATTTCAATTCCCCAAATGGAAATATGCCCAACATTATGCGCAGAGGATTTAGAATCAGTCCAAATCAAAATTTTAATTTTGAAATGCCACAAATGCCAGGATTAGATGGTTTGACCCGTCAATTTAACAGAAAACCTAAATTGGGAATCTCTATTGAGGACCTTGAAACGGGCGAAGGTGTCAAAATTAAATCGGTAACAGTTGGAACACCAGCAGAAAAAGCGGGTTTGAAAGCGAATGATATAATTGTACAATTTGGCGATAAAAAAGTAACCGATGTGAGTGATCTTTCATGGGAATACATGCAAGAAGGTCAAACTTTGAAATTTACAGTTCAACGTGGAAGTGAGAAAAAAAATATAGAAGTTAAAATTCCTAAAAAACTAAAAACAGCCGATTTATAGCTTCTTCAACAAACTACCCCCTAAAAGCCCTTCCTAGTTTATGAAGGGCTTTTTTATGACCCTCCTATAATAGGGTAAATGGGGCTTTTTTGGTACTTTTGCTCTATGTTGAACATGGGAAAATACGAAGCAGTCATTGGGCTAGAAATACACGCACAATTGTCTACTGAAAGTAAATTATTTTGTGATGATGCCACCAGCTTTGGAGCAGCACCAAACACCCATGTTAGCCCCATCACTTTAGGACATCCGGGCACCCTGCCTAAAACCAATACCAAAGCCATTGAGTATGCAATAAAAATGGGATTGGCTTGCAACTGTTCGATTGCAAAAGAAAATTATTTTGCAAGAAAAAATTATTTCTACCCGGACTTACCAAAAGGCTATCAAATTTCTCAACATACAACACCTATTTGTGTTGGTGGTCATGTAACACTTAATACAAAGGATGGAGAAAAATGTATACAATTAAATCGTATACATTTAGAGGAGGATGCAGGTAAAAGCATCCATGACCAATCACCAACCCATACACTTATTGATCTTAACCGAGCTGGTACACCCTTAATTGAAATAGTTACGGAACCCTGTATACATTCCGCAGAAGATGCATTTTTATATGTTACTGAAGTTCGAAAGTTGGTAAGATGGTTAGGGGTTTGTGATGGGAATATGGAAGAAGGAAGTTTAAGATGTGATGCGAATGTTTCGGTAAGATTAAAGGGAGATCCCACTTTAGGAACCAAGGTAGAGGTTAAAAATTTAAACTCTATTCGTAATATCAAAAAAGCAATTGAATTTGAAATTGAAAGACTTATTCATTTGAAAGAAACTGGAGGGACTATTATACAACAAACTAGAAGTTTCGACGCTAATAATGATACCACTTTCTCAATCAGAGATAAGGAAGATGCAAATGATTATAGATATTTCCCAGATCCTGATTTAGCCCCATTTAATTTAACAGAGGCATATATTGCAAGTATTAAAGCTGGCTTACCTAGCTTACCCAATGAATTAAAATCAACATGGAAAAGTACTTACGAATTATCGACTTATGATATCGAACAATTATGCGATAACAAGGAAGAGTCCGATTTTTTCATAACACTTACAAAACAAACAACGCATTATAAAGCAGCAGCCAATTGGATCATAGGCCCCATTAGAGAATATCTTCATGAAACAGCACAAACATATGCCCAGCTGTATCATGCGATTCCCTATTTAGTTGAATTATTTAATTTAGTAGAAAGCGGGCAACTCAATTTCTCAGTAGCAACAAGCAAAGTGTTTAAGGCAGTCATGGAAAATCCGCAATCTCCTATCCAATATGCAGTTGACCAAAACCTAATTCAATCACAATCAATAGAAGAAATTGAAATGTGGATTAATGAAGTACTAGCTGAACATCCCGAAAAAG
The DNA here is from genome assembly GCA_947453145.1 of Bacteroidota bacterium. Lineage (GTDB taxonomy): Bacteria > Bacteroidota > Bacteroidia > Chitinophagales > Chitinophagaceae > Sediminibacterium. The sequence continues at coordinate 71,532 of CANGFA010000002.1, forward strand.
TAGCAGCATACAAAAAAGGGAAAAAAGGGTTAATAGGTTTATTTATGGGGGAAGTGAAAAAGAAAAGTAAAGGAAAGGCAGATCCTAAAAAAACAACACAATTATTAGAAGAAAAACTTTCATCTTAAATTTATATTTATGAATCGTAACCTTATTTTGTTAGTAGTAGCAATAAGCCTTGCCACTATATTTGGTTGTAGTCAAAAAAAGACAGAAGCGCGCTATTCAGTTGCAGGAACGATACAAAATGCAACGAAACAAAAATTAATATTACAGGAATTGAAATTTGACGGTTCTCCAAATGTAACCTTGGATACAATTACCTTGGATGAAAAGGGGAAATTTAACTTTAGCTTTCTGTCAAAAGAGGAAGGTTTATACCGCCTAGCTATTGAAAATGAATTAGGTAATGGTTTTGAGATGTTATTAATTAATGACGAAAAAAATATTCAAGTAAATGCCGATCCTGCTAATTATGAAACCTATTCAGTTAATGGATCTAAAAATAGTGCGACACTCAATGATTTTTTAAAACAGTATCGTAAAAAAAATGAAACTTTTTTTAATGGAGCTGATCAACTTCAATTGCTACAAAGTAGCAATGGTGACGCTGCAACAATTGATAAATTACAAAAAGAGCAGGTTGCCCGCATTAAAGAGATAAATGAATTTATTCAAAAAACCTTGAATGAAAATGCAGATCCAATTGTACTACAATATGTTTTAGGGATTAGCCTAAGATCTATGGAAACCTCTCAGGTATTGGCTTTGGCAAAAGTAGCAGCAGAAAAAACTAAGTCGGAGTTACTTGTAAAGTTTGTAAGTACATTAACTAGTCAAATTCAAACTAATGCAAAATCTACTTCCGTAACCATTGGCAAACCTGCACCTGAAATTGCCATGGCAGACCCAAATGGGAAAATAATAACCTTAAGTAGTTTAAAAGGTAAATATGTGTTGGTAGATTTTTGGGCTAGCTGGTGTGGACCATGCAGAGCAGAAAACCCAAATGTGGTAAATGCATTTGATAAATATAAAAATAAAAAATTCACTGTCTTAGGCGTATCCCTAGACGACGATAAGACAGCCTGGGAAGACGCCATTAAAGCTGATAAGTTAACCTGGCAACATATAAGTGACTTGAAAAAATGGGAAAGTACAGTAGTAAGTACCTACCAATTTGAAGGCATCCCTTACAATGTTTTAATTGATACCAATGGTATTGTAATAGCTAAAGAATTAAGAGGAAAGGCATTACAGGATACGCTCGCTAGTATACTCAAGTAACTGTAACCGCTCTTACTATCTTTTTCCCATGCAATAGAAATTAAACGCGCGTTAAAACTGGGTTACTATTTATTTTTGCTGTTTTATAAATGTTTTAAGTAAGGCAGGTAGTAAAATTAAATTTGTAAAGGTACTAACTACTAAGGTTAGTGAAGTTAACCATCCTAATGCTTTGGTACCTCCAAAGTCACTAAAACAAAATATTACAAAACCTGCCACTAAAACTAAGGAAGTATAAATAATACTGATACCCGTTTGCTTTATGGTTTGAATCAAGGTTACAGAAACATTATTATTTAAATGAGGTAACTCTTGTTTATAATTTACAAGGAATCGAATAGTTACATCTATTGCAATACCCAATGCCACACTAAATACCAATACAGTAGAGGGTTTTAAAGCAATTCCTATCCACCCCATCATACCTGCAGTAATTAACAAGGGTACCAAGTTGGGTATTAAAGAGCACATTAAAATGGGAAAAGATCGGAATAAGAAAATCATACAAAAAGCAATTAACAAGAAAGCCCAAAAGATAGATTCACTTAATCCTTTAATAATAAAATTACTGCCCTCTAAAAAAGTTACACTACTACCCGTAATGGTAATATTGTATTTACTGGAATCAAAAATTGCTTTAGTAGCACTATCCACCTTATTTAAAAAAGAAGGTAATTTAGCACTTCCAATATCTTTCATATTTACACTCACCCTAGTAGCCTGCTTGTCCTTATCTAGGAATTTATTTAAAAGTTGGGTAGGATTATTCTCTTTTTTGGTGGAATCTCCTCCTGATTTTGGTTTAATATAATCGGCCATAAATGCCAACTCTGTCGAAGAAGGAATACTGTAAGAGGAACTATCTCCTTCGTAAAAAACTTGCTTAGCAAATTTAATTCCATCAATTAATCCAATAGGCTTTCCTAGTTCTGGCTGAGCAATTAAATATGCATGCAATTGATCAATATCCAATAAAGTACCCTCTATGTTCTTTAGGTTGGTTAAGCCATTTTTTTTCTTTGTATCTATAATAATTTCTAATGGCATAACTCCACCACCTTCTTTCTCAAACCATTTTAAGTCGGTATATAATTTATCTTTTTTAGGCAAATCATCCACTATAAAAGCTTCCTTTTTTATTTTAGTTAACCCATAAAAGGAAACAACAACCAAAACAAGCGTAATACCAAAAACCCATTTAGTATGTACAAAGGTCCAACGCTCAATTTTTAACAATACCTTTTCCAATAACTTATTCTCCAAGTACCTAACATGTTTAGGCTGCGGAACACTTAAGTAGGTTAATACAGGTGGTATGAAAAATAAACTAATAAAAAATAGGACCATTATATTTATACCCGATACCCAACCAAACTCTTTTAATAAAGGGCTTTTGGTAAATGCAAATACAAAAAAACCAATGGCTGCAGTAAGATTACAGAACAAAGTAACTATACCCATTTTGCCAACCATATTAATTATGGCTTTTTCCTTATCCTGTGTTTCTTTGTAGGATGTGTGGTACTTATTTAAAAAGTAAATACAGTTAGGTATTCCAATAACTACAATTAAGGGTGGAATCAATGCAGTAAGTAATGTAATTTTTTGCCCCATTAAAACCATTGAACCTAAGCTCCAGATAACCCCCATGGCAACCACAGCCAAACTCATAAGCATTGCAGAGAAGGATCTGAAAAACAAGAAAAGGGTAATCGCACACAATAATAAAGAGCCAAATAAAAACCAAACCATTTCTTTTTTAATTCTATTCGCCAAAATGGTTCTTATATAGGGGAGCCCACTTAAATGGGTTTCCAATTGCGTTGCTTTGCTAAATGAATCTACTTGTGCAGTAAGCGCATTTACAATACGAGATCTTGAACCACTATTTATAGAATCTGGTACAAAACTTACCGCCATGATATAGGCATGACTATTGGGATTGTACAATAAATGATTATAAAATGGAAGTTGTTCAAATTCAGCTTGGTTTCCTAATAATGCACTGTCACTAGAGTAAGTAGTATCGAAAATCTTATGTGGATTAAATTTATCTTCTAAAGTATCTTTTACCAAATTATAAGCAAATGGAACACTCAGTACTTCCGTTACACCAGTTATTTTTTTTATGTTTTGATGCAACACTACAAGCTTATTAAACAAGTTAGGTGTATACAAACTATCGGTTTGAAAACCAATAACCATTGTGGTCCCATCAACCCCAAATTTATTAACGAAGTTTTTATAGACTACAAATTTTTGATTGTCTTCGGGGATAGCCTTTGTAAACTCGTAACTTAATTTTACTTGAGCAGCAAAATAACCCATTACAAGGGTTAGTGCAATTAATATAACTAAACTTGCAACTTTATATTTTACTATTTTTTGGCCTAACCGATACCACATAAGCGATCTGAATTATAGGACCCAAAAATACGCAATTAGTTGTGTAAACAAGCCAATCCCAAAACCAACTAGCAACTCCTGCTTGGTGTGGTCACTAACAATCATTCGTGCACTCACCACTATTGCAGACAAGCATAAAGTTCCCACAAACCAAATTAAATTAACTGTCTCATAATGAATAGAAACCAACAAGACAGCCATTAACAAGCCACTTATTCCCATTGCATGTAAGCTCACTTTAATAAAATTATTTACAATTAATCCCAAGGAAGTTGCAATAAATATACCAAAATAGAAAAATTTTAAATCAATGGGCTGATCTTTAAAATTGCGGCTTAAATAATACATCCACCAATAAAAAAACATAGTAATGACGTAAGGAATAATACGCTCTTTTTGGGTGCGTAAAAAGATGCTCTCACTAAACTTTAATTTCCACAATAAGAAAACTGCAAAAGCTGGAAAAAAAGCAGTTAACCAAAACACACTAAAGAGTTTCAATTTTAATTGCCAATCGGTGACACCTTCAAACTTATAAGGTAAAGTGAACATTAAAAATGCAAAGAAAAAGGTTGGAACAAATAAGGGATGGAAAATATAAGATATAAATTGTGCGAAATATTTAAGTTGCCTGGGTTGATTATTTTCCATAGGGTATTTTACAAATAGTTTTTGCTTATAGTTCTTTTCTTAACCTTGCAACAGGGATATTTAATTGTTCTCTGTATTTGGCTACCGTTCTTCTTGCGATGTTATATCCCTTTTCCTGTAATTGTTCGGTTAATTCATCGTCACTTAAAGGCTTATGCTTATCCTCCTGGTCTATCAGTTCTTCTAAAATGGCTTTTACTTCCTTGGTACTAACTTCTTCCCCCGAGTCCGTGGTTAAAGATTCACTAAAAAAGAATTTTAATAAATAAGTTCCAAACTCAGTTTGAACATACTTGCTATTGGCTACCCTGCTTACCGTAGAAACATCCAGTCCTGTTTTTTCTGCTATATCTTTTAAAATCATAGGACGCAACTGGGTCGTGTCTCCACTTAAAAAGAAGCCCTCTTGATGCAATAAAATAGCGCGCATGGTCATAATTAAGGTCTGTTGCCTTTGTTGTATCATTTCAATAAACCACTTGGCAGCATCAATTTTTTGTTTAATAAAAAATACAGCTTCTTTTTGAGCCTTGTCTTTCTTTTGACCCAACTCATACTCTTTCAGCATCATTTTATAATCATCGCTCACTACCAAGGGGGGTGCGTTTCTGCTATTTAAGCTAATCTCTAGTTTTCCATTATTGATTAATACCGTAAAATCGGGAATGATATATTTTTCTGCTTCACTCTGCTGACTTATTTCAGCTCCAGGCTTTGGATTTAAGGTAATAATTTGATGTAATACACTTTTAATTTCCGCATCTGTTAAATGCTGGCTTTTTTGTATTTTATCGTAATGCTTTCGCGTAAATTCTTCGAAATGTTTTTCCAAAACATGAATGGCTATCAGTATATGTTCTTTTTGATCATTCCTGTTTTCTCGATCATCCGAATCTAATTTTCTTTTCAATTGCAATAACAAACACTCTTGTAAATTTCTAGCTGCAATACCAACAGGGTCGAATCCTTGTATTTTAATTAAAATATTTTCGATTGTTTTTTCTTCTACCCACATACCTTGTTTAAAAGCAAGGTCATCAGCAATAGATTGCAAAGCCCTTCTTAAATAGCCATCATCGTCCAAGCTTCCAATAATTTGTTCGGCAATTTTAAAATCATCTTCTGCTAAATCCAGCATACTTAACTGATCCATTAGCAGTTCATGTAAACTTTGCTCTGCCTTAATGGGTGTTACTTTATCGTCGTCTAATTCCGGGAAATAATCGTCTTTAGTTTTGTAATCAGCAATCTCTCCGTCATCGTCATAATTATATTCGTTCAGTTCTTCATTACTTAGCTCGTACTCGTCAACCGGAACAGCTTCCTCATCCTCATTTACATCCTGCAGTAATTCATCTTTCATTTCTTCGGAAGCAGTGGATGCATCTCCATCCAACAAATCTAAATTTACTTCTAATGCAGGGTTCTCTTCTAACTCTTCCTTTACCCTTTGCTCAATTTGGGCACTAGGCAGCTGCAACAGTTTCATCAATTGGATTTGTTGCGGGGACAATCTTTGTAATTGTCTTTGTTGGAATGACTGGCCTAATGACATATATGATTGTTATGAAAGCGCAGCTTGTATTACTTCTAAGAACTTTGCACCTTTCTCATGCACCTGCTCCTCTGTCCAAATTAAACTAATTGCAGTTGAAATACATTTGCTCATAATGGCATCGCTTTTTTCAAAGTTGGCAGTTTGTAAATGGGTTAATGCTTTTTGTTGTGCTTCAGACAAAGCATATAAGCTTTTAGCAGTTTTTAAATGATCCCATTTGCGGATATAATGCCAATTGTTAGCATACCAATAAAAATTACCAGCTAAGATACCCGCCGACTTCATTGCTTCGATTACTTTTTCGGTTTGTTCCTTTGTTGGTAAAAACCAACTTAAGAAACTGTAACTATCCCCGGCAGGATCTGGCACCACTCTAAATTGAATACCAGGTACTTTTTCTAAATAAGATCTTAATATAAGATTATGCTTTTTTTGAATTGCTAAAAAAGTAGCTAGTTTACGAATTTGACCAAGTCCAACCGCAGCATGTAATTCACTAATTCTAAAGTTATACCCTAAGAAAGGATGTAAATCTGCTCCTCGGTCTACGCCTAAATGATCATGACCATGATCCGTAAATGCATCAGACTTTACATACACTTCTTTATTATTAGTCATAACAACACCCCCTTCGCCACAAGTAATGGTTTTTACAAAATCAAAGGAAAAAGTACCAGCATCCCCAATGGTACCCAATGCCTTTCCTTTATAGGTCCCCCCAATACTTTGACAGGCATCTTCCAATAATATAAGATGATGTTGGGCACAAATTTCTTTTAATGCATCTAAATCCGCCATACTACCACACATATGCACCGGCATTATACATTTTGTTTTTGGCGTGATAGCAGCTTTAACTGCATCTGGAGCCAATGTCAAACTTTCATCGATATCTACTAAAACGGGTATTGCTCCCATACTTAGTACAGCTTCAAAACTTGCAACAAACGTAAATGCAGGCATGATTACTTCATCCCCTGCACCCACACCTAACGCAGCCATAGCGGTAGTTAAGGCAGCCGTACCACTTGAAGTAAGTTGCGCATATTCACTTCCAAATGTTTTACAAATTGCTTCTTCTAGCTCTTTAGATTTCCAAATTCCTTTGCGAGGGCCATCAAAACCATAACGCATTAAAATTCCTGTCTCTAAAACTTCATTTACTTCTTTTTTCTCTTCTTCTCCGAAGAATTCAAAACCTGGCATAATCTTGATTTTTAAGTAAAACAAAGGTAGCTTAAAAAATGAAAATTGGGTGTTTTTCAGTAATTTGCGCCTGTAAATAAACCTATAGCATTTATGGAATACAGCAAATTGATCTCAGTAACTGGGATGTCTGGATTATTTGAAATTGTGAGCAGTAAAAATGACGGAGCCATTGCTACCTCTTTGGAAAATAATAATACTCAATTTATTAGTTCTAGAAAACACCAAATTTCACATTTAGAAAGCATTGAAGTATACACTACTCATGAAAACGTTTTTTTAGCCGAAGTATTTATAGCTATGAAAGCAGCCAAGGAAGCTTTACCAAACGAAAAAGACCCAAAAGCGGTAACCACATACTTTAAAAAAGTATTCCCAAAGATGGATTTTGATAGGGTTTATGGTAGTGATATGAAAAAAATGGTAAAATGGTATGCTCAATTAGAAAAGCATGATATCGAACCGGTCATTCCTGCAGAAGACGATTCCGAATAGTATTATAAGACATTTTTATATAAAAAGCTTACCCAATATCGGGTAAGCTTTTTTTTATCCTTAAATTGCAAGTACAGAAAAAGCTATAAATAAGTTACTATGAAAAAAATATTCCTTTTTGTCATTTTATGTTTTTCATTTTTCATGCAGGTAACTGCACAAAATGTACCAACTAAAGCCGAAAAAAAATGGATTAAAAAACAATTTAGATCCCTTAGTCAGGACCAGAAAATTGCACAATTAATGATTATTCGTGCGCATAGTAATTGGGATGCAAAAAAATTAGATACTATTAAACAAACCATTGAAAAATACAATATAGGTGGACTTTGTTTTTTTCAAGGGGGTCCTGTTCGGGAAGCAATTCAAACAAATTATTATCAGTCAATTGCTAAAACACCATTGCTCATTACCATGGATGCGGAATGGGGCGTGGGTATGCGTTTAGATAGTGTTGAAATGTTCCCTCGTCAACTTTCATTAGGGGCCATTGAAAATGATAGTTTAGTTTATCAAATGGGCGCAGCCATCGCAGCTCAATGTAAACGTTTAGGCATTCATGTAGACTATGCACCAGATGTAGACATTAATAACAATCCCAGTAACCCTGTCATTAATGACCGAAGCTTTGGTCAAAATAAAGACCGTGTTATTCAACATGGTATTGCTTATATGAGAGGCTTACAAGACAATGGTGTGATGGCTACTGCTAAACACTTTCCAGGACATGGAGACGTGAGCGTGGACTCGCATTTAGATATTCCTATAATTAAAAAGACTAAGGAACAACTAGACGCTTTGGAACTGGCTCCATTTAAAGCTTTGATAGATGCAGGTATCGAATCGGTAATGGTTGGGCATTTGTCGGTTCCTGCCATAGATAGCACACCTAAATTTGCCACTTCTTTGTCACCTAAAGCCATTAATGATTTATTGAAAAATGAAATGGGATTTAAAGGAATAACAATAACAGATGCCTTGGAAATGAAAGCAATTGCTAACTATTTTCCAAATAGCGAAGCCAATGTAAAAGCAATATTAGCAGGCAATGATATGTTATGTTTACCAGGAAATATTCCAGAAACCATTCAAAAAATTAAGGATGCAATTAAAGAAGGTAGATTGTCTCAAAAAGATATTGATGCAAGAGTTTTAAAAGTATTGACTGCTAAATATAAGCATGGATTAGCTAATAAACAGTGGATAGATACAACCCATCTTTTAGCAGATTTAAATACAGAAGTTATTCGCCTAAAATCAAGCATGGCAGCGCAATCTTTAACTTATTGCAATGCACAAAGTACACCCGTATTAAACAAACAAGTATCTACTGCATATGTTGCTTTGAATATAGAGAAGCCAAATTTTTTAACCAAAACATTAGATAGCGCTTATGGTGTAAAAGTATTTTATATAGGGACAAAGGATAGCGCAGTACTTGCACACTTAAAAGACAGTCTTAGCTCCTATCAACAAGTATTTATTGGATTGCACAACTATAACCGAAGGCCTGCTAATCATTTTCAAATTCATCATTCATTTATTGAATTCATGAATCAAGCACAGCCTATAAATTGGATGAATATTATTTTAGGAAATCCTTATGCAGTAAGTGATTTTAATGGTATTAAAAATATCTTATTTGCTTACGAGGACAATGATTTTGCTCAAAAAGCAGTACTCAATTGGATGGAAGGAAAAATAACAGCAACGGGCAAACTTCCCGTTACTGTTGCAGAAAACTTACCATACGGAACGGGTGATGCGAAAATTCAAAAATTAGCCGTTATTGATAGTTTAGTAATGGATGCGATTGCTAAAAAGGCTATACCTGGATGTCAGGTATTAGTTGCAAAGGATAATAAAATTGTTTTTAATAAAGCTTATGGGACCACAGCAGGAGAGGGATCTAGCCCGGTGAGTGTTGATACTTATTATGATTTAGCTTCTGTAACCAAAGTAACTGCTACCACAGTGAGTATCATGAAATTAGTAGATGAAGGTAAAGTAGACATTGATAAAACCATTGGCGATTATCTTCCTTGGGTAAAAGGAAATGCAAAAGCAAAAATTACTTTAAGAGATTTGTTGTTACACCAAGCTGGCTTATTTCCTTATATCAAATTTTACGAATCCTTATTGCAAAAAAATGGCGTTTATCTACCTGGCGTAATTAGTTCCCAAAAGGACAATACACACCATCAATTTATTTCCCCCAATAAATGGCTTTTAGATACTTGGGCAGATACTATACAAAATCAGATATTAAAAAGCCCTGTAACAGAAGCGGGCAAATACGTGTATAGCGACAATGATTTTATATTTCTTGGAAAAATTGTTGAAAAGGTATCAGGTATGAATTTGAATGAGTACACAAAGCAATCTTTTTATCAACCCATGGGCATGCAATCCACTGGATTCTTGCCTTTAGAAAAAACCAATTTAGATAATATTGCTGCCACAGAAATGGACAATTATTTTAGACATGAACTCATAAGAGGTAGCGTACATGATGAAGGTGCTTCTACTATGGGTGGAATTGCGGGCCATGCAGGTTTATTTAGCAATGCCACTGACTTAGCTAAACTGTATCTAATGCTCATGAACAAAGGAACTTGGAATGACAAGCAATATTTGCAACCCAAAACAGTTGCCAACTTCACTGCCTACCAAAATGAAAGTCGCCGTGGCCTGGGTTTTGATAAGCCAGAAAAAAATAATAAAACCAGAAAAGAGCCTTATCCTAGTCTTAGTCCATCCCAGTCTACTTTTGGCCATACTGGATTCACAGGCACCTGTGTGTGGGCCGATCCAGAAAATGGCATCTTATTTATTTTTTTAGGAAATAGAGTTTACCCAACTAGGGATAGTAAAGCATTTAATTCATTGAATTTAAGACCCAATATTCAAGAAGCTATATATAGTGCATTCAAATAATGAAAGGCATTGTATCTATACTGTTTTGTTTATTATGCATCCTTTCCAATGCACAAAATAAAATAGGTGCAATTGGTAAATGGAGGGCTCATTTTGACAATCATAGTATTCAACTAGTAGTAAAAGGAGACTATGTTTATGCCGCTAGTCCTTATCAAATTATTAGAACCGACGGTGTTAAAAATAATTGGATTGACAAGACAACGGGCTTAAGTGATATCCAGATAAAACATCTTGCTTGGGATGAAAATGGTCAACAATTAATTGTAGTATACGCTAATAGCAATGTGGATATACTTAAGGGGGATCAAGTTTACAATACCAATGCGATTCAGTTAACCAGTTTATTTCCTGATAAAAAGGTAAACACACTAAGAGTATACCAAAATTGGGCATTGCTAGCAACTAATTTTGGTATTGTAATAATAGATTTGGTAAAACATGAAATAAAAGACAATTGGTTTCCCAATAACAATCAACAGTCTGTGACTACTTATGATGCATTGATTGCCAATGATACCATTTTTGCTTCAACTAGTAATGGAATATGGAAGTGTTCCATTGCAAATGCAAATTTACAAGCAAGTCAATGGATTCATTTAACAGGGTATGATAGTTACTTACTAAAAAAACTAATTCAGCATAAGGGAAACGTGTATGGATATAACGCACAAACTATTATTCAATTTCCACAAACCACCCCCCTATTTAATTTTAGTAATGGAGTTATAAACAATATAGACACGAGTGTAAGTAATTTAAATATTTGCATTCAATACCCAAATCAAAAAGGGGCGGTGCTGCAACTTAATAAGGATTTGAGTTTGGCCACCCTTGTCGATAGCAATCAATTAAGTACGCCCAAGCAAAGTATTGTAGAAAATAATAATTTTTGGGTCGCTGATAGTACAAAGGGTTTATTGCTAAAAAATAATACCACTAAGTGGGTTCCTTTAGGAGGTCCCAATGCAATTATACAAGGCATTAGCGATATAAATGAAAGTAAACTAATTGCCCCATTTGCAAATGCCAACACGGGGTATGCTACTTTCAATGAAGGCGGCTGGAATACCGTAAAGCAAATAGGAAATTTCACCCTACCCATTTTAAATGCAACTGCTATTTCAAATTTGGATAATACTATATGGTTAGCAAGCAATAATTTTTTATTTCATCTTACCAATGAAAGCAAAATGGAAACCCTACAACCCAATAGTTTAAAAGGCAGCTATCTACAATTGCAAGTTGATCCTTCTCAAAACCTATGGGTGTTGCAGGATCAGCAGGGGCTTGCAAAGCAAGCTAATAATACCTGGGGCTCTATTTCATTACCCAACGATTTTATAAAAAATGGACTTACTCAATTTGTAGTTAATAAATTAGGGCAAGCATGGCTCATTGCACCCAATCATTCTGGCCTGTATGTGTATCAAGAAAAAACAATTTACCCAAGTGAGGTATGGAAACAATTTACTACACAATCGTCCAATGGAAATTTACCAAGCACCTATGTGACAAGCCTTTGTCAGGATTTAAATGGGAGTATTTGGGTAGGTACAGATAATGGTATAGGTATTTTTAATTGCGGAGATATAGCAACAGCACCTTGTAATGCCTATCTCCCTATTGTAAATAACAATGGTTTTAATGGCTATTTATTTCAAAAAGAAATAGTGAATTGCATTAGTATTGACGGTGCCAACAGAAAATGGATTGGTACCAATAATGGAGCTTGGTTATTAAGTCCTGATGGAATTGAGATTATTGAACATTTTACTAAAGCAAATAGTCCATTGCCAAATGATACTGTCACCCAAATATTGGTTCAACCAATTACCGGTGAAGTATTTATGAATACTAAAAATCAAATGGTAAGTTATAGAGGTACTGCTACCAAAGGTGCAGAAACACAAGCTTCTATTCAAATATTTCCCAATCCTGTTTCCAGTTCCTTTAATGGAAATATAGCCATAAGGGGATTAGTTGACAATGCCTTGGTTAAAATAACCGATTTAAACGGCAAGTTATTATTTCAAACAGTAGCCCTAGGAGGACAAGCACTATGGAATGCAAGAAATAGCGAAGGGCATAAGGTAGCTACCGGTATTTATCTGGTATTTGTAAGGGACCTAAGTGGAAATGAAAAAGGGGTAGGAAAAATTATGATTGCAGATGGTTACTAATCTATAACTACTAAAAAGTTGAGCTCAGTTATAATTTAATTCGGAATGTAATCAATGGATTTAAAGTCTTTGAAAGTTAAAACGCCTCTATCTCCTTCTACCACATGGTAAAATATTTTTCTGACTTTATTGGTGGGTGTTTTAATGGTGGTGTCCGCATCATATATGGGAAAAGTGCGCCACAATATGCCCTGGTTTAATTCATATTCATCCCCACCTCTATAGCCTTTATTAATTTTTGTATCAACCGTAATATCTGGCATGTAAATAGGCTGCATATAAAGCGGTTGTTTCCCGTCGTCACTTTTTGCACTCACACAGAATAAATTTTTCTTGCCAGATGATTCTAAAATATAGATAAGTAAATCGGGAAATTCATCGTTGTTTAAAAATTCAACTTCCGATGAAATAATCCTTGCTTTTAATTCAAGATTAATTTCCCTTGCTTCTGCCTTAAAACCGATTGGTTTAATGCTTATCGGATTTTGTGTTAAGGATCGATTGGTACAAGTTACCCTATAACCATATTTGCCAATTTTTAAAGTACTATCATATTTGTTTAATTTAATACTAGCAGCAATAGCGGCTTCATTTTTTGATGCAGTATCGGTCTGTGCATATACTTGGCCAAAAGCACCAAACATTAAAAACAAAAAAACGATGCTAAAAAATTTGTACATTCGAAAAGTAATTTAAGTAGCAAAGTTAACCGTTTAGTTTTAAAATACGTCAAACCTAATAAGATGTCTTTTTCCATTGATATTCAACCCATTTCCAGCTTTAAACGGATTCGAATTACAGACCTTACCACCTATGCATATATTGACATCATAAGCAAAGGTGCAATTTTAAATAGCTGGATGCAGCCCTCCGAAAATTGGGATATTATTGAGGGTAATGATTTTACAAATGGTTGGGATCAATATGAATCCAATGGATTTAAAAGCGGAAAGATGAATCCATTTGCTTGTAGATTAAAAAATGGGAAATACACCCACTTAAACCAGTCCTACAAAATTGAGCATTTTTATTTAGGAGAACATGCGCTCCATGGTATATTGTATGATGCCGATTATGCTATTATAACATCTGAAATACAAGAAAATAAAGCGCGCGCCTTATTAGCACATTCCTACCAAGGAACCGATAAAGGATTCCCATTTGAATATACTGTTCAAGTGGAATGGACTTTTCACAAAGACAATAAAATAACGGTCCTAACGACTATTATTAATAATAGCCAAGTCCCTATTCCGATGATGGATGGATGGCATCCATACTTTAAACTAGCCGAAACCATAAATGATTGTAGTTTACAATTTGAAAATAAGGGAATACTAGAATACGATAAAAGCCTGCTACCCACTGGTCGTATTTTAGCGAATACTCTTTTTGAAAATGGCTGTGTAATTTCAACTACCAAATTAGACAATGGCTATTTATTGAACGATCAAAACCCAAGCTGTACCTTACAGAACGATACGTATAAATTAATTATTCTTCCCAATGCGGCATATCCCTACTTACAATTATATACCCCCGATGATAGAAAAAGTATTGCTATAGAAAATTTAAGTGCTGCGCCAGACTGTTTTAATAATAAAATGGGGCTGCACCTAATGCAACCCCAAAGTAGTTGGAAATTAGAGACAAGCTATCAGCTTATCCATAAATAATTATAATGCAGTTATAGCCGTAATGCTTATTTCAACATTTACGTTTCTTGGCAAGGTTTTTACTGCAACTGTTTCGCGCGCAGGAAAAGCAGCCGTAAAGTAACTTCCATATACTTCATTCACCTGCGCAAATGATTGCATATCGCTTAAAAAAATAGTCGTCTTTACAATATGATCAAAGCTAAGTTTAGCTTCTTCCAATATAGCTTTAATATTCTCCATTACCTGTTTGGTTTCTGCTTGTATAGTATCCAATACGATCTCCCCTGTCGCTGGGTTAAAAGCAATTTGTCCACTTGCAAATAAAAAGCCATTTGCAATTACTGCTTGACTATAAGGGCCAATGGGAGCGGGCACTTTGTTGGTTTCAATAATTTGTTTTGACATATAATTTAATATTAGATGCACAATTTCTTATTTTTCTATCAAATACACGCTTATTTTTGCAAAACAATACAATTATTTTGGCAACCTTCTTATATATTGACACAGCTGGCGAAAAAGCCATGGTTGCCATTAGCAAGGATCACCAAATATTGGCCATGGAAACGAATGAAATGTCCAATACACATGCCTCTTTTGTTCAGGTTGGAATTGATAAGATTTTAAAAAAAACCAATACCTCTATACAAACAATGGATGCAGTAGTGGTCACTTTGGGCCCTGGAAGTTATACTGGACTTAGGGTAGGCTTATCCAGTGCGAAAGGCATTGCTTATGCAATCAATAAACCACTCATTGGTGTTTCCACATTGGCATTATTGGCAAATCATGTTATTGTAAATCATAAGGAAAAACTAAGTGTAGAGAATGTCCAAATTTTTAGCATGATTGATGCGAAAAGAATGGAAGTTTTTGGCGCTATTTATAAGCAAGATCTTTCCGTTATTTTATCCGAGCAAGCTATTATTTTAGATTCCATATTTATGACAGGTTTAATTGAAAAGGGTCCATTAATATGTATTGGTTCTGGTGCCAACAAAACAAGTATACTATTTTCTAATAATCTTGTTTATTACCTTGACGAACAATACGATATAAAGGATTTTGAACAGATTGCCACTGAAAAATGGTCCAAAAAAGAGTTTATTGACAATGCTTATGCTAGCCCATCTTATTTAAAAGAGTTTTACCAAGGCCCTGCAAAATCCACAAAGTAGTTAAACAAAATGGATGAGTGGTGTACAGAATTTCCAAATTCGCAAGGAAATATATATTATTTTTTAAATTAATAATGTAAATTTGCCTAAACAATTATTAGTCGATAACCCCCAAATCTTAAAAATTGTAATGAATCAATCTTTACCCCAACTACAATTAACCAATGGAAAGTCACCATTGAAAGTGGATTTGCTACACAGCAAAAAAGCCGCTATGATTTTAAGAGCATTAAATCACAAGTTACGCCAGCAAATTGTGAAATTAATTGACGAGCAACAAAAAATGACTGTGACTGAAATTTATGTGAAACTAAGATTAGAACAATCTGTTGCTTCACAACATTTAGCTATTTTAAGAAGAGCAGGAATTGTGATTACCACAAGAGAAGGAAAGTTTATTTTTTACACAGTAGATTACAATAGATTAGAACAAATCAACCAATTCGTTGAGCAACTTGTTGGATAATATGGTAATTGCTTTTGAACAATTCAAGTCTTTACTTGAGGACCCCTCCATTTCACTCATTGATACAAGATTGCCAGCACAATGGATGGATGGTCATATCCCCAACTCATTACATATCACCCCGGCTACTGTAAAATTTGCAGTGGCCATGGGCGTGATTGAAAAAACCAGTCCACTCCTTTTTATTTTAGATCCGCAATTAGAAAAGGAAACACTAGTTTATTTTAAAGAAGCTGGATTTTCCAATATCAAAGGCTATCTAGAAGGCGGTTATGCTACTTGGAAAAATAAGGAACAAACCATTGACCTGCTTATAGAAGTTGAACCTGATGAATTGGCAATGGATATTCCTTTTGATGAATTCTTAATGCCATTGGATATTAGAGAAGAAATTGCATTCAATACTTCTCATATTAAAAATTCTGTTTCACTACCCATGTCTGAATTTATGGACCCCGGCAGCATGTCTGAATTAGACGAACACTTTAATATTTACCTGATTGGTGAAGACGGCACCTGCAATACCCTTGCAGCAAGCATCTTAAAAAAACAAGGCATTCATAACATAAGGGTGGTGATGGATGGCTGGGAAGGTGTTCAATTTTTAAAGGATAAATTTACCTTTGAAACCATTAAGAAAGCAAAGATTACAAAGACCGATCCAAACAAAACAAGCTTCTTAGAAGACTAAGCTTTTTATTTTACAACAAGCTGCTCGTGTATGGCCGCATCATATGAATATTTCCAACGACGATGACTCCATAAATAATTAGATGGGTTCAACTTAATTTTCTCTTCTAACACTTTTACATATAAGGCAGTCAATTGGCCATCTTTAAAATAATTAGGGGAAGTAGTCATGACTTCATACTCAGAATGATAATAACCTCTTTTAGTTCTATAGAAATGAACAAAAACTTGTGCGGTATTGTTTAATTTAGCACCTTTTTCTGGTCCTTTTACAAAAGGAGTAAGTCTTCCAAAGAAGTTCACCCAATAAGCCTGCAATGGATTTCCCGGATTTTGATCTGCAGCCAATGCCATTGCATAGGGGCCCTCATTGGCATATTTATGAAATTGAGATCTAAAATTAGTAGCCGGAATTAAGATAGAGCCATACCTTGCTCTAAGATCATAAATTAATTTATTAAACGCCTTATTACTTAGCGGCATATAAACAGCAATGAATGGATACTTACCATATTTTGCAACACCCCAATTGGCAAATTCCCAATTAAAGAAATGACCTGCCATAATTTGCACCGATTGCCCAGTTGCGTACAAATCATTTAACACTTCGACATTAGAAGTAAACCTTTTTTCAAACGTTTTATTTGAAATAGATAATAATTTAATGGTCTCAATAAACGAATCTGTAAACTGCTGGTAAAAAGAGTTTGCAATTTGCTTTCTTTCTTTCTCCGTTTTATCAGGAAAAGCAATGGCTAAATTTTGATTCACTACTCCCAATCTATATTTGATAACATACTTTAATAAAAAAGCAACCCCGTCACTAAAAATATAAAGTACCCGCCAAGGCAAGAGGGATACCAAATAAAGCAAACTATAAACAATAAAATACATAATTAAATTTTATTCCGATTATTGAGGATCAATCCATGCATCATTATCCTTTAATAGTAGTATGAGTTCATCCACGGCTACTTCACTATCAATATTTCGTTTCATTACTTCTTTACCTTTATACAAAGTGATTTTTCCAACACCACTTCCCACATATCCAAAATCGGCATCTGCCATTTCTCCAGGTCCATTTACAATACAACCCATAATGGCAATTTTTAATCCCTTTAAATGATTGGTTACCTTTCTAATTTTAGCGGTAGTTTCTTGTAACTCAAATAAGGTTCTTCCACAACTTGGACAAGAAATATATTCGGTTTTAGAAATTCTTGTTCTAGTCGCTTGCAAAATTCCAAATGCCGTAGCATTTAAAAATTGCTCTATCGAACTATTTTGAATATAGTTTCTACCTGATACCTGTTCAAAATCTTCAGATACATTTGAATATACTTCTTGAACTAATGAAAGCCAAATACCATCCCCCATTCCATCTAATAAGATTGCTCCTGTTTCAGTTGCAAAATGAATGAGGTGCTCGTCGGTGGTCTCCCCTTTACTTTCTGTGGTTAAAATTATTGGGTTACTAATTTGCAATTCATTTAGTTTCACAATCATTCTTCTAACTGCCTGCATGGCATTTACCAATTCACTTCCAATACAAAATACGACCGTAGGATTTTTAGAAATTTGAAGTAATTGTTCATCCGAAATAGAAGTGTTGGTACTGTATGCATCTAACATAACAAAATTCAACACACTACTCATATTACTTGTAGCTATAAAGTCATTTATATAAAAAAGCGGCGCATATTTACGATCGTCCTTTAATTGCACCCATTTTTGATGAGGTACAACCACCTTTAAAGTGCCTGGAATTTCAAAGTCAATGGCTTGGTCGCCCACAAAAACATAGTCTGCTGCTGCGTCTGCAATGTTCCACTTATCTGTTGACTGGTTATATTGATAGCCAATTGCCTGAAAAGAAGCTGCATTGATATTGGATACACTAATCATATCGGCTACAACCACTGGCACATTGTTGCCTCCAATATTTGCAACGGCATGTGAAGCTCTTTTCTTATATTCAAAGGGATTGTAGTTTACTTGATGGATAGGTAAAATAGTAGAACTTGATTCGGACAATCTTCCATTGTACCTTTTTACAATATCTCTACAAACGGGGATCTCTAATTCCGGATCCTCCGTTAAACTTACTCTTATGGTATCACCAATGCCATCTTCTAATAAAGTGCCAATGCCTATAGCACTTTTAATTCTTCCATCCTCGCCGTCCCCTGCTTCAGTGACTCCTAAATGTAATGGATAAGATTCCCCAAATTCATTTTGCATTTGTTGAATAAGTAAACGGTATGCATGAACCATTACTTGAGGATTACTGGATTTCATGCTCAATACAATTTGATGATAATCCAATGACCTTGCGATACGCAAAAATTCCATTGCGCTCTCTACCATGCCATTGGCCGTATCACCGTATCTACTCATTATGCGATCACTTAATGATCCATGGTTGGTTCCAATACGCATGGCTGTACCATGTTCTTTACAAATAAGCACAAGTGGCGTGAACCTTTCTCTGATTCTTTCAATTTCTTCTACATATTCTGCATCGGTATATTCAATCTGTTCAAATTTTTTCTTGTCTACATAGTTGCCTGGATTCACTCTAACTTTTTCTACAATGGTTGCAGCAATTTCTGCCGCATTGGGTGTAAAATGAATATCTGCAACAAGTGGGGTATCATATCCTTTTGCACGTAACGCAGCTTTAATATTGGCTAAATTATCTGCTTCCTTTTTACTAGGTGCTGTAATCCTTACTAGCTGTGCACCTGCTTCAATACATTTAATAACCTGGGCAACTGTTTTTTCGGTGTCCATGGTATCTGTAGTGGTCATAGTTTGTATTTTAACAGACCTTCCACCACCAATAATTAAATTACCTATTTTAACCTCTCTGGTTACTAAACGATTATAGGCAGTTAATGAATTACAATATTGTTGCATAATACTATGGGTGTGCTTTTATCTTACTCCTTTCAAAAATCCTTGTTGCAATAAAATAGTTTTTAACAAACTAGATGAATCTTTTCCTCCAGTACTCGTTTTTACAGCATGTGTATATAATACAAAGAAGTATGGATGTTTGTTCTCTTCTACATAACCTAAAATCCACGCATTCCCTTTTTCTGCATCTACACCATGGATGTAACTTAATTTATAATTGGCATTGTCTTCCTTTAGAATCATTTTTTTATACATATCCTGCGCTCTCTTTTGAAAAGACAGTTCATTAAAATATAGTTTTTTAATAAAACCCAATTGTTCGTCTGGGGTAATTAACAAGCTTCCATTAGTCCAATATTTAGTAGAATCGGCAGTTGCAATTCCTTTACCATAATGTAAAGAGTCTCTTGTTTTTAAGATGGTTTCTCTACCAATTTTTGCAATTAAAGATTCATAATAATTTACAGAATCAAAAGCTACCCAAGTTTTTGCATCATGACTTATCATTCCCTTATCCAAAGCAATTAAAGTAGGAATGGCAAAAAAAGTATGCAGCGGCGCAAAAGCAGAATCTTTATAGGTTGCCAAATTAGAGATGGTAAATTGTCCTGAGCCGTTTTCCATTAATGCAAAAACACCAGTTACACTGGCGCTATCCATTATTTTAACAATTGCAGGATCAGACTTTACATTGTTAGGAGAACAAGCAAAAACAAAGAACCCAAATCCAAATAAAAACATAGCGGCTTTAAACATAATGATAGCTTTAAATAGAAGCACAAAATTACCACATAATAACAATAAAAAACCCCCTATAAAGGGGGTCTTTTGAATATTTTAGTTGGTTTATTCTATACCTAATAACTCCACTTCGAATATCAAGGTTGAACCTGGTCCAATCATAGGCCCCGCCGAACGCTCACCATAAGCTAATTCACTAGGGATAAACAATCTCCATTTTGCTCCAACGGTCATTAATTGAACAGCGTCCTGCCATCCTTTGATTACACCGTTTAGAGGGAAAGTAATAGGCTCGCCTCTTTGTACAGAACTGTCAAAAACACTTCCATCAATTAAAGTGCCATGGTAATGACATTTTACCTTGCTTTTTAAAGTAGGATGTTCGGTACCCGTACCCGCTGTTAATACTAAATACTGCATGCCGTTTGTCATTTTTACAACACCTGGCTTTTTTGCATTTTCTTCTAAGAACGCTTTTCCAGTCGCTCTGTTGATTGCGATTTTTTCTTGACTCATTTTATCTTGGTAGTTTTTAATACATACATCTAATAAGCTATCAGGGATATCTGTTTTAGCAATTGTCCCTGCAGCCATTCCTTTTTTAAACAATTCAAAGTTTACATCTTGCAAACCTTGACCTTTTAAACTTTGAGCAATTCTATAACCTAATGCATAAGAAGCACTATCCTTTGTTGTTTTAAGCGATTGTGCTGCAGTATAGGTTAAGGCTAATTTTGGTTTAGTAATTGGAGCACCTGTTTTTGCAGCTGGAACTTTTGTTGCAGTTGCAGTCTTTGTTTGCGCCACTGCCATTAAACCAGTAAAAAGTCCAATAAATAATAATCCTTTTTTCATATTCGTTTCAATTTGTCTTTTAATTATTTGCCTTGGCAATTTTAGATTTTATAGTGGTCAAAAGTACAATTAGCTATTCAATAATTGATTTATTTGTTGCTCAACTTTGCTAAAATGCATGCTATTTAACACTTTATTCATGGCAGTTGCAATTTCTGCGGTACAAAGATTCCCAATACTACCTTCATGCGTATGTGCCATTTTGGTAGAATAGGTATAATTGCCATTCTCAATTTCTAACCCTATTTTTTTATAGGCATCTCTAAATGGCATTCCCTCGTTTACTAATTTATTCACCTCATCTACGCTAAACAAATATTGATATTTCGAATCCTCTAACAACCCTTCCTTCACTTCCATATTTTGTATCATTAAAGAAGCCATTTCCATACAATTTTTCAATTGCTGAAATGCAGGAAACAAATGCTCTTTTAATAATTGCAAATCACGATGATAGCCTGAAGGCAAATTAGTAGTCATCATCATAATTTCATTAGGCAATGCTTTAATGCGATTGCAATAAGAACGGATCAGTTCAAAAACATCAGGGTTCTTTTTGTGCGGCATGATGCTTGATCCTGTTGTTAATTCTTCAGGAAATTTAATGAAGCCAAAATTTTGATTCATAAATAAACAAGCATCCATACTAAATCTGGCTAAAGTGTCCGCAAAATTAGCAAGTGCCATTGCAGTGATTCTTTCGGCCTTACCACGTCCCATTTGCGCATACACCACATTATAGTTTAAGGTTTCAAAACCCAATAGCTCCGTAGTTCTCGTTCGGTTAATGGGAAAAGAAGATCCATAGCCCGCTGCAGATCCCAATGGATTTTTATTCACCACCGTATATGCCGCTTGCAATACCGTCATATCGTCTACCAAACTCTCTGCATAAGCGCCTAGCCACAATCCAAAAGAGGATGGCATGGCCAATTGCAAATGTGTATAGCCAGGCAATAAATCATTTTTATGCTGTTCACTTTTTTCTTGTAATAAAGTAAATAAGGATTGAACCGACTTGCTTAAATCCATTAACTCGGCTCTTAAAAATAATTTTAAGTCTACTAAAACCTGATCATTTCTACTTCTGGCACTGTGAATTTTTTTTCCAATATCCCCTAACTTCTCAGTTAATAATATTTCTACTTGAGAATGTATATCTTCTACCCCTTCTGCTAATTTAAAATCACCGGACTGGATTAACGCATAAATTTCAACCAACGCTATTTTTAATTGTATTTGTTCCTCCTTAGTTAATAAGCCAACCTCCGACAACATAGTAGTGTGTGCAATGGAACCTAATACATCATAAGCTGCTAAGTACAAGTCCATTTCTTGATCCTTGCCTATAGTAAACTGTTCGACTGAACTCGCTACCTTATTATTTTTTTGCCAAAGCTTACTCATGTGTTATCATTTTATCAATTAGTTGAATATAGGTATTTATCCCTTCTTCTATTTCTTTTACAAATATAAACTCATCTGCAGTGTGACTTCTTGCAGAATTACCTGGTCCCATTTTTAAAGTTGGAAAGGGCATTAATGCTTTATCCGAAGTAGTCACAGAACCATAATAGCCTTTGCCTAAAGCTTTACCTGCTTGAATTAATGGGTGATCCAAGGCAATGCTTGTAGATCGCATTCTTAAGGATCTTGGTGTCACCGTTGCATTTACGTGTTTACTAATTGTTTCCAATATTTCTTCAAAAGTATACAACTCATTTACGCGAACATCCACTACAATTTTACAAGAAGAAGGCACTACATTATGTTGTTTGTTTTCCGTTTCAATAACCGTAACCGTCATCTTAACCTTGCCTAATAATTCAGATACTTTCTCAAATTCATAATTTTTAAACCATTCAATGGTAGGCAACATTTTATACAATGCACTCTCCCCTTCCTCTCTTGCTGCATGACCCGACTTCCCAGTAGCCACTACATCCAACACCAACAAACCTCTTTCCGCAATGGCCATTTCTAGTATAGTAGGTTCTCCTACAATCCCAAAATCAATTTTAGGCAACAAAGGCAATGCTACTTCTATTCCATCATGCCCGGATATTTCTTCCTCGGCAGAGGCAACTAAAATGATATTAAAAGGCAAATTCGTATATTCATAATAGTATAAAAAAGTGGCGATTAAACTCACCAAACAACCGCCTGCATCATTACTTCCCAGTCCAAATAATTTACCTTCTTTTTCAATAGGCGTAAATGGATCCAAGGTAAAGCCTTTATTAGGTTTCACCGTATCGTGATGCGAGTTTAATAATAAAGTAGGTTTTTTTGCATCATAGTGTGTATTCATCGCCCAAATATTATTTTTCTTTCTTTCTGTTTTAACTTTTTTCTGATGTAAATAAGCTTGTATTAAATCGGCTGTTTTATCCTCCTCTTTACTAAATGAAGGCGTAGCAATTAATTTTTCTAATAATTGTTTTGCCTCTTGTTGTAATAATGCAATTAGAGCACTATTATTTTGTATGGTATTTGTCTGTGACATTATATTTTGATTGTGGTACCTGCAGTACCGTTAATTAATTCATTCATTTTTTCGGCTTTACCAATGATGACAGATTGCACACCACCTTCTAAAGCCAAATACGCGTTGTCAATTTTAGGAATCATTCCTTCAAAAATGACTTTTTGATCTTTTAATGTACCGTAAGCCGGTCGATCAATAAACGCGATCACTGAACTAGGATCATTAACGTCTGATAACACCCCTTCTCTTTCAAATCCGTAAATTAAATGCACTTCATAATCCCTTGCCATACCAGTTGCAATGCTTTGTGCAATGGTATCTGCATTCGTGTTTAATAACTGGCCATCTCCATTATGAGTGATGGGCGCAATCACTAATTTTATACCATCGCCCAATAATTTATTTATCAAATTCTTATTCACCGCATCTACATCTCCAACAAATCCATAATCGATTGCAGCAGCTGTTCTTTTATGCGCACTTATTAAATTTCCATCAGCTCCTGTTAATCCCATGGCATTCACACCCAAGCCCTGTAATTGTGCGACAATATTTTTATTAATGTAACCTGCATATACCATGGTTACAATTTTCAGTGTTTCCGCATCTGTTACTCTTCGGCCTTCTAACATGGTTTGTTCAACGCCCATACTCGTAGCCATTTGTGTGGCTAATTTTCCACCTCCGTGCACTAAAATAGCCTGACCCTTCAATTTTGAAAAAGCAGTTAAGCACAACGTTAACAATTCTGGATTGTCAACAATATTGCCTCCAATTTTAATGACGTATAATTTTTCCATTTTATTTTTACATGGATATTAATATCCAGTGTTTTTTAATTGGTGAATTGCATACTATTTTTTTATGCATTTTTTAATATTTCAGACAACACGGTTTGTGCAGCCCATACTCTATTAGACGCTTCCTTGGTCACTAAACTATTTTCACCGTCCAATATTTCATCACTCAATTCTACATTTCTTCTTACTGGTAAACAATGCATCACTTTGGCTTTATTGGTTGTAGCTAATTTTGCATTGGTTAACATCCAGCTAGCATCTGTACACAACACTTTACCATAATCACTATAACTACTCCAGTTTTTAACGTACACAAAATCGGCATCTTTCAACGCTTCTTCTTGATTATGCGTGATGGTTGCTCCATTGGTATATTGGGAATCTAATTCATACCCTTCTGGATGCGTAATTATAAAGTTTGCTGCTCCCCAAGCGTTTACCCACTGGCTAAAACTATTGGCTACACATTGTGGAATAGGTTTAATATGAGGCGCCCAGGTTAACACTATTTTAGGTTGCTTGTTTTTTAAATTTTCATTAGCATCCATTGATTCCTTAATGGTGATCATGTCGGTTAAAGATTGTAATGGGTGTAAAGTCGCCGACTCCAAACTCACTACCGGAATTCCTGCATACTTTATAAATTGGTTGATTATTTTTTCACCATAATCATCCGCTCTATTTTGTAAGCCAGGAAAAGTCCTTATACATAATATGTCAAAATAATTACCCAAAATGGGGGCTGCATCCTTAATATGTTCAACCGTAGTTCCATTCATAATTGCAGCCTCAGTAAATTCCAATGCCCATCCCTCTTTGTCTACATTAAATACAATAGGCTCCATTCCTAAGTTTTGAGCAGCAACTTGTGTACTTAATCTAGTTCTTAAACTTGGATTTAAAAAAAGGAGTCCAATTCTTTTATTCGTACCTAATGCTTTATCCGCAAAAGGATTGGCTTTATAGTGTAATGCTTGTTTAACCAATGCATTGATATCTTTCACATCCTTCACTGAAATAAACTGCTTCATGGCTTAATCTTGCTTTTGCTTCAAATGTTGAATCGCATTATTCAACCCGGTTATAAATAAATTAATATCCTCCATGCTAATCGCAAGTGATGGCAATAGTCTTATCACATTTGGCTTTGCTTCACCTGTAAATATTTTAAAATCATTTAGTAAAACTTTACGAATGTCCTCTAATCCGGATTCCATTTCAAATCCAATCATTAAGCCTCTACCTCTAACTGCTTTCACTCCTTCTGTATTTTTCAATGCGTTAATTAAGTATGCTCCTTTTTCCTCGGCTGCTTTAATTAAATTTTCTTTTTGCATGATTTCAATCACTCCTAATGCTGCTGCGCATGCTAAAGGATTTCCACCAAATGTAGTTCCTAGCATCCCAAACTTCGCTTGAATATGAGGCGTGATTAAAATGCCACCTATTGGGAAGCCATTGCCCATGCCCTTGGCCATGGAATAAATATCTGCATTTACACCGGCATGATCGTGTGCAAAAAACTGACCAGAACGACCGTATCCACACTGAACACTATCTGCGATATATATTGCTCCATGCGCATCACAAGCTTTTCTGATGGCTTGTAAAAAAGCATCGCTTGCTTCATAAATTCCTGCCACACCTTGAATGCCTTCAATAATCACTGCGGCAATTTCAGCACCTTGTTCAGAAAAACAGGCTTCTAATGCCTCAATATCATTAAAAGGTAAAAAGATAATATTATTTGTTTCATTCACAGGCGCTACAATACTTGGATTGTCGGTTGCAGCTACTGCTAAAGAAGTTCTTCCGTGAAAGGATTTTTTAAAAGCTATAATTTTTTTTCTTCCAGTATGGAAGCTTGCCAACTTTAATGCATTTTCATTCGCTTCAGCGCCACTATTACAAAGGAATAATTGAAAATCCTTTTTACCACTAATGTCATTCAATGCCAAAGCCAGTTCCTCCTGAATAGGCATGATTACAGAATTAGAATAAAAAGCAATGGCATGTAATTGATCTTCAATTCTCTTTACCCAGTGTGAATTAGTGTGTCCAATGCTTATTACCGCATGTCCACCATACATGTCTAAATATTCTTGACCCTTATCATCCCAAACACGGCTGCCTGCAGCTTTTGTGATAGCGATTGGATTTAAAGGATAAACGTTGAATAAGGACATAAGGTTAAATTTTATATTTAAGAAATTGCGGTATGCGTTTTCTGTTACTTATTAATATTTTTAAAAAAAATTTGCTTTTAATTGCAACCCTGCTTCTTCGTCTAATCCAAAAATTAAATTCATATTTTGAACAGCTTGTCCAACGGCTCCTTTCAATAAATTATCAATCACCGAATGAATAGCAATTTTATTTCCTTGCTTTTCAATATGAATTAAACATTTATTGGTATTCACTACTTGTTTTAAATCAATATTGTTTTGAGAAACATGCGTAAAAGGATGCGCTTCATAATACGCATTATATAATTCATACACGGCCTCTAAACTTAAATCACAAGCTAATACCGAAGTGACAAAAATACCTCTTGTAAAATCGCCTCTCCAAGGCACAAAATTCACTTCCGCTTTTTGATTGCCTTGTAAAGTCGCCAAACTTTCACTAATCTCATTTAAATGTTGATGTTGCAATGTTTTATAGGCTTGGATATTATTAGCTCTCCAACTAAAGTGACTAGTTGTTGTCAATCCTTGTCCTGCTCCCGTTGAACCAGTGATCCCTGTTGTATAAACGTCTTGTAATAATCCTTTTGCAGCCAATGGCAATAAACCTAATTGGATTGCAGTAGCAAAGCAGCCCGGATTAGCGATATAATTTGACTCTTTAATTTTTTCTCTATGTATTTCAGGCAACCCGTATACAAATTGCTTATCTCCTAAAGTTGCAGTTGCCGCTAATCTGAAATCCTGTGATAGATCTATAATTTTAATGCCTGCTTTTATTTCATTGGTTGCTAAAAACTTTTTAGCATCCCCATGCCCTACACATAAAAACAAGACCTCTATGTTTTGATCTAATTCAGCGGCAAATTTCAATTCGGTATCCCCAACTAAGTCAGCATGTACTTTACATACTGGTTCGCCTGCATTACTTGTACTGTGAACAAAAGTAATATGTGCATTTGGATGGCGCAATAATACACGCAGTAATTCACCACCTGTATATCCTGCCCCTCCTACAATTCCAATATTTACTTTTTGCATTTTAATTCTATTTATAATTTACAGTACTTGTCATTGCCCTTTACTTATTTTTTATTAGCCTCTTTAACGTTATGAAAGATGCTTGTTTGATTGCCAAATATTTTGGTAAAGCCTCTCACATCTGCACCTGTAAATCCAGTATTCATTTCACCATACTTACCAAACTTAGCACTCATCAAATCATTTGGAGATTCAATACCTAGGATTTGAAAATGGTATGGATTTAATTGTACAAACACCTTACCTGTTACTTGCTCTTGCGAATTGGATAAATAGGCTTCAATATCACGCATTACAGGATCTAATATCTGACCTTCATGCAACCAATTGCCATAAAAAGAGGCCAATTGATCCTTCCAAGATAATTGCCATTTTGTAAGCACATGTTTTTCTAAAGCATGATGTGCTTTTAAAATCACCATAGGAGCAGCTGCTTCAAAACCTACACGCCCTTTAATACCTATAATCGTATCTCCCACATGAATGTCTCGGCCAATTCCATAAGCACCTGCGATGGATTGTATAAATTGGATGGCTTCTGTTGGATGGGCAAATGTTTGACCATTTACATTTTTAATTTCTCCTTGCTCGAAACTAATAATCATTTCTTCAGTTGCACCTTGCTTGGTCATTTGTGTTGGCCAAGCAGATTCTGGTAACATACCTTTTGAGTTTAAGGTTTCTTTTCCTCCCACACTGGTACCCCATAATCCTTTATTAATAGAGTAAGCTGCTTTTTCAAAATTCATTTCAACTCCTTTGCCTTTCAAGTATTCGATCTCCGCTTCTCTACTTAACTGCAAATCACGAATAGGCGTTAAAATTTCAATGCCAGGAATCATGATTTGAAAAATCATATCAAAACGAACTTGATCATTACCTGCACCCGTACTACCATGCGCCACTAATTTTGCACCTACTTTTTTAACATGTTCAGCAATGTGCAACGCTTGACTTAAACGCTCGGCACTTACACTTAAAGGATAGGTATTGTTTTTTAAAACATTACCATATACCAAATATTTAATAATAGAATCGTAATATCCTTTTACTGCATTTACCGTAGTATGTGTTTTCACGCCCAATGCATAAGCATGTGCTTCTACTTTTTTCAATTCCTCTTCGGTAAAGCCACCCGTATTTACAATCACACTATGCACCTCCAATCCTTTATCCTCCGTTAAGTATTTTACACAAAAGGTGGTATCCAATCCACCACTAAATCCCAATACAACTTTCTCCATAGTACTTATTTTTTTGTCAACCAGTTTAATAATTTGCTTTGTTTTATTTTCATAAAACGCTCGTATAATTTTGAATTCGTTTTGAACTCAGAAGCAGTCAGTTCAGGTGTATGCTCACTTTTTGGCTCATACAACATGGCCGTACACATACAATTTTTACGATCCTTACTCATCAAAATTTCATAATTCACGCAGCTTTTACAACCCGCCCAGAATTCTTCATCGTCTGTTAATTCACTATAGGTAACGGGCTCATAGCCTAACTCACTATTAATCTTCATCACAGCCAACCCTGTTGTTAAACCAAATAGTTTTGAATTTGGATATTTTTCTCTAGACAATTGAAAAATGGTCTGCTTAATTTTTTTTGCAATTCCACTTTTTCTAAATTCAGGAGAAACAATCAATCCACTATTGGCTACAAACTGACCATGCTGCCAAGCTTCAATATAACAAAAGCCTACCCATGTACCGTCGGCCGTGTGTGCAATCACCGATTTACCTTCCTCTATTTTTTTAGCAACATACTCGGGCGTGCGTTTAGCAATACCTGTTCCACGTGCTTTTGCAGAGGATGCCATCTCGTCGGTGATGGTTGTTGAATAATGAACGTCGCCACTATGGGCTACACGTACTATAATTTGCTGTTCCAATGATCTGTAAAATTTAAAAAAATGACACTTCTGGC
Source organism: Bacteroidota bacterium (assembly GCA_947453145.1). GTDB lineage: Bacteria > Bacteroidota > Bacteroidia > Chitinophagales > Chitinophagaceae > Sediminibacterium. Next base: position 101,212 of record CANGFA010000002.1, read on the forward strand.
GTTTCTATCAAAATTCGGTTTTTTTTCCACTGATAGGGGCAATTGCCAACTGCTCGTCCTATCAGAATCCACGTCGGGGAGAGAAACTAACCGCAAGCGGCAACCTGATAGGGCTGTTCAATACAGGGACCTTTGCAAAATTTGCACTTGTCATGATGATATTTTTTTGGTCCTGTTTCATTTTATAATTTTCCTTAAATAGGAATTAGGATGTAAAAGTATTAAATAATTAAATAAAATAGGGGCTATTAGGACTATAATTTGGGCTTAAAAGCCCTAAACCACCGCATTTAGGCTTAAATTAATAGTTGTTAGTTTTATTTTGACCGTATGTAGGTGTATTTTTGTTCGTATCATCCTTAAAATAATACCTATGAAAAAGATTATCGGATACTGTCTTTTGGCCTTTGTAGTACTATTTAGTTACTGCGGCAATCGTCAAGAAACAAAAATAGTACCCCCTGAAAATAATTCAACAATGCCTAACAAGGAGGAAGTGAATACAGAAAAAACTTATCCCTTAGCCTTGGTAAATAATAAAAAGGACCCTACTTGTGGCATGCCAGTAACAGCAGGAATTCATGATACAGCACATTATGAAAAATGGGTGCTAGGATTTTGCTCAAAAGAATGTAAGGATGAGGCAATTGCTGGTTTAGCTAAAAATCCAAAAGCAATTTTAGATACTGCAATTATTAAATAAATTTTTGTTTAGTTAAGAAATAAAGTCTTAACTAAACAAATAAGCAATATCGTCTTTGGTTAAGGACTTCACAAATCCTTCTTCATCAGAAATTAATTCTTTGGCCAAGGATCTTTTACGATCCTGCAATTTCAAAATTTTATCTTCTACTGTGTCCGTACAAATCATACGATACGCAAATATATTTTTGGTCTGACCAATTCGATGCGTTCGGTCGATGGCTTGTTGCTCTACAGCTGGATTCCACCAAGGATCTACAATATATACATAGTCGGCTGCAGTTAAGTTTAATCCAACACCACCCGCTTTTAAAGAAATTAAAAATACCCTGCAATTTGAATCATTTTGAAAACGTTCAATTGCTTTTTCTCTTTCTTGTATAGTACTGCCTCCGTCAAAATACTCATAATCAATACCCAACTTAGTTAACTGCTCTTTTATAAGTCCTAACATGCCCAAGAACTGAGAAAATACCAAGGCCTTGTGATCCCCAATATTTTCGGCTATTTCACGGGTTAGCTCTTCTAATTTTACCGATTCATTTGGATAGGATTCATCCTTTATAATAGCGGGGCTATCACAAATTTGACGCAATTTCATTAAACCTTGTAAAATGGATAGTTGAGATTTTTGAATTCCTTTTTCTTCCACCATGCCAATTAACTTATCACGATAATCGTTTCGGTAGGCTTCATAAATTTTACGTTGTGCTGAACCCATTTCACAATACAACACCATCTCTTGCTTCTCAGGTAAATCTTTTGCAACCTGTTCTTTAGTTCTGCGTAAAATAAAAGGAAATACAAATTTTCTTAAATGTTCTTTTTGCTCCTTCTCATCAAACTTATCAATAGGCATAGAAAAATTATGCTTAAAATATTCTACTGTTCCTAGCATCCCAGGATTTAAGAAATTCATTTGCGCATAAATATCAAATGTATTGTTTTGCAATGGTGTACCACTCAAACATAATTTGTTGGTGGCTTGTAATAAGCAGGCTGCTTTGGTCACTTTACTGGACGGATTTTTAATGGCTTGACTCTCATCCAATATCACGTAATCAAATTTTACTTCAGCAAACATTTTAATATCACTTCTTAAAGTACCATAGGTGGTAATAATAACTTCTACAGGATCTTTAAACAATTGTGATTTACTACGAGTGCCGCCATGGTGAATTTGAAAACTTAAACTTGGCGTGAACTTTTTTAATTCATTTTGCCAGTTATACAATAGTGTTGTTGGACAAACCACCAAAGCCAACAATTTTCCGTTCTTTTCTTTTAAATGTTGTAAAAAAGAAAGCGTTTGAATGGTTTTGCCCAGTCCCATATCATCTGCCAATATTCCACCCCATTGCACATCATGCAGATAATTTAACCATTGAAATCCACTCACCTGATAAGGCCTTAAAATAGGAGATAAATGTTCTGGAGGTGGAATATCTGCAATGGAATACTTTTCTCTTATTTGTTCAAATTTTTCTTCCAACTTAAATACCAATTCTTCTTCATCCCTTTGTTCATATAATTCATCTATTATAGAGAAATGGTATTTACTCAATTTTAAATTATCAACTTTTCCTTCTCCTACTTTAAACAATAAAGAATATTTGTTTAACCATTTTTCTGGCAACACCCCTAGGCTACCATCTTTTAATTCCACATATTGTTGTTTGTTAGACAACATGTTTTTAATATCCTGTACCGAAACTTTTTGTTCACCAAAGGATACTTCCACTTTCGCATCAAACCAATCGGTATTGCTACTAATGTATAATTTGGTAGTTGGTTTTGCCGTATTAAATTTGAATTGCTTTAAATTATCTGATCCAAATAGTGGAATTTGTTTTTCTTTAAGGGTGTCTATAAATAAGAAAAACCAATTATTTTTTAATACCTCCGCACCTTTTAATGCTAAAATATTTCCTTCATTTGGCCTAACAAATCCCGAATGCAATTGCTCTATAATGGTTATCAGGCTTCGCTCTGCTGCTAAATCTCTTTCTAAAATAATAATCTTATCTCCTTGTTGTTGGATAACAGAAGGACCGTCGGCCGTAGTTACAATAATATCCTTATACAAATAGATTGGCTCAAATAATAAATAATCTCTGTCCTCTTTTAACAAAATTTGCAACTGTGGTTTTACCCCTCTTAATTTTTCTTGCTTCACATTACCCAACTCAACCGCATATGCTTTTGACAAAGGCAGTAAAGTGGTTTGCAAATACGTAGGCCAATCTTCTAAATCTATTTCATTATACCCCGTAGGTAAGAATTTTTCAACCCATTGTAAATCTTCTAGTTTTTTCCATGTAAAAAACTGATGGTGGTACTGAAAAATATAATGTGATTTTGCATGATTTTCTTCCAATGCAATTTTTCCCTCAGGTAAATTTACTTGTGCATATATGATATATTTTTCGCCGTCTTTCTCCACTTTAAAACTGGGCTGAATGGTATTAAAAACCATCTCTGCTTTTTGTAAATTAGCAGTAGTGAAAGGTTTATTATTGGGAAGATGGAAATTAAATGGATGCTCAGAAATATCTCTCCATAATCTCTCCAACTTCGAATGCATGTATTCCTGAATTAAACTCTTGGTTTCATCTGGTAAATTGGATTCGTCGGCATGTAAAATGGTATCCCAAATACCCATAAAAGGAGAATTTTTATTTAAAAACTTAGTCAGTTCAGGTGCTTGTAATTTCCGCACCATTTGTACTAAATTTTTATCCTCTTCCTTCATCTCTTCAGAAACAATGAATTTTGGTAAATCTATTTTCTCCACTTTCCCAACAAAAGTAGTGCCCTCTTCATTTACTTCTCCTTTAATTACATTTAAAATTAGATAAGGATAGGCCTCTGCATTTTGCTGAATGACCAAGCCAAAACGCTCCAAAGTTCTTGCTGGAGTAATTCCTGCGCTGCCTTGCTCTTGTTCCATATCCCAATCGTTGGATCGGGGTAATTTTCTGGTGGCAGTAACCGGACCCGCATTTACTCTTTGGATACGCTCATCTAAAACTTTTAAATAAGGCTTGCCTTCATGGTAAGTGAACTCGAATTTATCTTCGATATAGTCATCTAATGAATAACCATACAAAGCCAATAATTTATTTTTTTCTCTATCCCAATTGCGAATGGTATCAAAATAATCAGCCCCTTTTAATTGGAATAATTGTAATAACAAAACCGTTTTATGTAAACACAATGGGTATTCTGTCTCACTTAAACAATCACATGAGGTGTCAAAGAAGCGTTCTTCATTTTTTTGTACAATGAGATGAAATGTTTTTTTATTTTCATCCATTTCCGCGACAACTTTTTCATTGGCGCTCTCTATAATATGGGGCCTATTGGCTTTTAGGGTCGTTTCTGCTTTTTCAAAAGTTGCTTTTGAACAAAGCATTCTTATCATTTTTAAATCTAAATTTTTTGTACGCAACTGTGTATGCGTAGTTACATAAGAAGCCTGTTTATAATCCAATAAATTTTTATCTAGCAAGTCTTGTACAAAAAATAAAGCTGCTGCTTTATGTCTACAAACCTCAGATAAATTATAAGGACAACCACATCTTAATGAAAGGGTAGCCGGGCTTTTAAAATTTTCGATAGTGACTTTATAATAGGTACTATATCCATCGTCTTTTACACGACAATGGATACTACCCAATAATGGATCAAATTTGACCAATTCGATATTTTTGAGCGCGAAAATCTTTTTTCCACGTCTAATTACCTCTTCGGTTCCGTAGCTATAAATGTGTTTTACTAAATAGGGTAATGCCATAAATTATACAATATCACCCTTTTGAAAAGGGCAATTTGCAAATGTACGAATTTGTGGGCTAATTTTCGTTATTCTTATACCCCATTTATCAATGCACCATCCTTAAAAATGGGTAAGCTGGGGGCAATATCCTTGCTAATACAATACAGCATGTCTAATTCTAATCCATAAGCAGCTAAGCGATGCCAATGCGTTACTGTTTTAATATATTCAGTCATATTATTTTTATGCTGATTATACAACTGGTTGGCCATAAAACTACTATCACAATGAATGGTAAAATGATCTTTTATTTCCTCAATAACCGCCCCGGCAAATAAAGTATCTTCTATATTAAATCTGTTCTTCCAACCCGAACAACCCAAAATAACAGGCTTATTTTGTGCTTTTAAATACGCTACCACCTGTGATAAATTAGGAAAGGACCCCGTAATCACTTCCTTGGCACCATTACGAAGTGCCATATGTAACAATTTAGTACCATTTGTTGTGGTAATTACTAAGGTTTTGTTTTGGATAAAATCTTTTGGATATTCCGAAGGAGAATTTCCATAGGATAAACCTGGAATAATTTTACCATCCCGTTCACCTGCCGTTATTCCACCAGTGGCCTTTCCCATTTCTATACAAGCTTCTGCACTATCTACAGGAATAATTTTAGTAGCCCCATTGTATAATGCTGTTGCCATCGTTGAAGTAGCTCTAAATACATCAATGATGACAACAATACTATCATTAATTTCATATAAATCTAATAACTGTGGAGTAAGTACCGTGTGTAAACTCGGTTTAGTTTTAGGATCGCTGTTCATGCGGCAAAGATACAAAACAGCTTACATTTCTACGAGCAATTCCTTTTGTTTTGACAAAAGTAAAATTTCATTTAAAATAATTTCGGTACTTGTTCGCTTTACTCCATTTTTATCAGTAAACATTTTATTTACCAATCTTCCTTCCACAGCCACTTCGGTTCCCTTGGTCAAATATTTTTCAACATAAACTGCCAACTTGGCCCAAGCCACCAAGCTAAACCATTGAGTTTCGTCCATCCACTCCCCTTTTGCATTTTTATAGCGATCGTTTACTGCCAATCTTATATTGGCTAATTTTTTATTATCACCATACGTTTTCATTTCTGGATGGGCACCTAGTCGTCCAACCAATTGAACCTTGTTTTTAATTGCTTTCATTGTATATTTTTTGTTGAAATACAAATGTGCAATTCAAATAGATACAAGAATCAAGTATTTATACTACTAAAAAAGGGGCCAGATGCCCCTTTCCTATTTTAATCAAGCTATTTAAAGATTATTTAAATGGAAATTTAACAACTTTAGCTTTTACCAATGTGTTTCTTATATCTATAAATATTTCTGTACCCGCTTTTGCATGATCTGTTGCAACATAACCAAGCCCAATTGCTTTTCCTAAACTTGGTGCTTGGGTTCCAGAAGTTACTGAACCAATTTCTTTGCCAGCCGCATCTTTAATTAGGTAATAATGACGAGGGATCCCACGGTCAATCATTTCAAAGCCGACTAATTTTTTTGCAGCTCCTGCTTCTTTCTGTACTTTAAGTGCAGCTGAATTAGTGAATTCTTTGGTAAACTTTGTAATCCATCCTAAACCAGCGTCTATTGGACTGGTTGTATCGTCTATATCATTTCCATATAAACAAAATCCCATTTCTAATCTTAAAGTATCTCTGGCACCTAAACCAATTGGTTTTAAATCATAGGCAGCACCTGCTTCAAATAATGCATCCCAAATTTTATGAGCATTATCATTCACATCATCAAAATAAATTTCAACTCCTCCTGCACCTGTATAACCCGTTGCACTAATTAATACATTTTCAATATCCAATAAAGTGCCTTTTGCAAAACTATAATAAGGCATATTCAATACATCCATTTTAGTCATGGTTTGAACTATCTTGGTTGCATTGGGGCCTTGCACTGCAAGCAAAGCGGTCTTTACACTTATATTGTGCATTTCAACACCTTTGGTATTATGTTGTGAAACCCAATTCCAATCTTTTTCAATGTTGGAAGCATTTACTACCAACATGTATACTTTATTTTTTTCAACACAGTATACTAATAAGTCATCCACTATACCTCCTGTTGCATTTGGAAAACAACTATACTGCGCCTTTCCATCTTCCAAAACTGATGCATCATTGCTCGTAACTCTTTGTATTAAATCCAACGCATTTTCTCCTTTTAAAATAAATTCTCCCATATGACTTACATCAAAAACACCAGCGCTGTTTCTAACTGCAGCATGTTCATCATTAATACCAGTGTAGCTAATGGGCATATTATAACCAGCAAAAGGGGCCATTTTAGCGCCAAGCTCAATATGTTTTTGGGTAAATGGGGTATTTAAAACTTCACTCATGTAAATTGTATTTCTGCAAATATAATCAAAAAGGGTGCTAATTAAAACACCCCTTCTACAATAGAAAGGGTGTGGTTCCAAAAATCAAAATGGAAGAATCAAAGACAGTTTTTATGTTAGTAGGTGAACCGATCTAAAACCCAATGCAAATCAAAAAAATGAATCGTTTTTTTTACCAGCACTTCCTTTGCTCCATTGGTATTCAAACCTATATTACCCTTATCTTTATCTTTATTCTGTTCTAATTGCTCTCTTTCTTCTTTCAAATCCCTCAAAGGGTTTTCCTGGTTATTTTTAATTTGGCTGTCCCCTTTTAATGGCTCCTCCTTGGAAGGTTTTAACAATTCCAAGCCCTTTTCTGTCATTTTATATTCTGCACCAATTTCAAATGGATAAGATGCATTATCCCATGGTTCATTCCATTCATCATACCAGCCATCACGAATACCATTAATGGTTTCAGTTCTAATCGATGATCGGTTTACTTTAATATTTACTTGTTGCCAATTTTTATTACTAATTTTTATGCGTTTCCCAACTGGAACCGCAATAGTCATAATAACATGTTGGTTTCTAAATTTATTCTTTTTTGTAATCGCAATACCTTTATCCAAATTCAACAAACTATCTGTTTGACTTACATTAAAATTAATGGCATTTGCAAATTGATTTGCTTCTTGTATGGAATTGCCTTTTGATAATTTAACTACATTCACTTCAAAACTATCCGTTTTGGATTGTACAATTCTTACTTTAAGATTTCTTATAAATATGGTATCCTCATTATTATAACTACTAAAAGGGGTGATGTTAAAAAATTGTTCGTCATAATATTTCATTTTGGAAAATGTAGATACCTCCAAAAAATCCACTTTAGCATTGGTTAAGACAACAGGTTCTTCTACCGGTATATTATGTTTAGAAAAACTACTGCCTAAACTACTAAAGAAATAAAATAAACAAATCCAACCCAATACCCACAATGAAATAAAACTAGCTCTTACCCATTTATTGGATTTCTTAAAGCCTGCAATTTTCCTGATAACGGCTGTTACAATACCAATAACTGGCACCCATATAAAAAATAAAATAGTACCTATGAGCGCGGCTGTTTGCAATCCATCTTCAATTAAAAATCCTTTAAGAGGTAATAAACTGGTGCTTGCAAGGCCCAAGCCAAACAAAGACACTAAAATACCAAAGCCTACTACGCCTAAAATAAAATATACAAATACCTTAACCGCAATGGTAATGATGCGGCCTACAAAATACAAGCATCCTTTATTATGAGCGTTTGTTACCTGGGTCTGTGGTTCTCTATTTTGGTTTTCTGATCCGCCTTCCTCACTTTTTTGGGATCTTTCTGCTCTACGTTCATTTCGTTTATTATAAAATTCACTGCCCCAACTTTGAGCTCTTTTACTAAACCCTTCCATGTCATTTTGTATGGTATTTTTGATACTATTCAAGTCAACTTTTTCTCCTACCATTTCCAATTTATCCGCACTGGTCTTGGCTTCGGGCAATACCAACCATAATACAATGTAAACAAAAACAGCTCCTGGACTAAATGTAAAATCTAAAAAACTTGGAAAATCTGGACTATCCCAAAATTGCCATAAATGAAGATGTTTGAAATTAATTATAAAGCGAATAAAAGGAATCAAAAATAATAATCTAGCAATCCCCACTCTAATTCCAAAATATTTTGACAAGCCCGAACAAACCCCTCCAATTAATTTATTATCAATGTCTCTAAACAATCTTTTACGAACGCCTCCCACTTCTTTAACAGATGAGCTAGGAACGGCAATCCATAAAATTAAATAGCCTAATAAATTAATGCCCACTAAGAAAATCCATAAAACTCTTACCAATAAAGGATCTAAACCAAAATAGTTTGCGATACCACTACATACACCTCCTAATACTTTATTTTGCTCATCACGATATAAACGTTTTGGTGTTGAAGACTCAAAAGCATTTGAACTGTTGGCATCATGTGTTGATGAACTTGAAGCCGAAGATGAATTAGAAGAGGCTGAAGTTGTTTGCTCAAAACCATCCTGCGCTTCAAAGTCAGCAGGTCGACCAATACTTGTAATAATTAAATTTATGGAATCTTCATTTATACATACTTCTCCTTTTTTTAATCGATCATCGCATAATTCTGCAACACGACATTCAATATCATTGATAATTTCATCTCTGCCTTCTTCATTAGCAAAATAAACACGAAGAGATTGTATATATTGTTTTAAAATTTCATAAGCCTGTTCCTCAATGGGAAGAATACGACCTTGAAAATTAATATTGATTACTTTATTCATAAAAAGAAATTTTAATTTTTGAGACCAACTAGGAAGCGGGACTTGCTTCTGTTGTAGGATAGGTATTGTTATTTTGGGTGAGTTGATTAACGGCACCTGACATATCATTCCAGGTATTTAATAAAACTTCGTACGCTTTATTTCCTTCTTCTGTTAGCACAAAATATTTTCTTGGTGGACCACTTACACTTTCCACCCATCTATAATTTAAAAGTCCCGCATTTTTTAACCTTGTTAATAAAGGATACAAAGTCCCTTCCAAAATGTGCAAATTGGCCGCTTTCATTTGCAAGACGATATCACTGGGATATACTTCGCCTTTTTGAATGATGGACAATATGCAAAACTCCAAAACGCCCTTGCGCATTTGACTTTGTGTGTTTTGAATATCCATGATAATTGCTTTAGAATACAAAGCTAGGTTTATTTCTAGTACTATGCATCACATAGTACTAGAAATTTGCAAAATAATTTTTAATTCATTGAATTTCAATAACTTAAAAATTTAATGCTACTGTAAATAATATTAGTAAACCACTAATTCGTAAAAATCCTCCTGTTTTAAGTACTTGTTTGCTAGGTCCTTAATTTGTTCAGGCTGTATAGCGCGAACGGTTTTTATGGTATTGTAAAAATATTCCTCTGTGAGTCCGTTTAATATATAAGATTTCCAACGACCAATAATTTGAAAGGGACCATCTACATCGCCAAGTAAAGAGCCCAACATGTAATTTTTCACTAGGTTTAGTTCATCTATGTCCACCAACTCTTCTCTTAAAATGGCCATCTCCTTATACACTTCTTCTATAGTAGCATTACAAACATCCTTTCCAGCATCCGTACTTACCAACCACGCACTTTGCTGAATATGGTTTTGTAAATAACTATGTATTCCATAAGTATACCCTTTGTCCTCTCTAATATTACTCATTAAACGAGAACCAAAAAAACCACCGAAAATATTATTCAAAACCTGTGCGGGTGCAAAATCGGGATGGTGTCTATTGGGAAAATGTCTTGCAATACGAATAGAGCCTTGCACCGAACTTGGATCGTTTACTACATTGTATTTTTTTTGCGAAGCTGCAACAATTTTATGTTCAGGCTGTTCTATTTTATTTTTATTCAATGGCAAAGAACCAATATACTTATTTAAAGTAGACTCAATATTTGCAGGAAATTTACCAGCCATAAATACAATGCATTTTCCTTCCTTATAATATTTGTTGTAATAATCTACTAAGTCGGATCTCGTTAAACTATTGTAGGCATCCTCACTTGAATATTTTCCATAAGGATGATTAATGCCAAATAAATATTCATCAATAAATCGGTTCGCAATAAAATCACCTTTCTTTAAATTTAGGGTAAGCTGTTGAATTTGATTTTTGGCATAAATATCCAATTCATTTTCAGGAAACACCGCATCTGCAACCAATTCACTCACCACCGGTATCACATCGCTAAAATGCTTAGTCAATGTATGTAAGCTAATGGTAGCCGTTTCATTAAAGCAGGATCTGTTTAAATAGGCACCATAAAATTCAAAAGCATCATTTACTTCAAAGGCCGACTTAGTACTGGTGCCATTTTTTAATAAATAATTCGTAGCGGGTGCTACCCAATTTTTTGTTTCAAAACTATTGCCTGCAAAAAATACTAATTCCATGAGCATCACTTCCTGAGCACCTCCTTCAAAAGCATACACTTCGACCCCATTGTCTAATGTGTATTTTTGATACGGTTTTAATTGTATATCAAAATCAACAGCGTCTTTTATAAGTGGAGCGATGGTTCTATCTAATGCCATAATATTGTGTTATACGAATGAATTGAATGAGTTATTTTTTTTCAAAGCATTATTAAGCAGTTGTATTGCTATAATAATACAAGGTGTTCCTATTGCCTTCGGAAAAAATAGTTTTAGCAGTAGATTGAATAAGCTCCGGAGTGACTGTTTGATATTTAGCGAGTTCATCATTCATGAGTGAAGCGTCTCCTATCAATTCATAAAAAGCCAAACTTTGCGCGCGATTCATAATACTCATGTCCTCAAAGCAAATCATGCTCTCTGTTTTATTAATTACTTTTTGAACCTCCTTTACATCTAACAATTCAGTTTTCATTTTTTCAACTTCTTCCAACACTGCTTTTTCTGCAACCGACATAGTGATACCTTTTACCAACTTACCTGTGATTACAAATAAACCTGGATCAATCGTACCAAAATGAAAGCAAGAAATGGAAGAAAATAGTTGCCTTACTTTAATCAGTTGCTCGTATAAACGTGAGGAAGCACCACCCCCCAAAACTTCCGTCAATAAATCGGTTGCATGATAGGAAGCATCAAAACGACCACCCATATGCCAGGTCATCATGAGCATATCCATGGGCACATCGGCACGCACATCTATGCTTCTATTTTTTTCTTGCTTTGGCTCTTGTGGTAAATTTCGAACATAGGGCTTACCAGCAGGGATAGGTCCAAACCATTTTTCTGCCAACACTTTTATATCCTCTGTTTTTACATTCCCTGTAACCACCAAAATAGCATTATTAGGTCGGTAAAATTTAAAGAAAAAGTCTTTCACCTCTTCCATCGTAGCTTGCTCTACATGCTCTAAAGAGGCACCAATGGTCATCCACTGATAAGGATGCTTTGTATAGGCTAGGGTGCGCATTTTGTGCCAGGCATCCCCATAAGGCTTATTAATATAATGTTCTTTAAACTCCTCACACACTACTTTTCTTTGCACTTCCAAACTCTTTGGACTAAAAGCCAACGATAACATTCTGTCACTTTCTAACCAAAAAGCTGTTTCAATATTTTCGGCTGGAAGCTGGCAATAATAGTTAGTTAAATCATTGGTGGTATATGCATTATTTTCACCTCCTGCTCTTTGCAAGGGTTCGTCGTATTCAGGTATGTTAACACTACCCCCAAACATTAAATGTTCAAATAAATGGGCGAATCCAGTTTTTGCTGGATTTTCATCCTTAGCTCCTATATTGTATAAAATGTTCACCACCGCCATCGGGGTGGTGGTATCGGGGTGCACCAATACTTTTAAGCCATTGGCTAATTCAAATCTGTCAAATTGTATCATAATAAAGAACGAAATTACTCCTTTTAACTAAGAGTCAATTAGCGAATATAGATAAAATAAACAGGGACATAAACCGAACCCTTTACCCCTTAACTTTGTTACTCTTAAAAGAATTATATGCAATTAGAAGAATTATATAAGAAAGCCTTGAATTTTGAGTATTTGACCAAGGAAGAAGGTATTTTTTTGTTTGAAAATGCCCCTTTAAATGAGATTAGTTATGTTGCCAATGAATTAAGAAAAAAGCAGGTACCGCATGGTAAAGTAACCTGGCAGATAGATCGCAATGTAAATACAACCAATGTATGTATAGCCAATTGTAAATTTTGTAATTTTTACAGAATCCCTGGACATCCGGAAGCCTATATCACCAATATGGATACCTACCGTGTAAAGATTAAGGAAACCTTGGCATGGGGTGGTGATCAATTATTATTACAAGGTGGGCATCATCCTGAATTAGGTTTAAAATATTATACCGATACTTTTAGTCAAATTAAACAAGAATTCCCCACCATTAAATTGCACACTTTAGGGCCCCCAGAAATTGCGCATATTGCAAAGTTGGAAGGGATGACACATACCCAAGTATTAAAAGCATTACAAGAAGCTGGCATGGACTCCTTGCCAGGTGCGGGTGCGGAGATATTAGTGGATCGTGTGAGAAAATTAGTTTCCAATGGAAAATGTGGAGCTGACGAATGGTTGGAGGTAATGGCTGCAGCACATCAATTAAATATCACAACAAGTGCGACCATGATGTTTGGACACGTAGAAACTTTGGAAGAAAGATTTATTCATTTAGTACGCATAAGAGAAACACAGGATAGAAAACCAAAAGACGCAAATGGTTTCTTGGCATTTATTCCGTGGACCTTCCAAGATGTAGATACCCTTTTAACTAAAATAAGAGGGGTACATAATTTAACGACGACCGAAGAATATATTCGTATGATTGCCATTAGCCGTATCATGCTTCCAAATATTAAAAATATTCAGGCAAGTTGGTTAACAGTGGGCAAGGCCACTGCTCAGGTTTGTTTGGAGGCAGGAGCCAATGACTTTGGAAGTATTATGTTAGAAGAAAACGTAGTAAGTGCCGCTGGTGCTCCTCACCGATTTACCTATAAAACCATACAAGAAGCCATTAAAGAAGCAGGTTTTGAGCCGCAATTACGTACACAAAAATACGAATGGCGTGAACTTCCTGCCGATATCCAAGAACAAGTAGTTAATTATTGATCCACTGTAACATTTGAACTTCCCCTTCGTTATATCTTTACATTAAAGTAAGACAAGGAGGATGACAGTTCAAGATTTCAATCATTGTGTAGATAGTTACTCCGACGGGGTGTATCGTTTCATTGTCAAAAATATTGGCCATGAAGCAGATGCGCAGGATATTGTCCAAACCGCATTTGAGAAACTATGGGTAAACAGAGATAAAGTAGAAACGGAGAAAGCAAAATCTTACTTATTTACAGTGGCCTATCATCAAATGATTGATCATATTCGAAAGGACAAGAAAAAATCAACCACTGATAATTTTGAAGAAGTAAAAGGACATATACAAACTTCCAGCAATTCGGAATTAAAACAAATTTTATTGCGTGCTATTAACGAATTAAATCCTACTCAAAAAAGTTTGGTTTTGTTAAAAGATTATGAAGGATATAGCTACCAAGAAATTGGAGAAATCATGCATCTTTCGGAAAGCCAGGTAAAAGTATACTTACACCGTGCACGGTTAATATTAAAGGGCAAATTAATTCATCTTGAAAAAATGAGTGCCTAATGAAAATTAATATCCAAAATTACGAAAGCTATTGTTTGTTGTACATTGACAATGAACTTTCTGCGGCAGAGCGGAGGGAATTTGAATTATTTATGCAAGAAAATTCAGCTCTTGTAAATGAATTCAATGCTTTACAACAAACAGTATTAACACCAGAGACTCTTTTATTTGAAGACAAAGCAATCTTATATCGCTATGATGAAATGGAAGCAAGCTTACCTAGTTCATTCAAGCAAAGTTTATACCGAGAAGAAGCCAAAGTAGTCGACGGATATTTTACAAGAACAAGAATAATAGGAATTGCATCTATTGCAGCAATACTTTTACTATTACTTGGTTATCAATTTTATTTCTCCAATTCTATCAACGTAAAAAATGATAAAGAAAATCGTCAAACTAACAATAAAAGTTTGAAATTAAAGAGTTCGAAAGATTCAAATAATTTGGTGCGTGTTGATGCAAATAATAACTTAGAAAATAATACTTTAACTAAGCATAAAAGCGAAATAGCAAAAGCAAATGGTTCTAAATTGTTTACAAGTAATAATTTACCCTCTTTAAAAGAAACTGACATTATTTCGCAAGAAATAAAAACTCAAGATATAATTATAGAGAATGATGTCGTAACCAACACTATAAGTTCGGAGGTTACAAATAATCTGGTTTCCGATAAAAATGCAATATCTATTAACAACAATAACAGCCCCATTTTAAACAACACAAATATTCCATCTGAAACGACAGAAAATTACAATACTATAAATACAGACGAACATGATCGATCTATCTATATTGCTAATTTTGAAATCGACGGCGATAAATTAAGGGGTGTAACAAGACGTATTAATGCGCTCTTTAAAAGAAATAAAAACGATAAACAGAAATAAAAAAAATTATGAAAGCAACTATTTTAACAGTATTCGCCTTAATAACCTTAAGTGTAAGTGCACAGACAGATTCTACTAAAAATAAAAAACAAGATACCATTAAGATTGGTAATATGGTTATTGTAGGAGATCCATCCATTATCATAGGCGAACAACCTGTTAGCAATCGCAATAGACGTAGAAATAAAAATAATGGCGTAACCATTCATAGCTTTAGTGACACCCTTGTTAGTGTAACCAGTGATACAGTAAAAGTAGGATCCATGTTAATCGTTAATAAAAAAGAGCAGGAAGATCCCAATTTTAAAACGCTCATAAAAATTGGTGATGCTTCCTATGGTAAAGAAAAAGGTGGAGAGCTAGGTTGGATAAGAGGTGATTTTAAGAAAACTAGAATTAGTATTGCAAAAGATCGAAGGGAACATAAAATAGTTTCAACCAACTGGTGGGTTTTTGATTTGGGCTATGCTAACTATGTTGACCATACCCAACCCTTATTTTATACTGCTATTCCATACAATGCATTGGTTCCCAGATATGTAACCAACACCGATCTTAAATTAAACAATTCAAAATCAAGCAATGTTAATATTTGGATTGTGCAACAAAAAGCAAGTTTATACAAAAATATCTGGAACTTAAAATATGGTGTTGGTATTGAAATGTACAATTTTAGATTAGAACAACCCATTAGTTTTAGCAATTCGGCTCCTAATAAAATGTATTTTGACAATGTAAATTTTAGTAAGAATAAATTATTTGTTGAATATTTAACGGTACCAGTTCAACTTAACTTTCAATCCAATCCAGACAACAACAGAAGTTTTTATGCAAGTTTGGGTGTAAGTGCTGGCTACCTTTTACAATCTCATACCAAACAAATAAGCCAAGAGAGAGGCAAGCAAAAAGTATACGGGAGTTTTAATTTGAATAATTTCAAAATGGCTACTGTTGGGGAATTAGGTGTTGGAGGTATACGATTATATGGAAGCTTAAGTATGACTAATTTATTTGACAAGAAGTTTACTAGTATTGATATGGCTCCTTTTGCAGTAGGTGTAAGATTTAGTAAGTTTTAAAAGTTTGCGATAGTTTACTTAGTTTGATACGATGCAAAAAGCCCTTCCAAATGGAGGGGCTTTTTTATATAATAGCGTTATTTAATAAAACCTATTTTAAAATTGCTTCCAATTTTAAATCAAATGTTCCGCACCAAAATAAGGTTGTAATACTTTAGGTAAGGCAATACCATTTTCGGTTTGATAGTTCTCCACAATAGCAGCAAAAATTCTTGGCAATGCCAATGAGCTTCCATTTAAAGAGTGTGCAAACTGTATTTTACCATCCGCATCTTTAAATCTGCATTTCATTCGATACGTTTGATAGGCTTGGAAATTACTTACACTGCTTACCTCTAGCCATCTTTCCTGTGCCGCACTATATACTTCAAAATCATAAGTAATGGCAGATGCAAATCCCATATCACCACCACACAATCTTAAAATACGATATTGTAAACCAAGACTCACTAATAATTTTTCAACGTGCGCAACCATCTCCTCTAAAACAGCATCGCTTTTATCGGGATGTACAATTTGTATAATTTCTACTTTCTCAAATTGATGAACTCTATTCAACCCACGAACCTCTTTACCAAAACTTCCAGCTTCTCTTCTAAAGCAAGGAGAATACGCTGTCATTTGAATTGGCAGGTCGGCCTCTTTTAATACCGTATCACGAAATACATTGGTAACGGGCACTTCGGCAGTAGGGATTAAATAAAAATCGTCTTCCGTTGCGTGATACATTTGACCTTCTTTGTCTGGCAATTGACCTGTTGCAAAAGCAGAGGCCGCATTGACCATAAAAGGAGGCAAATATTCGGTGTATCCAGCAGCTGTATTAAAATCTAAAAAATATTGTGTTAATACTCTTTGAAACTTAGCACCCTTCCCAATGTATATAGGGAAACCGCTACCTGTTATTTTAGCACCTGTTTCAAAATCTACTAAATTGTATTTCTTTATTAAGTCCCAATGCGCTTCGGCACCTGGTGGTAATTGAGGCCTTGCTCCACCCTCACGTACCACTTCATTTTCTTCGGGCGTTTTTCCCAATGGTACCCTATCATGAGGAAGATTGGGGAATTGAACAATGACTTGTTGCAAATTGGCTTCCACCGCCGCCATTTGTTCTTTCAAAGGTTCTAATTGTTTTTTCCATTCTGCCACCTCGTTTTTTAATGACGCTGCTTTATCTTTTTCTCCTTTTGCCATATGTCCTCCAATTTCCTTGGAAGCTGCATTCACCTTGGATTGCATATCATCAAAGGAGGCCTGTAATTGCTTTCTTTGATCATCAATCGCAATCACCTCATCCACTAAATTTAAATTAGCGAAGTGCTTGACAGCCAATTTCTTTTTAGCCAGTTCTTTATTTTGGCGCAAAAAGTTTACTTGTAACATAAAACAAATTTTGGCAAAGATAATCAAACCATCCTACTAAGCAGTGATATCCCCTACCTTTGCTAAAAATAGACCTTCATACATGGCCAATATACAAGACGATTTACAGACCCGATGGTGGGATTTAGAGAAGAAGCTAATGGATCAATTTGGGAAAAAGCCCGATACGGAAGCCGTATTATTTTTGATTGGATTACAGGAAACGGGTTTTATAAGGGAAAAAATTACCAAAGAGCAGAAGCAGGATCTGATGCACATTGCTATTTGCAGCATACTTTCCCCAAGTGGTTACTACCTTTTAGAAGGAAAAGACGAAGAAGGTTGGCCACATTTTAAACAACTTAAACAACTCCCTGTTATGGATCTCATGGAACAGGAGGTTTTCTTAAAAGACCATATTTTGCTGTATTTTGATAATATTCGTTATTAGCAGATTGGTTTTTTAGGGATTTTATAGATATTTGCAATAATAAAAAAACAAACTATGCAATTCCCTGCCGACTTACGTTACACAAAGGACCACGAGTGGATTAAAATTGAAGGTACTACTGCTACCATTGGAATTACCGACTTCGCGCAAGGTGAGTTAGGTGATATTGTATATTTAGATATTAATACAGTAGGAAAGAGCTTGGCTGCTGAAGCTGTTTTTGGAACGGTAGAAGCGGTGAAAACAGTAAGTGATTTATTCCTTCCTATTGCCGGCACTATTACCGAAGTTAACCCTGCATTAACTGCGAATCCAGAATTAGTAAACAGCGACCCTTATGGTGCTGGTTGGATGGTAAAAGTTACAGTAGATAATCCATCGGACTTTGAGCAATTAATGACTAGCGACGCTTATGCTGGCTTAGTGCACTAATTATATGAAAACAAGGCTATGGGTGATTGCGGAAATTACAATCATATTTGTGTTATTGACCCTACCCGGGAATCGCTTTCACACCCCATCCAATTGGTTTAAGGGACTACCCATTGACAAACTAGTTCATATGGTTCTATTTGGCTCACTGGCCATTTCCTTTTTTTGCCATTTTGAACAATCTACATTCCCATTCCTAAAAACAGTAAGAGCAAAAGCATATGTCCTTATTTTTTGCATATTATATGGAATAGGTATGGAATTTTACCAGAAATACTTTGTCCCTTCCAGGGGATTTGAAGTAGCAGATATGTTGGCAGACGCAATTGGTGCTTTGCTTGCATTGCCTATCTTTACGTGGTTATTAAATAAATCCATTATAAAGAAGTCCTAATGATATGGGTATAGAAAAAGACATACAACAAACTAATTTCAGAAACGTGTTTCAGAAAATGGGTATTAATATCATTTATACTGCGAACTGGTTGAATGAGCGTATAGCTAGTTTTTTAGCCAAAGAAG
The DNA here is from genome assembly GCA_947453145.1 of Bacteroidota bacterium. Taxonomy (GTDB): domain Bacteria; phylum Bacteroidota; class Bacteroidia; order Chitinophagales; family Chitinophagaceae; genus Sediminibacterium. The sequence goes on from CANGFA010000002.1 coordinate 120,081, forward strand.
ATATCACCCTGCAACAATATAATATCCTTAGGATTTTGAGAGGAAGTGAAGTGCCCTTAAGTACTTTACAAATAAGAGAACGTATGTTGGATAAAATGAGCGACACCAGTAGAATTGTGGATCGTTTAATTGTAAAAGATTTGGTTCAGAAAACGGCATGTAAAGCCGATAAGCGACTTGTTGATATTACATTAACTGATAAGGGCATAAACTTGGTGAACAAGTTGGATTTATACAATGATCAGATAGACGCAACCTTAAAAGGATTGTCTGAAGTGGAAGCAAACACCTTAAATCAAATATTGGATAAATTGCGAAACGCAAATAATTCAAAATAATTTAATTTTTTATTTATGCGATTAGTATGGAGCATTCTATTTTTAGCATGTAGTTTTTTTGTTGGGGCACAACCCAAATTAGAGGACAAAAATGTTTTTGAATTTAGAGGTGTTTGGGTAGCCTCCGTTTTAAATATAGACTGGCCAAGTAAACCAGGCTTAAGCAATGAAGCGCAAAAAGAGGAATTCATTGCCTTATTAAATATGCATCAAAAGAATGGAATGAATGCCATTATTATGCAAATTCGTCCTGCTGCGGATGCGCTATACCCTTCCACCTTAGAACCATGGAGTGAATATTTAATGGGACAACAAGGCTTGCCTCCAAGTCCATTTTACGATCCTTTAAGTTTTATGATTCAAGAAACGCATAAACGAGGGATGGAATTTCATGCATGGATTAATCCGTATCGTGCCGTATTTAATACACAAAAATCTAGTGTTGCTCCCAATCATTTAACTAAAACACATCCTGAATGGTTTGTTACTTACGATAACAAAAAAATATTTGACCCAGGATTGCCTGAAGTTTGGAAGCATGTGAACAGAGTTGTAAGTGATATTGTAACTAGATATGATGTGGATGCTATTCATTTGGATGATTATTTTTACCCTTATAAAGTACCAGGCAAAGAATTTAATGACGAAGCCTCTTACAAAAAATATAATAGAGGATTAAATAAAGAGGATTGGAGAAGAAGCAATTGCGATACCATTATTAAACAAATGTCTGAAACCATTCACAATATAAAACCAGGTATTCAATTTGGTATAAGTCCATTTGGTGTATGGCGAAACAAATCACAGGATCCCGATGGAAGTAATACCAAGGCGGGTGTCACCAACTATGATGACTTATATGCAGATATTATGTTGTGGCAAAAAAAAGGATGGGTAGATTATATTATACCTCAATTGTATTGGGAGCATGGTCATGCTTTAGCTGACTATGATGAATTAATCAAGTGGTGGGACCAACACAGTAACAACAGAAACCTATACATTGGTCATGGTATTTATCGAGCTGGTACAACTTCTGCATGGAAAAGCAGTAACGAGATCCCTTATCAGATTCAAAGCTTACGCAATTTAAAAAACACAAGAGGGAGTGCCTATTTTAGTAGTAAAACTTTTAAAGACAATCCCAATCATTGGAACGATACCTTGCAAAATAATTATTACCGTAAACCAGCATTACAACCCACAATGCCATGGTTAGTGCAATATGAAGTAGCGGCACCTGTTGTCAATAAAAAAGGGGCTAACATTTATAGCATTGAAATGGGAGAACCCAAAAAAGTGAAGCAATTTGCTATCCTAAGTAAGTCTAACAATAAGTTTGCTGTTGAAGCTATTGTACCCAATGAAACCCATTCCATAGATTTAAATAAACTGGGGATTGATAAGCAAAATAATGCACAATATTTTATTGTTGCAGTTGGCTTGCAAAATCAATTAAGCAAAATGGTAGGTTTGTTATAGTTTAAGCAACTACGTTTATCTATCAAAAACACGCCTTAAAGGCAGGTTCTCATTTGCTTTTATAATTAATGGTACATGTTCTACAATGGTCATGTCATTATCCAACCCAAAAGCTTTTTGATCGCTTTGTGACAATTGCTTGATGTTAAAATATACATCCATAATAAAGTCTTCTCTAAAGGACAACTCATTTTCAATACTAAAGAAGCTTTCAATTATTACATAAGTGATATCGGCATGAAAGTCTTTACTCTTTAAGGATTCATATTTACTGTAAATACCTAATTCTTGAGATTCATTTAATTCCTGCATTACTTTCTTAAACAAAACGTTTACTCTTGGTTGAATCCTAAAACCTAATTTAAAATCTACACGTACTACTTTGTCATCCACTAATTCCATAATATTATATTCCATACCATAAGGCGAGTCCGTGCGATCTATATGTATAAACCAATAGATATCGGCACGCTTTGGCTTGCGATTTAAAATAGAATCAATAATTCGGTGTTCAATTTCTCTATGATTATTTGCCTTAGTCAAATACACCAAATGAGTTGCATACTTTGGTATATCCTTATCCGTACTCAATTCTGTTAATTGAGTTAAATAATCTTTCATCTTTACAAAATCCAAATAACGATTGGCAATTTTTCGCGCACGATGCCAAATCATCATTACAAAAATCATGCTAATTGAAAATACGAAAGTGATTGCAGCTTCGTGGATTTTAACAATGTTTGCAGCAAAAAAGGAAAATTCAACAATTACAAAAACAAGTATAATTAATGCGACAATGCCCTGACCCCATCTTTTCACATTTAACAAATAAAAGTTCATCAACATGGTGGTCATAATCATGGTGATAATAATAGAGAAGCCATAAGCGGCTTGCATGTTCTCGCTTTTCTTAAAATATAAAAGCATAGTCACACACCCTGCCCATAAAATAAAGTTTAAGCTAGGAATATAAATTTGTCCTTTTTGATCCGTTGGAAACTTAACTGTAACGCGCGGCCAAAAATTTAAACTAATGGCTTCATTAATCAAAGTAAAGGAGCCACTAATTAATGCTTGAGAGGCAATGATGGTTGCAATGGTAGCAATACCAATACCTGGAATTAAGAACCAATGTGGCATGAGTTCAAAGAACGGATTCACACCACTTGTTGCTTCACTCAAATGATTTAACAACCAAGCACCTTGTCCCATATAACTCATTACCAGTGCTACTTTCACAAACATCCAGCTAACTTGAATATTTTGACGTCCGCAGTGCCCTAAATCACTATATAATGCTTCCGCACCCGTGGTACATAAAAAAACGGCCCCTAGCAACCAAAATCCTTTTGGATAATGGGTTAAAAGCTCATACGCGTAATAAGGATTTATAGATTTTAAAATACCCAAGTTTTGAAAAACTTGGCTTAACCCTAAAATCAAAATCATAGAAAACCATAACAGCATAATTGGACCAAATGCAAAGCCAATAATTTTAGTACCAAAACGTTGAAAGAAAAATAATAATGAGATAATTGCTAATACAATTCCCACAGTTAAATTATTACCAGGTACAAATATTTTTTCCAACCCTTTTACATCTTTCAAACCTTCTATGGCTGAGGATACTGATATTGGTGGGGTAATCATCCCGTCTGCTAATAACATGGCTGCGCCTATTATTGCGGGAACATAAATCCATTTTACATATCTACGAACTAAAGCAAAAAGAGAAAAAATACCACCTTCTCCTCTATTGTCTGCACGCAATGTTAAAAAAACATACTTAAATGTAGTTTGTAAAGTCAATGTCCAGAATACACATGAAATAGCTCCATAAATAAGTTCCGCATTTACTGGATTATTTCCTTTCATGGCACTGTTAATAATAGCGCCAAATACATACAAAGGAGAGGTTCCAATATCACCATAAATAATTCCTAAAGTAACGATTAAACCTGCTACCGAGAGTTTGTGGGCATGCCCACTAGATGTATGTGCCATGAAGCTTTTAGATTGGAGAACAAAGTTTATAAAAATTATATAAACAAAGTGCTTTAAGTACTAAGTATTTTATAAATATTTTGAAATGGGCACTAACATCTTTCCGAACTTTGGATTTCCTGCCAATACTAAGGCTTGTAAGTACCAAACATCTCCTCAACGGCCTTAAAACGGTAATCAAAAATTCCTTGTAATTGTTTTTTAACCAATATCCATTGTGCTATGTCCCCCAAAAAGCCCATAGGTATTTTGTAATGCACAATGTCCTCCATACAAACTCCACCCGGAATGGCCTTGAAATGATGTTGATGGTGCCAAAGGCTGTAGGGACCGAATCGTTGTTCATCAACAAAGTATTTTCCATCTTGTACATGGGTAATCTCGGTCATCCAATACATAGGAATACCCAATAATGGGCTTACCGTATATTCAATTATTTGTCCGGGATACATTTTTTCACCATGGTGCTTGCTAATGATATGAAAGCCCATATGTTGTGGTGTGATTTTTGCTAAATTGGCAGGACTACTAAAAAAATCCCAAGCCTGGTCCAAAGAAATTGGTAAATTTTGAACGGTGTGGATACTGTATACTTTTGACATAATTTAATAACAAGAAAGGGGCTTAATTGTTGTCAAGATTACAAGGAAAGCCATTAATTTTATAAAATGAGTAATAAGTTGGAACAAGTAAAGGCTTTTGAAGCAGTTTATGAAGGATTGAACGAACAACAAAAAATTGCCGTGAACACGATCGAGGGACCGGTTATGGTGATTGCTGGGCCAGGAACAGGTAAAACACAAATTTTAGGAGCACGTATTGGTAAAATATTATTAGAAACAGATACCGCACCGGAAAATATACTTTGCCTTACTTATACAGACGCCGGAGCAATTGCAATGCGTAAACGTTTGGTGAGTTTTATTGGCACCAGCGCATATAAAGTAAACATTTCAACATTTCATTCTTTTTGCAACGAGATTATTCAAGATAATTTATCCCTTTTTGATAAAACTAGTTTGGATGCAATATCAGAGCTAGAAAAAATTGAACTACTTAAAAAACTTATCGACGGTTTTGATAAAACCAATCCTTTAAAAAGATATCGTGGCGATATTTATTTTGAAATGAGCAACTTATCTAAGTTGTTTAGTGCGATGAAAAAAGAAGGATGGAAGCCTGCCTATTTAATTGAAAAAGTGGATGAGTATATAAAAGAGATCCCATTTAGAGATGAATTTATTTATAAAAGAAAATATAAGCAGTTCGAGGCCGGTTCTTTAAAACAAGGATTGGTAGACGCCGAACTTGAAAAAATGGCCAAGCTAAAAGCAGCCATCCAGAGTTTTGAGGTATACCAAAAATTAATGAAGGACCGAAACAGGTATGACTTTGAAGACATGATTAATTGGGTGATTAATGCATTTAAAGAAAATAAAAATTTATTGGCTCAATACCAGGAGCGCTTCTTATATATTTTAGTAGACGAATTTCAAGATACCAGTGGTACGCAAAACGAACTAGTGGAATTACTTGTAAACTATTGGGAACAACCCAACTTATTTGTGGTAGGCGATGACGACCAAAGTATATTTAGATTCCAGGGTGCGAATGTTGAAAACATGTTGCATTTTCAAAATCAATATGCAAAAGATATTTTAACGATTGTATTAGAAAATAATTACCGATCCACGCAGCCTATATTAGATGCTTCCACGATTGTAATAAATAACAATCAAGAAAGATTGGTCAATAAAATTAAAGGCTTAGAGAAAAAATTAATTGCATCTAATTCCGCACATCAAAACAATGGTATTGCTCCCAAAGTAGTTGCCTATCATATGCCGGAAGAAGAAATGATTGATATCACGGAACAAATTGTACAACTTACGCAAAATGGTATCGCCCCAAATCATATTGCTGTTTTATACAAAGAACACAAATACGGCGAGGAAATTGCACATTTTTTAAAACAAAAAAATATCCCCGTTTTTACACGTCGTACGGCCAATTTATTAGATCAAATATTGATAAAACAAATTATTGCCATATTAGATTATTTGGTTTGCGAGCTAGACCAGCCCTATGAAGGCGCCAATTTACTTTTTGAAATATTGCATTTTAAATGGTGGAACATTTCTCCTATTACTATTGCTAAACTTACATTTGAAGCGAACCAATTAAAATATGGTAGCCCAGAAAATAGTTTTAGGAAAGTGTTGGTGGACAAAACACAACAAGTGCAAGGCAGTTTATTTCAGGAAGGGGGCTTACCTGAATTGGCAAATGCAGTAAAGGTGTTAGAATCCTTAATTGGCGAAGTACCCAATGTTACTTTGATAAATTTAGTAGAACAAGTTTTACAAAAAACAGGCATTATTCAATCAGTGCTGCAGTCAAGCAACAAAGGATATGAGTTAGAAGTGATTACTAAATTTTTTGACTTCATAAAGGAAGAAACACACCGACGTCCAACCCTAAGTTTAAAAGATTTGGTTACGATGCTAGCCTTAATGCAGAAAGAAGGCATACGCTTACCGCTTCCCATTACGACAGGTGGCGTGAACGGCGTAAACTTACTTACCACCCATGGAAGCAAAGGATTGGAATTTGAATATGTTTTTGTAGCAGGGACCAATGCACATTTTTGGGAGAAAAAAAGAGCTTCTAATGCAATTGGATATAGTTTGCCAGATACCGTTTTAAGCACATTAGAAAATGCGGATGATAAAGAAGAATTAAGAAGATTATTTTATGTAGCCCTAACACGTGCCAAAAAAGAAATTCAAATTTCCTATTCGATTCACCGTTCAGATGGCAAAGTGGCAGAGCCTAGTCAATTCATTATTGAGTTAATTGAAGGCAATGAAAAATACATAATAGAAAAACAGTTAGAAGAAGTACTTAAAACCCAGTATAAATTACTCCATATTCAAAGTACGGCGCAACCCATCATTAAACAATTAGAGGAGGATTTTATCAACCCCAAAGTGGAGCAGTTTACGATGAATGTAACTGCTTTAAACAATTATTTAAAATGTCCATTGCACTTTTACTACAACAGTCTCATTCGCGTTCCCTCTGGAAAATCCGAAGCGACCACCTTTGGATCTGCTGTGCATGATGCATTGAATAAGCTATTCAGAAAAATGCAGGAACGTGACAATATATTCCCTGACAAACAAGAGTTGGTGCAAGATTTTAATTACTACATGGCAAGACATAGAGAGGCATTTACTCAAGTTGAATACAATAGAAGAAAAGAACAGGGAGAAATAGTGCTTACCCAATATTATGATCGGTATGTTGAAAGTTGGAACAAAGTAGGAACTACTGAATATCGGATAAACAATGTGGTATTGAACGGCATTCCATTAAAAGGAGCAATTGATAAAATTGAATTTAATGGAAAGCAAGTAGTAGTCATAGATTATAAAACAGGGAGTGTTGAAAATGCTAAAGAAAAGCTATTTGCACCTAATGAAAAATATCCAAATGGAGGAGATTATTGGAGACAAGCTGTATTTTATAAAATATTATTAAAGCATCATCCAAAACAATGGGAAGTAACTACTGCAGAGTTCGACTTTGTAGAACCCAATAAGAAAAAAGAGTTTGAAAAAGTATCTATAGCCATTCATGAAGCAGATATTACAACTGTAACACAGCAGATTCAATCGGTTTGGAAAAAGATACAAGAAAAAGATTTTTATACTGGATGTGGTAAACCTGAATGTCACTGGTGTAATTTTGTAAAAAACAACGAATTAACAGTTGATTTGCACCAAATCCCAAGTGGCGATTTGGAAGAATCTGACTAAGTTTGCATCTATGAAGAAAAGAATAAGCTGGCATTCCTTTTTTATAAAATCTTTATTGTCCATTTACTTGGCAGCTTCCTTAATGTCCTGCGCCAATATTGTACCTCCAAGTGGAGGACCCAGAGACAGTATTCCTCCTTATCGCATTAAAGCAAATCCAATTGATTCGGCAGTAAATGTTGACCCAAAAGAAATATTAATTCAGTTTAGTGAATATATTACCACTACCAACCTACAAGAAAATGTAGTGGTTTCACCTAGCTTAAAAAACACACCACTTATTGAGTCTAATTTAGATAAGTTAAGAATTAGAATTAAAGATACCTTACTTGCAAACACTACTTATAGTATACAATTTGGCAACTCCATCAGAGATGTTAACGAAGGTAATATTGCACAAAACTTTACCTATGTTTTTAGCACTGGAAGCTACTTAGATAGTGGAAAAATTCAAGGAAGTGTTATAATTGCAGAAACCGGGAAAGTGGACAGTAGTTTAATTGTGCTATTGCAACCCATAAATAACGATACTGCTATTTTCAAAAATAGGCCAATGTATTATACCAAAATAAATGGAAAAGGAAAATTTAGTTTCAATTATTTACCAAATTCGCAGTTTAATATTTTTGTACTACCTAATGATTATACCAAAAAATTTGATGACAGTACAAAATCATTTGCATTTTTAGACGATGTGGTAAAAGCAAATGGATCAAAAGATTCGATTCATTTATATGCATTTCAATCTTTTCAAAAAATAGAAAATAAAAAAGCAATTAATAGTAAACTACTAAAAAGAAATACGCCTACTTTAAAATACACAAGAAGTTTAGAAGGAAAGGATCAGGATCTTTTACATTCATTGCAACTATTATTTGAAACCCCTATTCATTTAAATGACAGTTTCCCAATTGTATTAGCCGATACTTTAAATAAACCCGTGAATAACTTTAAAGTGACCATAGACACTGGAGATGCCCGTAAATTAGACATTCAATATGCATGGAAAGAAAATGTAAAATTCCATTTACTGATTCCTCAAAATTCAATTAAAGACTCACTTAATAATTTCCTTGTAAAAAACGATACCCTATCTTTTACCACAAAGCCAAATAAAGCATATGGCTCTTGTGCCATAAAAATAAGTGGATACGAGCAATATAAAAACCCAGTATTGTTGCTTACACAGGATGATAAATTAAAATTCAGCTTCCCCATAAAGCAAACCAATTTAAATATCGCACAATTACCACCTGGTGAATTTCAAGTAAAAATATTAGAAGACATTAATAACAATGGAAGATGGGATACCGGAAAATATGGATTTGGATTGGGCAAACAACAACCAGAAAAAGTAATCTTGCTTCCCAATAAATTAAATATCAAGGCCGATTGGGATAATGAATTGAATATTACAATTAATAAGTAGTTTTACAAATCATTTTATATGCAATTACCTTCTTCTTTACTTGAAAACGCAGTTGCCGAATTTTCCAAGCTCCCTGGTATCGGTAAAAAGACAGCGCTAAGACTGGTATTGCATTTATTAAAACAAGACAAAGGTGTGACTACCCTATTTGGTGAAACACTTCAAAAAATGCGGAATGAAATTCAGTTCTGTCAAAAATGCTACAATATCAGTGATGGAACAATATGCTCCATCTGTGCCAATTCCGGACGACAAAAAGATACGATATGTGTAGTGGAAAATATTAGGGACGTAATTGCTATTGAAAACACACAACAATATAGTGGAACTTACCATGTACTTGGCGGTATCATTTCACCCCTTGACGGAATTGGACCTGAACAATTAACCATTGAACAGCTGCTAGAAAGAGTAAATAAAGACAAGGTAACCGAGCTGGTTTTTGCACTCAACCCAACTATCCAAGGCGATACCACCATTTACTATATACAAAAGAAATTAGCCAACAACCCTTGTCGAATTACGACTATCGCAAGAGGTATTGCTTTTGGTGGGGAATTAGAATATGCCGATGAAATGACCCTAGGAAAGAGTATTTCCAATAGGCAGCCCATTCAGCAGTATATAAAATAGTGATACTTAATTAAATTTACTATATTTGATGTTCAAACATTGAAATAAATCATTTTATATGAAAAAAATATTTGTCCTATTGTACTTTACTTTATTGGGTACTGTTTTTGCACAAGCACAAAGAGCATTTGAAACAAAAAATGCTACCGTAAAATTCATAGCTATAGATGATAAAGATATTGAGGCCGTAAACAAAGAAGCCACTTGTCGCCTAGAAGCCAATGGGGTATTAACTTTTAATATGTCCGCCACTGCTTTTCATTTTGATATTAAAAAAATGGAAGAGCATTTTAATTCAGAATATATTGAGAGCAAGAAATTTCCAAGAGTCCTATTCACTGGACAAATAACCAATTTCAATACGGTTAACTTCACCAAAAACGGCAGATATCCAGTTACCGTTTCGGGAACCATGCAGGTTCATGGGAAAAATAAAGCTATTCAAACCAATGGAATTGTTGAAATTATAAATGGCATTCCTAAAGCAAGTGCTCAGTTTACAGTACGCCTAAAAGACTTTGGCATGGATGGTGTTTTAATAAGTTTTGTAGCCGATAAAGTGAACGTTGACGTAAATGCAAGCTTTTAATTATATTTTATTTTAATATCTAGGCCCTATAATTTGGCTAAAAGCCAATACTAACCTAACTTTGCACCGCATTGCAGGTGGATTTGTTTATTGTTCAACCTGCCATCCGAAAGGAAAAAAGAACTAATAAACGATACAACCTATCGCCCCCTTCTATTATTAGTTGAACTATTGACCTTTTAGATGTTGCATAAAAAACTATTTATGTCAATACAAGAGTCGCTTAAAAAAAGAATTTTGGTAATTGATGGTGCCATGGGTACCATGATTCAACGCCATAAATTATCCGAAGAAGATTATCGTGGAACCCGATTTGCCAACTGGCATTGTGATGTAAAAGGCAATAACGATTTATTGTGTATTACACAACCCTCTATAATTACGGGTATTCACTTACAATATTTAGAAGCAGGTGCAGATATTATTGAAACCAATACTTTTAGTAGTACTTCCATTGCAATGGCCGATTACGATATGCAAGAGTTTGCATATGAGTTAAATGTTGCAGCTGCAAAATGTGTGCGTAACGCCATTGATCAATACAAATCAAAGCATCCCAATACGAGCGAAAAATATATTGCAGGTTCAATTGGACCCTTAAATAAAACATTAAGCTTATCTCCTGATGTAAACAATCCAGGATTTCGTGCTGTTACTTTTGATGAAGTGGTAGAAGCCTACACCGAACAAATTAAAGGCTTAGATGACGCGGGAGTAGATGTATTATTAGTAGAAACTATTTTTGATACACTAAATGCAAAGGCTGCCATTTTTGCAATTAAAGAATATTTTAGAAAATTGGGAAAGCCTGAATTGCCTATTATGATTAGTGGTACCATTACCGATGCCTCTGGAAGAACTTTAAGTGGTCAAACATTAGAAGCATTTTACACTTCAGTTGCACATGCCAAACCTTTAAGTGTTGGATTAAACTGCGCTTTAGGTGCACAGGAAATGCGATCTCATATTGAAGAACTTTCTCAAATAGCTACCTGCTATACTTCGGCATATCCAAATGCGGGTTTACCCAATGCAATGGGTCAATACGACGAAGCGCCTCACCAAACAGGTGCCTTTATTGAAGAGTGGGCAAAAAATAAATTTGTAAATATTGTAGGTGGTTGTTGTGGAACCACCCCAGATCATATTAAACAAATGGCGGACAATGTTCGAAACTTAACACCAAGATCTTTACCAATTGTAGACAAGACTATTTAATGAAATTGTAAAAAACTTTGGCATTAAAAAAACTGAAAAATTATGAGCGAACAAATACATATTAAGCCTTATTTAAGATTAGCTGGATTAGAACCATTGGTCATTCGTCCCGAAACCAATTTTGTAAACGTGGGAGAAAGAACCAATGTAACGGGTTCCAAAAAATTCGCGCGTTTAATTAAGGAAAATAAATACGAGGAGGCATTATCAGTAGCCCGTCAGCAAGTAGAAAGTGGTGCGCAGGTGATTGACGTAAACATGGATGACGCTTTATTAGAAGGGGTAAAAGCCATGACCACTTATTTGAATTTATTACAAAGCGAACCCGATATTGCACGTATTCCTGTGATGATAGATAGCTCTAAATTTGAAATCATTGAAGCGGGTTTAAAATGTGTTCAAGGAAAATGTATTGTGAACTCGATTTCCATGAAGGAAGGTGAGGCTAAGTTTATAGAACAAGCACATATTTGCAAAGCTTATGGCGCTGCAGTAATTGTTATGGCATTTGATGAAGTTGGACAAGCAGATACCAAGGATCGTAAAATTGAAATTTGTGAACGTGCTTATAAAATATTGGTAGAGCAAGTAGGTTTTGATCCACAGGATATTATTTTTGACCCAAATATTTTTGCTGTTGCAACCGGAATCGAAGAGCATAATAATTACGCAGTAGATTTTATTGAAGCTACCCGTGTGATAAAACAAAAAATGCCTTTGGCCAAAGTAAGTGGAGGTGTTTCCAATGTATCTTTCTCCTTTAGAGGAAATGAAGCGGTACGCGAAGCCATACATGCTGTGTTTTTATACCATGCAATTAAAGCAGGTATGGACATGGGTATTGTAAACGCAGGTCAGTTGGCAGTATATGATGAGATTGATCCTGTATTAAGAAATTTATGCGAGGACGTAATTTTAAATAAAAATAACGACAACAACCAAGCAACCGAAGCGCTTATTCAATATGCTGATAATATAAAAGCAAGTGGTGAGAATGCTGGGCAATCATCCGAGGAAGCAAATAAATTAAAATTAGCTTGGAGAAACGATACGGTAGAAAAACGTTTAGCCCATTCTTTAATTAATGGCATAACCGATTTTATTGATGGAGATACTGAAGAGGCAAGACAAAAATATAGTGCGCCTTTAGAAGTGATTGAAGGCCCCTTAATGGCCGGCATGAATCAAGTAGGGGATTTATTTGGTGCAGGTAAAATGTTTTTACCTCAGGTTGTTAAGAGTGCGCGTGTAATGAAAAAAAGCGTGGCGGTTTTAACACCCTACATTGAAGCAGAAAAAGAAAGATTAAAAAATGCATCCACCAATCCAAATGGACAAACCAAGGGTCCTGCTAAAATATTATTAGCTACCGTAAAAGGGGATGTGCATGATATTGGTAAAAATATTGTGGGTGTAGTGTTAGGATGTAATGGCTATGAAATTATTGATATTGGAGTAATGGTTCCAGCTGATAAAATTTTATCAGAAGCAGTGAAGCAGGATGTAGATATCATTGGTTTAAGTGGATTAATTACACCATCCTTAGATGAGATGGTTTATATCGCAAAGGAAATGAAGCGTCGTGGAATGAATATTCCTTTAATGATTGGAGGTGCAACCACATCTCGTATGCATACTGCCGTAAAAATTGCTCCTGAATATAATGATGGGGTGATTCATGTGTTGGATGCATCCCGAAGTGTTACCGTTGCAGGATCCTTATTAAACAAAGAACAAAAGCCCGCTTTCTTAGCAAATTTAGATAAAGAATATACGCAGTTAAAGTCTGATTTTGATAATAAAAAAACGGTTAAGCAGTCTACCCCATACGCCGAGGCTTTACAAAATAAAATGGTTATTGATTGGAGTAAGTTTGAAGCAACTAAACCAAGTTTTACAGGTAACCAAGCCGTTGAAATAAATGACTTATCGGTACTAGTAGAATATATCGACTGGAAACCTTTCTTTATAGCTTGGGAATTGCATGGTAATTTCCCCGCTATCTTATCCGATGAAACAGTAGGAGAAGTAGCAAGTAAGTTATATGCGGATGCCAATACCTTATTAGATACTATTATTAAAGAAAAATGGTTAACAGCAAAAGGTGCTGTAGGATTCTGGGAAGCAAGCGCTCAAGGGGATGATGTTGTTATAAATCATGGTGAAGAAAAAACACAATTGCATTTTTTGAGACAGCAAGCTAAAAAAGCAGCAGGGCAACCTAACTTTTCATTAGCCGACTTTATTTGTCCTACTACCAAAAACAAAAAGGATTACATAGGTGCTTTTGCGGTGACCATACATGGTATTGAAAAACACATTAAGGCATTTGAAGCAAATCATGACGACTACAATAAAATTATCTTACAAGCATTAGCAGATCGTTTAGCAGAAGCATTTGCCGAATACTTACATGCTAAAACACGTAAAGAAATTTGGGGTTATGCAAAAGACGAGCAATTAGGCAATGATGAATTAATCAAAGAAAATTATGAAGGTATTCGTCCTGCACCCGGCTATCCTGCTTGCCCAGACCATACCGAAAAATATACGTTGTTTAATTTATTGGATGCCGAAAAGCACACTGGCATTACTTTAACAGAAAGCTTGGCTATGTATCCAGCTTCTAGTGTTTGCGGATGGTACTTTGCCAATCCACAAAGTCAGTATTTTGGTTTAGGAAAAATACAACAGGATCAGGTGGAAGATTATGCAAAGCGTAAAGGGCAATCACTAGAATACATTACCAGATGGTTACAGCCTGTGATTGAATAATTAATCACATTTTAAAAATAAATAAAAAAGGCTTCGAATTACTCGAGGCTTTTTTAATGTACGCTATTGCCTGCCTCTAAAATACTTTTAAAATTATACTTTTTCAAACAACCACCATAAACGTTTACGTGGTTTAACTTTATAATTATTACTTACATATTTTGCGATATGTTCAATGGCTTCATCTGCACTATCCGTAAACAACATAAACTTTTTATCTTCTTCCGAAATGGTACCCTGCTGAATCATTTGTTCCATCCATTCCATAAATGGTTTGTAATAAGCATTACCCATTACTACAATGGGAAAATCATTAATCACTTTGGTTTGAGCCAATGTAAGTGTTTCAAAAAATTCATCCATAGTACCAAATCCCCCCGGCATAATTATAAATGCATAAGAATACTTAACCATTAAAACCTTTCTAATAAAAAAATAATTGATGGTTAAAGAAATATGAGTGAATGGATTTGGTTGTTGTTCAAAGGGAAGTTTAATATTACAACCAATGGATTTCCCACCTGCCTCAAAAGCGCCTCTATTTGCAGCTTCCATAATACCAGGACCTCCTCCAGTCATAGTAGTTAAACCTAATTCAGCAATTCCTTTGCCAATTTCTTTAGCTTTAATATAAAAAGGGTGATCTTCCTTAAATCGGGCCGAACCAAATACGGTTATACAGGGCCCTACAAAGTGAAGTGTTCTAAATCCTTTTATAAATTGTACAAATATTTCAAATGCGAATTTTAACTCGTGAATTCTTGTTTTAGGACCTTCCAAATTGTAATTTTTATTACTAGCTGGAATTATGCGTCTAAAATTTGGCTTCTTGGTTTCTGTTTCCATATAAATTATAAATTTCAATTTGGAATATACTTCAAGTTAAGATAAATAATGAAGGAGTGTTCATTAAAATAACTAAATTTGGAATTGTTTAAAACTCCCTATGAGACGTTATTATCCTCTACTTATTTTATTATTTTGCCAAAGCTTTATTTTAAAAAGCTGGGGGCAAAAAAAACTAGCTTTAGAGCAAATTCAAGTATACTCTTCTATTAATCCTAGTGCAAGCTATTGGAACTTACCTAAAGATATTCAACCTATCTTAAATGCATTAGATAGCGGTATATTCTTGAAATTAGGTTTAAGTAGGGACGTCCTTATTGTACCTACTGGTTTAAAATTAACTAAGCAAAATGAATTAGGTAAAATAAATATAAACTGGACAGCTACCAGAGATTATGATTATCATGCTTATTTAGAATTATATGAAATGGATCCCGATTTTATACATAAAAATAATTTAGTGGATGTTTCAGATTCTAAGAAAGACAGTATTCATAGTTATTGGTTTATCACGGTTAGTATTTTTAATAATCAGCAACAAAAAACTTTACAAAGAACCATTATTCTAGGATTAGCTCCCATTACCTCACTGGGTATTGGTTATGTTAACCAAACTTCTGCTAGCACCCCTTATAATATATATAATGCTGTCACTCAATGTATAAAATTATTATCACCAGACGGGGAGGGTATTGAATATTTGGACGCTAAACTACCCATTGCTTATACAACAGATAATTATTGGATGCCCTATGTGCACAACCAGCCTAGAATTATATTTGATACCACTAAAAGCTTTATTACTTATAACACTAAAAGTGGTGCACATATTTTAAGGTCACCTGCTGCTATTTTGAATAAAATAAATGTTAAAGACAAAAACCCGAACAACCCCTATAAAAATATAATTAGTTTAATAAAAAAGAATCGGATTAATGCGTACAATAGTGAATATTATCAAGTGGTACAGCATTTAAGGGATGTGAAAAACGACCATGATTATGACATAGTAGGTTATATGGAATTTAATACAGATGCCGCTGCTGCTAATAGCCAATTGGCACTTGTATTTTTACCAGACTCGGTTCATAAAATTTACAATAACAAGGATAGTATTGGTAATTTTATAGTTAAAGACATCGTGCCAGAAAAAGATAAATACTTTTATTCCGAAATGATTTATAATGGCTATGATAGTACAAAACAGTATGCAATAACGGATAAAATAACTTCACCAAAATATTCTATTGTACATGTTAAATCAATTGATGGAAAAATAAACAATACCAATTTTTCTATTAAGCTAAGTGCCAATAATAGTATTAAAACAATATTTATTAATGATAAATTAAGTATGATTATTTCTGGAAAAGAAAAACCTTACCAAATGGTTTTGGTAGACAAAAATGCGGATGAACAATTGTCCGATTTTTTAATTATGTTTTCCTTTAGTGAAATTTTTAAAAACCCTAATTAAATAACTAAATGCGGATTGTAAGTTATAATGTAAATGGTATTCGTGCTGCCATTAAAAAAGGATTAATAGATTGGTTAAAGGAATATGAAGTGGATGTTTTTTGTGTACAGGAAACAAAAGCAACCCCCGACGATATTGACTTGAAACTGTTTACAGAACTGGGTTATCATGTTTCCTGGTATTCAGCGCAAAAAAAAGGTTATAGTGGTGTAGCTATCTTTAGTAAAAAGAAACCTTCTTATACTGCATGTGGAAATGGATATGAAATGAGTGACTTTGAAGGAAGAGTCATTAGGGTTGACATAGGCGATGTTACCATTGTGAATGCTTACTTCCCTTCCGGCACCAGTGGTGATGAAAGACAGGGCTATAAATACCAATGGTTAGAAGAATTTTTTATTTGGATTGAAGCATTAAGAAAAGAGCGACCAAATATTATACTTGCAGGCGATTATAATATTGCCCATAATGAAATTGACATTCATGATCCTAAAGGCAATAAAAAATCATCCGGATTTTTACCAGAGGAACGCGCATGGATGGATCAATTCCTTGGGGCAGGATGGATAGATAGCTTCAGATACAAAAACCCCACATCCACAGGAGCCTACTCTTGGTGGAGCCAACGTTTCCCTTCGGTAAGATTAAATAATAAAGGTTGGAGAATTGATTATTTATGCACAACCATAGCATTAGAAAAACAAATTAAAGACGCGACTATTTTGCCATTGGTTAAGCATAGTGATCATTGCCCTATTGTCATTGAACTGAAAAAATAACTTTAATTATTCCACAATGCATGTATACAATATAAGTTTTCAAATTGATCCAAACCTGCAAGAACAGTGGCTTGTATGGATGAAAGGTAAATTCATCCCTATGGTTAATGAAATAGGATGTTTACAAAATCATCAATTTTACGAATTAGACATTAGTGATGATCAATCCCCTACTTATACCCTGCAGTTGTTTGCTCAAAGCTCGGAAAACCTGGCAAAATTCACTGAAAGCTTCGCGGAACCTTTATTGGACGAGCTGCATAAAACCTGGGGAGATCAATGTTTTCACTTCGTTACAACTATGCGAATTGTGAATTGATTGTGGATACTTTAAATGGCTAAAACGTACTACTAGCCTATATTTCAGCTTTTTATACCCTAAGACTCAATGCCACAAAGGGTTTCATCGATTTGAAGGAAAAAATGATTTTAAACATTTAAGCCTATTTACACTCCAAATCCTTGCTATTTAAGGGTTTTAGTGGAAAAATAAAGATAAAAATAAATGCCAAAATATTTTTTCGTTTCATAAAACCTAATAAATTTGTTCTATCGTTTAAAACTATAAAAAACACATCTATGAACAAAGCAGAATTAATCGCACACATCGCGGACAGCGCAGATTTACCAAAAACATCAGCTAACGCAGCTTTAGATG
>CANGFA010000003.1 GCA_947453145.1 Bacteroidota bacterium
CAAATCAAAGATTTGTGTTGAAAAGGCTTTGGGTAAGACGAGTCTACCGAGGCGGATGACAATGCGAAGCATTGGCAATCCAAAGACGAGTCTACCGAGGCGGATGACAATGCGAAGCATTGGCAATCCAAAGACGAGTCTACCGAGGCGGATGACAATGCGAAGCATTGGCAATCCAAAGACGAGTCTACCGCGGCGGATGACAATGCGAAGCATTGGCAATCCAACAAATTTTGCCACCCCATCTCTTTTTCCTATTTTAAAGGAGTAAATTAAACAAATGAAGCCCATCTTCTTAATTGTAATATCATTTCTTTCCTTTCATACAAATGGAACAGCCCAAACCATCTCCCCAACACAAGAAACAGAAGTTTTAGTAATAGGAGGAACCGCAAGTGGAATTTGTGCAGGACTTCAATCTGCAAGACTAGGCGTAAATACTATTATTGCAGAGTCCACGCCATGGCTGGGGGGCATGTTAACGGCTGCAGGTGTATCTGCATTTGATGGTAATGACTCTATGCCTGCCGGTATTTTCGGTGAATTTAGAAATAAATTATTCCTTCATTATGGAGGAAGCAAAAAAGTATCAACAGGTTGGGTAAGCAATACTTTATTTGAACCGCATATTGGAGATAGTATTTTTAAAATAATGGCAAAGGCTGAAAAAAAGTTGACTGTAAAATTCAATTATGATTTTATAAAAGTGAATAAAAATGCAGACACGATTACAGGGATTTTATTTTATGATAAAATCAATCAAAAAAATATACTCATAAAGGCCAAGCGATATATTGATGCCACAGAACTAGGCGATGTATTGGCCAATGCAAAAATCCCGTTTGATCTAGGAATGGAGTCCAACGATGTGACCAAGGAACAAGTAAATAAAAATGGGGCTAATGATATTATACAAGATATCACTTATGTAGCCATCTTAAAAGACTATGGAAAACCACAACCTTTAATTAAGCGCCCCATTAATTATGATTCCCTAGAATTTGATGCAAGCAATAGTTCATTTTATAAAGATAGTACTCGTAAAAAGCCAACAGTAGATGCCATCATGATGCTCAAATATGGAAAACTACCGGGTAATAAGTATATGCTCAATTGGCCTATTTATGGGAACGATATTTATTTAAATGTTATTGAAAAAACCCAAAAAGAAAGAACAATATTATTAGAAGCGGCGAAACAACAAACATTAAGATTTGTGTATTTTATTCAAAAGGATTTGGGTTTCAAAAATTTCGCATTAGCAGATGATGAATTTGATACGAAAGATAAACTCGCCTATTATCCCTATTACAGAGAGTCCAGAAGAGTAAAGGGATTAACAAGGATGTTGATCCAACATATATCTACCCCTTTTGAAACGGAACTGCCTTTGTATAGAACGGGCATTGCGGTTGGAGATTATCCAGTAGACCATCATCATAAAAAAAATACAAAAGCACCTCAGCATTTGGATTTTTTTCCGGTGCCTTCCTTTAATATTCCTTTAGGCTCATTAATTCCACATTCATCTAATAATTTAATCATTGCTGAGAAGTCCATTAGTGTTTCTAATATTGTAAACGGAACCACAAGATTGCAACCCTGTGTCATGCAAATAGGCCAAGTGGCTGGTTTACTCGCAGCGCAAAGTATTATAGATGGAGTAGCACCTAAAAATATTTCCGTACGAAAAGTACAGCAAGTTTTACTGGATGCGAATGGATACATCATGCCCTATGTGGATGTTGATCAGCATAATAAATATTTTAAAGCGGTACAAAAAATAGGGGCTACTGGATTGTTACGCGGCCTAGGAGTTCCAAAAGGTTGGGCCAATGCTACTTATTTTCAACCCAACAACAAGGTGTCCTTCAATGATTTTTTAAAGACTTGGAATTTGAAATATACATATCCTTTTACAATTCAGAAACATGATATGACTATTGATGATGCTGTGTATTTTGCATCAGTACTTTCAGGGAAGGATAAAAGTCAAGTTCAAATTTCTTTTGCTAAACAATGGGAAATACTTGGATTGAATAATTTTAGTTTACAAAGGCCCATTACAAAAATTGAATTGGCAGCGATTTTAAATGAATACGATGTATTTAATAGCTTTGATGTTGATATTTTCGGGTTCATCTTAAAATAGTTTACTGTATTTTTACGCCATGAAACATTCACAAACCATTGGAATTCTTCTTTGTTTAACCTTATTCTTTTTTAGTACACAACCTTTAGTATATATAGAAAGCAAACAATGGATCATTACCGGTTGGAAAACCGCTGGTAGTAATTTTGGTCAACCAGGTAAATTTTTAGCTTACATTGGAAGCATGTCTTTGATTTTATTTGCATTACCTTATTTATGGGCGAAGCGATTTAATATGGCCTTGGGTGCTTTATTAGTTGCTTGGTGTTTTAGAAATTTCTTAGTTTTATCTACCTGTCAAATGGGGGAGTGTCCTCAAAAACAATGGGCATTGTATGGTTGTATTATCGTTTCCTTTGGTATATTGATTATGACCTTTCTGCCTAAAATACAAATCCCAAAGTCTTCTAAATAAAGTAATAAAAAAGCCTCACAATTGCGAGGCTTTTTTATTGAAAATATCTATTTAAGATAATCTTTTTAATGCTTCTCCAATAATTCCTACCGCTTCTTTTATTTGTGATTCTGTAATTATTAATGGTGGTGCAAAACGAATTTTATCTCCATGTGTAGGCTTAGCTAATAAGCCTAAGTCTCTTAAATGTAAACAAAGTTCCCATGACACTTCTGGGTCTTTATGATTGATAACAATGGCGTTTAGTAATCCGCGACCGCGTACTAATTTAATAAGTGGTGAATTTAATTTTTCTAATTCGTTACGTAATAATATACCCATTGCTTCGGCATTCTCGGCCATCTCTTCAGATTTTAAAACTTCCAAAGAAGTCATTGCCACTGCACAAGCCAATGGATTTCCTCCATAAGTAGAACCATGTTCTCCTGGTTTTATTTGCATCATAACAATATCATCTGCTAATACTGCAGAAATAGGTAAGGTGCCTCCACTTAATGCTTTGCCCAAAATTAATATATCAGGTCGCACGCCTTCATGATCACATGCTAGCATTTTCCCTGTTCTTGCTAATCCTGTTTGTATTTCATCTGCAATAAATAAAACATTGTATTGGGTACATAAATCTCTTACCCCTTTTAAATAACCGTCCTCAGGTAATACAACGCCTGCTTCTCCTTGGATAGGTTCCACCATAAAAGCGGCCACATTATTATCTTTTAATTCATTTTCTAAAGCAACTAAATCATTATAAGGGACTAATCCAAAACCAGGCATAAAAGGACCAAAACCTTTAAAGCTACTGGGATCCGTTGAAGAGGATATAGCTGCTAATGTGCGTCCCCAAAAATTACCTTCCGCAAAAATGATTCTTGCTTTATTTTCTTCAATCCCCTTTACATTGTATCCCCAGCGGCGCGCTAGTTTTATTGCAGTTTCTCCACCCTCCACACCCGTGTTCATGGGCAATACTTTATCGTATCCAAAATACTTTGTGATATAGGCTTCGTATTCACCCAATAAATTATTGTGAAATGCACGTGATGTTAAAGTAAGTTTTGCTGCCTGTTCTTGCAATGTTTTTACTATTGCTGGATGACAATGTCCTTGATTAACGGCAGAGTAACCGCTTAAAAAATCAAAATATTTTTTTCCATCTACATCATATAAAAATACACCTTCTCCTTTTTCTAAAACTACAGGAATAGGGTGGTAGTTGTGGGCTCCGTATTGATCTTCTAGTTCCAAGTACTTAGCAGCATTGGCACTAACATCATGCTTAGTTGACATTATATAAAATTTAATAAATTGAAAGTAAATTGCTAACTAGTAGCAATGAAAATGAACAGAAAAGGCGGGGTAATTCAATTACCCCAAGGGATGATTGAGTAAATCTAAGTTCAAAATGAGTATATGTGCCTTGTTCATTGCTCTAAGTTATGTTTTTCTCTTTAATTTCCCATAATTTGGACTTACATTCGCAAAAACAAATTCGTTTGAAACCTTTTGTATCCATAGTTATTCTTAATTATAATGGGGTAAAATATTTACAAGAATTTTTACCTACCGTTTTAGCCACTCAGTACGAAAATTACGAAGTGGTGGTTGCAGATAATGGATCAACAGACAATTCAATTTCTTTTTTGCAAGAAAATTTCCCTTCCGTTAAAATAATTACATCACCAACAAATGAAGGTTTTGCAGGTGGGTATAACTGGGCACTTAAATTAATTTGTGCTGAGTATTATGTTTTACTCAATTCCGATGTGGCTGTCACACCCAATTGGTTAAGCCCAATGGTAGATTTGCTTACAATTGATTCAAACATTGCAGCATGTCAGCCCAAACTATTGTCATATAAAGAACCTGCTTATTTTGAATATGCTGGTGCAGCAGGTGGATGGATAGATGCTTTAGGCTATCCTTTTTCTAGAGGTAGGGTTTTTGATTACTGTGAAACCGATGAGCATCAATATGAAAATGCTGCTCCTATTTTTTGGGCTTCAGGTGCATCTATGTTAATTCGTTCAAAGGTTTTTCATGAATTAGGTGGATTTGATCCTAATTTCTTTGCCCATCAGGAAGAAATAGACCTTTGCTGGAGAATTCAATTAAAGGGGTATCAAATTTATTGCTGCCCAAAAGCTACGGTATATCATGTTGGTGCCGGGACACTACCTAGGGGTGGACGTAAAGTATATTTAAATTTCAGAAATAACTTGGCGATGCTCTGTAAGAATTTGCCATTGTCTGAGTTGCTTTGGAAATTGCCATTTAGATTGTCATTGGACGCTTTATCGGCTTGGAAAGGCTTACTAAATGGAGATGCAAGCTTTTTCACAGCCATCGTAAAAGCGCATTTTTCCTTATTTAGTTTTATTTTAAAAAGGAAAATACATCGTTCAGGTTCCATTAAAAGTATGCATAAATTAGATGGTGTTTATGCTGGATCCTTGGTTTACCAGTACTTTATTAAAAAGAGGCATTATTTTAATAAAATTGTAAAATAACTTAAGCTTTATTAAGAACTAGTTGTTATTTTTGCGTCCGTAATTATACTATATGTCACAAGATTTACATCAGCCAGAAGTTTCTAAGGATATTAATTCAAATTGGGTTACTTCCTCTAAATTCCTTTTTTACGTATCTATTTTTGCAATTTTGTCTTTAGTTGTAGGCAATTGTTCTAAAGTATTTAGCAGTGGTTTTAAGAAGCCAAACCCAGAAGTGCAAACGAGCTCTCAATACAAGCCTGAATATAAGTAGAAAAAATTTTGTTGGTGTGCTCTGAATCCTTATTTTTGCACTCCTAAAAATAGTTCTTATACAAGCGAAAGTAGCTCATTTGGTAGAGCACGACCTTGCCAAGGTCGGGGTGGCCGGTTCGAGCCCGGTCTTTCGCTCCAAAAAGCCCGAATTTCGGTTCGGGCTTTTTTTTAAAGTCTTTAAATAGACGCCCTGGTGGTGGAACTGGTAGACACGCAGGACTTAAAATCCTGTGGGCCGCAACGCCCGTGCGGGTTCGATTCCCGCCTGGGGCACAAAGCCTCTCACGAAAGTGAGAGGCTTTTTTTATGCAAGACCGCGAATCAAGCTTGCTTGAAAGAGCGGGCGAGCATAAAAAAAGCCAATTAAAATGCAAAGCATTTTAATTGAAAGGCTTTGGGTAAGACCCGATATCGAGGAAGACGACGAATGAAATGAGTCGGCAGTCCCGAACAAAATTTAATTGAAAGGCTTTGGGTAAGACCCGATATCGAGGAAGACGACGAATGAAATGAGTCGGCAGTCCCGAAAAAATTTAATTGAAAGGCTTTGGGTAAGACCCGATATCGAGGAAGACGACGAATGAAATGAGTCGGCAGTCCCGAACAAAATTTAATTGAAAGGCTTTGGGTAAGACCCACTTCCTAAACTATCCTTATCTTAGCACCACCTATGTCACATTTAAAACAAAGAGCCGAAAATAACTGCTTAAACTGTGGAACTGAGGTTGCTGGTCGTTTTTGTCAGCAATGCGGACAGGAAAATGTAGAAGTAAAGGAAAGCTTCCTGCATTTGATCATGCATTTTATTGAAGACCTCACACATTTTGATGGGAAGCTTTGGAAAACTTTAAAGCAATTGTTATTCAAGCCAGGAAAATTAACGCAGCATTATATGGACGGGAAGCGTGCTTCCTATATACATCCTATAAGAATGTATTTATTCGTGTCAGCAGTGTTTTTCTTTTTCATATTTACCGGAGAAGCAAATAATCCAGAAGCGTTTAAAAAAGAAGTGAATGCTAAGGTAGCAGCGCAAGTTCCTAAGCAAAAGCTTGATAGTGCAAAAAAGCAAATAAATGACTTTAAATTTCAAATTGGCAAGGATACATTTAATTACAAAAGTCTTGAAACTTATGAGGCTGCTCAAAATAAGTTACCTGTTTCCAAAAGAGCAAATTGGTTGGTAGACAAGTTGGCTAAACAGCAAATTCATTTGTCTCAAAAATATAAAGGGGATACCGCTGAAGTAGGAAAAGCAGTAGTAGAGCAGTTTAAACATTACTTTTCTCGCATATTGTATATTTCCTTGCCCATTTTTGCATTTTTTGTTTGGGTTTTATATCGACGAAACAAAGAACATTTCTTTGTAGATCATTTAATATTTAGCATCCATTTATATTGTGCATTTTTTATTATTTTATTTGTAGTTAAAATAATTGATGATGTGTATGAATTATTTTTTCATAAGCCATTTACTTTTTTAGATTCTTCGGTCGCTTTTATACTTTTCTTTTATTTGTACAAATCTTTGCGCAATCATTTTCATCAATCCCGTTCCAAAACGATTTTTAAATTTTTAATCCTAAACGTTTTGACATTGGTACTCATGTCAGCATTGATGGTTACATTCCTTTTGCTTTCTCTTTTTAATATATAAATCATGAATAAGGACTTAGCTTCCCAGCGTTTTTTGGAATTAGTGGAAATCATGGACACGCTTCGTGAAAAATGTCCTTGGGATAAAAAACAAACTATTCATAGCTTACGTAGTAATACAATAGAAGAATTGTATGAATTAGTGGACTCCATTGTAGAGGAAGATTGGGAAGGGATTAAAGAAGAATTAGGAGATATCATGTTACATGTTTTGTTTTATGCGAAAATTGGAAATGAACAAGGTAAGTTCACTTTGGATGAAGTGATGGAGGGAATTGCTAAAAAATTAATTCATCGTCATCCACATATTTATGGTGATGTGAAGGTTGAAAATGATGATGATGTAAAAAGAAATTGGGAACAATTAAAATTACAGGAAGGCAAAGGGAATAAAACAATTTTAAGTGGGGTTCCTAACAGCTTACCCGCTATGGTAAAGGCATTAAGAATACAGGAAAAAGTAAAACATGTAGGATTTGAGTGGGAAAATAAAGAACAGGTTTGGGATAAGGTTCAAGAAGAAATAGGAGAGTTACAAGTAGAGATAGCTGCCAACGATCAAGAAAAGATGGAACAAGAATTTGGCGACGTTTTATTTAGTATGATTAACTATGCAAGATTTTTAAACATTGATCCTGAAACTGCGCTAGAAAAGACAAACAAAAAATTTAAGCATCGTTTTGAATTAATGGAGGCTTATGCATCAACGCATGGGTTAGATCTTGCTAAAATGAGTTTAACTGAAAAAGAAGCCTTGTGGCAACAAATGAAATAATAAAAATGCCATCCTATTGGATGGCATTTTTATTTAGAAACATAAATACTTTAATTAATCTTTCAAATTTAGTATAAACGCATAGTTACCAAAATAGCCTGGATAAAACCCACCTAATTTCACATTGCCGTTGGATTTATTAATGGCGTCATAAAACTCACTTAGGTTGTTAACTTCTTTATCATTTACAGTCAAAATTACAAACCCTTTTTCGATACTACTTTTTCCTAAAACACCATTGCCTAATTCCTTAACCACCACCCCTCCACTCACTTCATTTTTATCAGCTGTGGCTTTATCTAAGGTTTCAATTTTTCCTCCAAGCTTTTCAATAAGCTTGCTACTTTTAGCAACATCTGTATTGCCTAATTTTGCTTTTAATACAATATCAATATTAGTCTCTTTGTCGTTGCGCTTTATAGTTAATGTAATTTTATCACCTGGCTTGTACTTAGAGATCTGCTCCTGAAGTTCGGGTGCACTTTTAACAACTGCTCCATTAAATTTGGAAATTACGTCACCTGCTTTTATGCTGGAAGCTTCCGCAGCACCACCTTCTAATACATTGGTGATTAAAACACCATCTCCTGGTTTGTATTTTATATTTAAATCGGATTCTACTTTTTTAATTTGATCTTCAGACATATCTTCTTGAGCCATAGACACGCCTAAGTAAGCTCTTTGTACTGTTCCAAATTTTACAATATCAGTTACTACTTTCTTAACAATATTTACAGGAATGGCATAAGAATAACCCGCGTAAGAACCCGTAGGAGACATGATGGCGGAATTGATACCTACTAATTCACCATTGGTATTTACCAATGCGCCACCGCTATTACCTTGGTTAACAGCTGCGTCAGTTTGTAAAAAAGATTCAATAGGTCTATCTCCTTGTCTTGAGTTTACGTCAATGCTTCTATTTTTTGCACTAATAATACCTGCTGTAATAGTTACATCTAAATTTAATGGATAACCAATCGCTAAAACCCATTGGCCTAATTTTACATCATCGCTATTACCGTATACTAAATAAGGCATATTGCTAGCTTCTATTTTAATTACGGCAATATCACTATTGGGATCGGCCCCAATCACTTTTGCTTTATAAACTTTCTTATTCGTAAGCGTTACCGTGACTTCGTCGGCGCCACTTATTACGTGATTATTGGTTACAATATAACCGTCGCCTGTAATTAATACCCCACTTCCACTAGCTCTTTGCTCGGGCATGATTCTAGGTCCTCCAAAGTAGTCGCCAAATTGATCCTCTCCAAAAAAATCAAAGAAAGGATTTCTTTGTCTTGGGGTATTACTATTCTCTATTTTTTTTGCGTTTGTTTTGGTTTTAATATGCACAACTGCAGGCGATGCTGCATTGGCTGCTAAAGTAAAATCGGTGGAGGAACTTGGCATAGCGCCATTTACAAAATTTGCATAATTAGCAGGTAACTTTCCCATTACATCACCACTATTATTGGATTTTGCCCATTTAGCAAATCCCCAAATACTAAGAAATGTGGTACAAAGACTAATGCCAATTACGGCTAATACATTTTTGTAATTCAAATTCATGTCGTTTATTTTTTGAGGTTATTGTTTTCTATCTATTTACAAATAATATGCCATTCTTAAAGCAAAATAATAAACAAGAAAGAATGTCACAAATTGTTCTTTTTAGTTTAACAAAATATTTACGAAAATATTCGTTTTTGATGATAATAACACATTTAAAACGGCTAAATTTTTGCTAAAAATTCCAAGGTGTCCACACCATCTGCATATTGCACCAGTTGGGGCTTTTGAAGACTACCAAATCCAAGGCCTCCATTTCCAACCACACATTGAATTGCTGCTTCATTAATTTGGGGAATCGAATCTGTTGAATAAAATTGATAGTGAATTTGAGATATGGCTGCAAATGGGGAAGGGTTTTCGCTTAATAAAATGCCACCTGCATCCATATAAAATTGTCTGTTCATCATTAATAAAGCAAGCTGATAATCGTAATTGTGCTTGTACTTATGTTGATCAATTAAATAAGTATACTTTTTTAAAGCGGATAACAATGGAATAAAATCATATTCCATTGGCACCCACAACTGAGTGACATTTCTGCAACCCATGCCAAAATAGAGCATCATATCGTCTGCTAACAAACCCAGGTTTTCCGGGGATTCAGACCCATCTAAAATGGCTACAGATGTCTTATTTTTTCTGATAATATTTGGATATTTTCCAAAATATTGATCAAAATACTGACCTGCATTATTGCTACCGGTTGCAATATAAGCGTCACAATTTTTTAAATGATCCTGTACCATGATCGCATTTTCAAAAGCAGGGTTTATTCTTTTTAAGGAGTCAATGACAAATTGCATTAATATGGTGTCTTTGGAAGATAGTTTAATCACAGCGGTGTGCCCAGCAATAAGCACACTTAACAGGTCGTGGAATCCAACCATGGGAATATTGCCGGCCATAACAATGCCCACTTTTTTATGGGTAAAAGAATCAGAGATGCTGGGGTACATTGCCACCCAATTTTGTAGGGCATCCTTTTGTAAGTATTGGTCTACAATTTGTTGAGCAGCTTGGTCTATGAATTCAGGTAAAAACCAAGCATTTTGATTATTTGCCTTCCATTTGGCAGCTGCAAATTCCTCATTTTTATCTGTTAAATATTTATCTCCAAGGGTAAAAAAAGCATCTATTCTTGCTTGTATGTTCATGTCAGTTCTTTATATTTGTATGGCAAAAGTACGTCACTAATTATTAAATTATTTTTATGGCACTAAAAATCACCGATGAATGTATTAACTGTGGAGCCTGCGAACCAGAATGTCCTAATAACGCTATCTATGAAGGTGGTGTTGAATGGGCAATGGCAGACGGCACTACTGTAAAAGGAACTTTCAATTTATTAGATGGAACGGCTGTTGATGCGGACGCAAGAATCGCACCAATTGCTACTGACACCTATTATATTACAGCAAACAAGTGTACCGAGTGTCAAGGTTTTCACGAAGAGCCACAATGTGCTGCAGTTTGTCCTGTAGACTGTTGTGTTCACGATGAGTTATACCAAGAAACGGTAGAAGTGTTACTGGCGAAAAAAGAAAAATTACACGCTTAGTGCTAAGATAAAAAAGGGAAGTTTTTCCCTTTTTTTATTTCCTATATTTATAGTACCCTAATTGAATAGAAGTTGACAATGAAAAAGAAAGTGGCGTTAGTTACAGGTGGTTTAAGCTCAGAGGCACAAATAAGTTATAAGAGTGCTAAGACCGTTATGAATGCATTGGATAAAAATGCCTATGATGTTTATTTAATTGACATACACCCAACGGGTTGGTGGTATGAAAATATACTGGGAGAGGAAGTGGCTGTTAATAAAGCCGATTTTAGCATTGAGGAAGGAGGGGAAAAAATTACTTTTGATGTGGCGCTCATGTGTATTCATGGGACACCCGGTGAGGATGGAAAACTACAAGGCTATTTTGATATGATTGGCTTGCCTTATACAAGTTGTGATACAGCTACTTCGGCATTAACTTTTAATAAAAGATACACGGTGGCTGTGGCTGGATTTGGTGGGGTGAATGTAGCTAAGTCATTACATTTATTTATAGAAAGTCCATTGAGCGCAAATGAAATATTGGCACAATTAAAATTACCTGTATTTGTAAAGCCTAATAATGGGGGAAGTAGTTTAGGTATTAGCAAAGTAAATGTTGCTTCCGAATTACCAACCGCTTTAGAAAAAGCATTTAAGGAAGATACCCAGGTGTTGGTGGAAGAATTTATAAGTGGCAGAGAATTTACCATTGGCGTTTTTAAATCTAAAGGAGTACTCACTGTATTACCTATCACGGAGATCACCACCGAAAATGAGTTTTTTGATTTTGAAGCAAAATATGAAGGCAAGTGTAAGGAGATAACACCAGCAGAAATTTCTGAAAAAATGTTGAACGACTTAACTGCTGCTGCTAAAAAAGTATATGCTACTTTAAATTGTAGAGGAGTGGTTAGGGTGGATTTTATTTACGATGAAACTGCTTCAAAAGCATACATGTTAGAGGTAAATACAGTGCCCGGGCAAAGTGAAGCAAGTGTAATTCCTCAGCAAGTAAAAGCAATGGGATGGAGTTTAAGCAATTTTTATGCTACTTTAGTGGAAGATGCTTTAGCCAATAAATCAAATTCATAAACCGCTTTATGGAAGCTATTGAAAAATTATTAAAAAAGCCATTGTGGTATAATATCCTTGTAGGTATTGGGGCCTTTTTATTTTTATTTTTATTGATCTTCTTTTCATTAGGTTTAATCACTGGCAACGGCAAGACCGAAAAAGTTCCTTCTGTTGTTGGCTTGGATATTAGCACCGCAAAACATAATTTAGCTGCTTTGGGATTTGATGTAGTAGTTCAAGATTCTATTTATGTAGATACCTTGGCAAGAACTGCAGTCCTCAGGCAAACCCCCGATGCAGATGAAGTAGTTAAAAAAGGGAGAACTGTTTATTTAACAATTAATAGAGTGTTGGCTCCACAAATTGAAATGCCAAATTTGGTGGGCTTCTCTTTACAAAGTGCAATTACTTATTTAAAAGTTTTAGGTTTAAGAATGGGTCCAATTACTTTACAACCCGATAAAAATAAGAATGTTGTTTTAGATCAATTGGTAAATGGGGTTAGAATTGCTCCAGGTGCAAAAATCGCATCTGGCACAATCATTAATTTATATATTGGAGATGGTACTTTAAGTGTATTGGAAGAAGTTCCGGATGTAGTTGGACTTACCGTGGGTAATGCTAGAAGTTTAATTGAAAGTGCCGGTTTTGTGGTAGGCAATATTTCTTCTGGTGTGGCTATTCAGGATACGGCTAGTGCTTTTGTAATAGCCCAGGATCCAATTGCCTTATCTGCCAAATTAGATTCATTAAATGTGCCAATTAAAAACAGGGCACCTATCAAAACACCTATACATCTTACTATTGATTTAACAGCCCCTATCAGGCCCCTTAACGACTCAATTAAAAATTAATTATTATGCAAACTATAACTGTAGCAGCGCTTAAAGAGAAATTAGATGCTGGTGAAAAAATTAACTTATTAGACGTACGTGAACCTCATGAGCACGCAGCATTTAATATTGGCGGCCAATTATTGCCTTTGGGTTTGGTTCAAGCTTTACAAATTGATGAAATTGAACATCTAAAAGAAGAAACAGTTTATGTTTATTGCAGAAGTGGCAATAGAAGTGGACAAGCCTGCTTAATGTTAGAACCCTTTGGTTTTAAGGATGTAATTAATGTTACCGGAGGCATGTTGGCTTGGCAGGAGCAATTTCCAGGCTAATGTTAAACAAATTGCAAATTTGTTATTTTCTATATTATATTTATAGATAAATAATAATTCTATGAAAATTTTATCGGGCCTTTTTTTGTATTGCGCGCTTATTTTGAGTGCTTGCAATACAAGTAGTTCTATTACTCCAACTACAACAAATAATTATCACGACACAACCGGAAGAACTGACCTTTTTGCTGGAGGAATTCAAATGATTCCTATTCAAACTGCAAAAGGAACTTTTAATGTTTGGACAAAAAGAGTCGGGAACAATCCTAAAATAAAAGTATTGCTATTGCATGGTGGTCCAGGTGCAACCCATGAGTATTTTGAATGTTTTGATTCCTTCTTTCCACAAGAAGGTTTTGAATATTATTATTATGATCAGTTAGGTTCTGCGTATTCTGACAATCCTAAGGATTCAAGTTTGTGGAATATTGATCGTTTTGTTGAAGAAGTAGAAACAGTGAGAAAGGCTTTGAAAATGGATTCTTCTAATTTTATTTTATTGGGCCATTCTTGGGGCGGTATATTGGCAACAGAGTATGCTTTAAAGTACCAGCATAATTTAAAGGGATTAGTGATTTCTAATATGGTGCCTTCCGTTCCAGAATACAATGCTTATGCGAATAATGTATTAGGTCCAAAATTGCCACCTGTTATTTTAGCAAGTATTAGGTCCTATGAAGCAAAAGGAGATTATACCAATCCGGCTTATTTAAAACTCATCGAAGATAATTATTATCCTGAGCACGTTTTAAGAATGCCTCCAGCAACCTGGCCTGATCCAGTTAAAAGAGCTTTTGCAAAAATGAATTATCCTTTGTATTTGCAAATGCAAGGACCATCTGAATTTGGTATTGTAGGCAATGCTAGTTTGAGAGACTGGAACCGTAAGCCGGATTTAAATAAAATTAAAGTACCAGTGTTAAGTATTGGTGGTGAATTTGATACCATGGATCCTAAGGCTATGGAGGAACTTTCTAAATTGGTTCAGCATGGTCAATATCTATATTGTGCAAAAGGTTCTCATATGTCTATGTATGACGATCAGCAAACTTATTTTACTGGCTTAATTAAGTTTATTAAAGGTTTAGATAAATAAAAGTTAGAAATTGGGTACATAAAAAAAGGAGCAATTTATTGCTCCTTTTTTTATGACTAGTAATTCAATTTCTCAAATCATTCGAAAAACTATACTTAAAATCATTTTCTCAATAATTTATTTGATATCAATCTTTAAACTTAATAAATAATTTCTTCCAGCCATGGGGAAGTAATTATTGGAAGTGGTTGTTGTGCCACCGTATAAATAACTATAAGTATATCCATTGGACACGTATTTGACATCTAAAAGGTTAATGGCATAAAATTGCAATAAAGCACTCCATGTTTTATGATCCACTAATTTCAAGGCAATATTTGCATCATTAATTAAATAAGCATTTAAAATTCTAGACTCGTTTTGTGTGTTATCTAAATATTGCTTTGATACATATTTGCTGGTCCAACTTAAAGTTAAATTAGTTCGAGGTTTATAATGAATGCTATGTACTGCAGTTGTATTAGGGGATAAAGTTATATCGGTATTATGGTGGGCTAATTCAGCCTGACCTCCATTGTCATAATCATCAAAATATTCGGTGAAATTTGTTATTTTATTTTTACTAAGTGTAATATTTCCATTGCTTGAAATGGTTTTACTGATTTGCCAGTTTTCTTCTATTTCAATACCTGCACGATAACTTTTTGCCACATTCGTTCTTGTATAAGCACCTATGTCATTTATTTTACCAGTAAGTACCAATTGATCTTTATAGTTCATGTAATAGATATTTACCCCCCAATTAAAGTTGGTAAACTTGCTATTAAATCCTGTTTCCCAATCATATAAGACTTCCTGTTTTGGTTGTTGCTTAACACCGGCTTCGAAGTCGTCTCTATTGGGTTCCTTATGCGCAATTGCTATACTTGTATAATAGGTGGTTTTATTTGTTTTATAGTTAAATCCGGCTTTTGGATTTAAAAAATCAAACTGCCTATCCACAATCAAGTTTGGGTTCCCGTCAAAGCCATTCATTTTATGCTCAACATGCCTTAGTTGAACATCTACAAAACTACTTAGCTGTTTACTAAATGAATGTTCCCACTTAACATAACCATTGTACTCTTTTTTGACACCGTTGTTAGTGTAATATATTTTTTGAATTTGAGCTAGCTTAGCAATGCTTGGAATACCATAGGGCAATTCACCAAAATGTTGCCCATCATAAAAGTTCCATCCTCCACCAATAGTAAAACGATCTTTATTTTTTTCATAATTCAAGGACGCTATCTGACCATAGAAATTATTGTCTAACCATCTTCTTCTTATTAAATCAATTGAATTGGTAGTAGCAAAATTAATACCATAATTTGCCAAATCTACATTTGCTTTATACTCCTCGTAATAGCCGCGGCCCTTGGTTAAAAATACGGCTGTATTCCACTTTAAATTTTCATTTAATGTTTTATTATAAAATAATTGATAGTGGGATTGAGTATAGTTGTCTGTTTGATTATCGTAAGGGCTTCCCATTTTTTCGGTACCAGCAGGGTTGTAGGTTCTATTTTTTGTTAAACTATCTTCGGGTACACCATACCAGGCTTGATAAGTTTTTTCTTTTCCCGAAAATATATTTAATCTTATTGAAGATTGATCCCCCCAATACGTAGTACTTAGATAAAAAGAGTTTAAATCACTTTTTGCTCTATCTATATAACCGGCACTCGAAATATTACTTAAGCGACCATCAATCGTAAAACGATTGTTTAATAAGCCCGTTCCAAATTGTAGCGTATTTTTTAAAGTATTAAAAGACCCTACACTATTTTGTAAGGTTAAATAGGAAGCGGGGCGATAGTCGTTGGTAGCTAAATTAATAGTTGCTCCAAATGCACTAGCACCATTTGTAGAAGTTCCCACACCTCTTTGAATTTGAATGCTATTTGCACTTGAACTAAAATCGGGTAAATCAACAAAATAAGTACCCATGCTTTCTGCATCATTATAAGGGATACCGTTTAGTGTAACATTTATTCTTGTTGCATCTGTTCCTCTAATTCTTAGTCCTGTATAGCCTACACCAGTTCCCGCATCCGAATTGGCTACTATCGAAGGCGTATTTTGAATAATGAAAGGTAGGTCTTGCCCCAAGTTAAGTTGTGCAATTTGAGCAGCATTGATATTGCTTTTTGCAAATGGACTATTTTCTGATGCTCTGACCGACCTAACTTCTAAAGGGAGTAAATTTCGAACACTGTCGGTATGCTGGTTAATACTGTCCTTTTTTGTCAGGAGCTGTCTTGGTTGCTGAGCCCACATTGGACTTAGCATTAAAAATGTGGCAATTGTTCCCAATAACTTAGTCATAGCTAAATTTTAAATATTAAAAATGGGAACAGGAATAATAAGCTATGAGAAGTGCACAAGTGGTGCGGTACCTTCCCTTCGCAGGAATTACCCTGTTCAGGTTCAACGGGTTTTATCTCAGCTTTTTAAAGCACCCCGAGGACGAGGCAAATTTAGGTTGGAAAATTCATTTTGCCAATTGTAACTTTATCTACCCATTTTCGTTTTACGATATATAAACACACAATTATGAAAAATATGTTCCTTACATGCATGGTTTTTTTATTTACACAAAGCTTTGCACAAAAAAATGCTTTAATATATGATAGCCACGCTCAAGTAAGAGCAGTAGGAAATTTTTCTTCCATTAAAGTTTCAAGCGGGATCGATTTATACCTTACACAATCAGATAATTGTCAAGTTGCAGTGAGTGCAACCAATGATGATATTAGGGATAAGATTCAAACAAATATAGAAGGAGAGACCTTGGTGATTAAATTGGAAAATTCATCTGGATGGAGTTGGAATAAATGGAGCAATCCTAAGATGAAAGCTTATGTGAGTGTAAAAACTTTAAATGAATTAATTGGATCTGGTGCAACCAATATAAAATTGTTATCAAAAATAGAAAGCGCCAAATTAAATATTAAACTTTCTGGAGCTAGCGATTTAAAGGGTGAAGTGGAAGCTGGTTTATTAATGGTGAATTTATCGGGCGCTTCTGATTTAAATGCAAAAGTAAACGCCAATTCAATTATGTTAGAATTATCTGGCGCTAGTAAAGCAGAAATGAATGGTGTGGTGGATGATATCTCGGTTGAATTGTCTGGAGCAAGTGATGCAAAACTATATGAACTTTTTACCAAAGGGGCTATTGTAAAGGCTTCTGGCGCAAGTACTGCAAATTTACAGGTAAGTAAACTACTTAAAGCACAAGCCTCTGGCGCAAGCGCTATTACTTACAAAGGAGCAGCTATTGTAAAGGAAATGAATAGTTCGGGTGCTTCAAGTATCAAGCACAGGGATTAATCTTATCTTTTGGATTAAAATAGGGTATGTAAAATTTTTAAGCCAACCATATTCCAAGTGCCTGTTCCTCTATCACTAATGTTTGTGGATGTATAATGCACAACTAAGTCAAGCTTATTTATTTTGTATCCTATTTGTGGGCTATAGGTAAAGCCACCTTTTGTGGAACCTCCTGCAGTTGAACTGCCATATCCAATACCCATTCCTACTTTGAAATCATTGAATTTAATATTTGCACCCAAAAGCATAGGAATGTAGGCAACATTAAAACCGTTGTTTAAATAGGCATTGTAACCAGTTTGTGCAAAGGCCTCAACTGACTCAGAAAGTGTTGCTTTTGCCATTAGATCAATCCCAAGCCCACTTGTATTTTTAGCATTACCGGATGCTTTATAGCTGGAATAACCCCCACCTATGCTTACTGTATATTTTTGTTGTGCATTGGAACCAATTGCAAAAAAAGCAATAAATAAGAAGGTCATTAAATAGCGGTTATTCATAGATCAATTTTTAGACTATTGGTTAATGGGTTAAATGGGGTCGTTTAATTTTTTAATGGGGTCGTTTTAAACGCTAGCTCAAATTTAGGATTTTATTCAACTGGCTTTATCATTTATTTGAAGCAGGAGGTTCATTTTGGGCCTTTTGAGTGCCAAAACATATTCTTCCCAATAAACTTGGTTAGCTCGTAATATTGGCGTAGCTTTGCCGTCCAAACATCGCGAGGTAGAGCAGCGGTAGCTCGTCGGGCTCATAACCCGAAGGTCGGAGGTTCGATCCCTTCCCTCGCAACACTTAATCCCGCTCCCGATTCTTATCGAGAGCGGATTTTTTTTGTAGTAACTTTGTATTATTAAAAGGCAAAAGTAGAGTAGGTCATGAAAGTAGGGTTTGTAAACATATTTGGGAAGCCAAACGCAGGAAAGAGCACTTTACTGAACGCCATTATGGGCGAGAAAATGGCTATTGTCTCTTCCAAAGTACAAACTACTAGGCATAGAATTAAGGCCTTCTTGAACAAGCCAGACGAGTATCAGATCATCTTTTCGGATACCCCAGGTATTATTGATCCTAAATATAAGCTACACGAAAAGATGATGGGTGCGGTAAAGAGTGCCTTGGAGGATGCAGATATTGCTTTATTGATGGTAGATGTGCGTGACGACTTTGACGAAATTGACGCCATGTTTACTGCATTGAAACTTAAAGTGCCATGTATTGTAGTCATGAATAAGTCAGATTTAGCAGTAGGTGGTCGTGTGAAAGAGGCCAATGCTTACTTTAGTGCCAAGCCGTACTGTAGTAAAATTATTTCCATTAGTGCTTTGAATATCAGTGATATAGATAGGTTATTGAAAGTTATACTTCAGTTAATTCCTGAAGGAGGCCATCCCTTCTTTGACCAGGAGGATTTGAGTGATATGCCTACTAAGTTCTTTGTAAGTGAGATTATTAGGGAAAAGATTTACCAATTATTTGGTGAGGAAATTCCTTATCATACTGCCGTTTTGGTGAACTCATTTAATGAGCAGCCTCTGCTGGTGAAGATACAGGCGGATATAATTGTGAATAGAGAAACCCAAAAATCAATAATTATTGGTCAGGGCGGGAAGATGATTAAGGAAATAGGTACATTGGCTCGAAAAGACATTGAGGAGTTTATTGGCTCAAAAGTGTATTTGGAATTATTTGTAAAAGTGAAGCCTAAGTGGAGAGACAACGACACTAAATTAAAAGAATTTGGATATCAATAATAATTTGTAATAACCTTTTTAAAAGGTTGAAAAACAATTATTTATTATAGTTTATTTGAATATTAAATTGAATTATTATGAGTTATACAGTAGCAATAGTGGGAAGACCCAATGTGGGCAAGAGCACTTTGTTTAACCGTTTTTTGGAAGAGCGTAAGGCCATTGTAGATGATATTAGTGGAGTAACCAGGGATCGTCAATATGGTGAAACTGAATGGGGTGGCAAGCATTTTAATGTAATTGATACAGGCGGATTTGTTCCTGATTCTAAGGATATGTTTGAAACGGAGATTCGAAAGCAGGTGCGCATTGCTATTGACGAAGCCAATGCCATGATTTTTATGGTGGATGCGGCTGTAGGTATGACTGATTTAGATGCTGCGATGGCAGATTTATTAAGAAGGACAACCAAGCCGGTTTATGTTTGCGTAAATAAGGTAGACAATTCAAATAGAGCCTTGGAAGCCACTGAGTTTTACGGAATGGGTTTTGAACATAACTATTTTGTAAGTGCTATTTCGGGTAGTGGAACGGGGGAATTATTGGATGCGGTTATTGCAGACATGAAGGAAGAACCTAACCGAAAAGCCATATCGGATGCGGCAGAACTGCCTGAGGGTGAAGAGCCGGAGGAGGCACCTGCTGTTCCAAAAATTGCTATTATTGGACAACCCAATGTAGGCAAATCTAGTTTATTGAATGCGATG
Source organism: Bacteroidota bacterium (assembly GCA_947453145.1). Lineage (GTDB taxonomy): Bacteria > Bacteroidota > Bacteroidia > Chitinophagales > Chitinophagaceae > Sediminibacterium. The sequence continues at coordinate 19,996 of CANGFA010000003.1, forward strand.
ATTGGCCAGGACCGTACTATCGTAAGTGATATTGCAGGTACCACCCGTGATACCATTCATACGCATTACAACATGTTTCAAAAGGAATTTATCCTAATTGATACCGCAGGAATTAGACGTAAGAATAAGGAAAAGGACGATTTAGAGTTTTATTCTGTAATACGCGCTATAAAAGCCATGGATGAAGCCGACGTTTGTTTAATGGTAATTGACGCTGTTAAAGGCATTACTGCTCAGGATCTTAGCATATTTAGTTTAGCCGCTAAAAAAGGAAAGGGTGTTGTGGTATTAGTGAACAAATGGGACTTGATTACCAAGGAAACCAATACGGCAAGAGACTATGAAAAAGTATTAAGAGACAAACTGGCACCTTTTACGGATGTGCCTATCTTATTTATTTCGGCAGTAGAAAAAACCAGAATATTTAAGGCAATCGAACTAGCATTAGACGTATTTGACAATAAGCATCGAAAAATTGCTACTTCTAAACTTAATGAAGTGATGCTCAAGGCGATAGGTAATTATCAGGCGCCGGTTGTTAGGGGGCATGTGATCAAAATTAAATTTGTACAACAGCTTCCAACCAGGGTCCCAAGTTTTGCCTTTTTTACCAATTTCCCAGATGATATAAAGACCCCATACCGAAACTACCTCGAAAATCAGGTAAGGGCCAATTTTAAGTTCACAGGGGTGCCGGTTAGGATATACTTTAGAAAAAAATAGAATTAGCTCTGAATTTAATATATATAATAAAAAAATATTGTTAAAATTTGGAAATTTAAGCCTAGACCAATATCTTCGCTACCATAATTTTAACCAAACTAAAAATTTGAAAATGAAAAAAGTATTCGCAATTTTCGCTATCGCTGCATTAGCTGCATGTGGTGGTTCTGAAGCAACAACTGAAACTGCAACTCCAGCTGCAACAACTGCAACTCCAGAAGCAACTGTAGCAACTCCAGCTGCTGAAACAGCAACTCCAGCTGCTGCAACTGCAACTCCTGCTGCTGCTCCAGCAAAAGATGCTAAAGCTGCTCCAGCAAAAGATGCTAAGAAAGCAAAGTAATTAGAAGTATATAACTTCTTGCAAGAAGGTCCCTCCGAATTTCGGAGGGATTTTTTTTGTACCTATCATTCAAAATAAAAATGCATGTTACATGCTTTTTGGCACCAATATTGCATTATCCTTGTAGGCATATTGTGCTCATAAATGTATTTGACGAAGTGTCAATTTGACGATTATTAAAATATTTAACTGTGAATAGATTTTTATTTAGAGAAGAAGAGGAAAATGAAGTGATTCCTTTGTTTTCATTTAACGAACAGGATGTGGAGAATGAACCTGAATTAGAACTACCTTCTTTGTTACCTATACTCCCTTTAAAAAACACGGTTTTATTTCCGGGGGTGGTTTTACCCATTACGGTTGGCAGGGATAAAAGTATTCAAGCGGTAAAAGCGGCATATAATAGTGACAAATTGATAGGCGTAGTTGCACAAAAAAATGGAAATATCGAAGATCCTACACCTGCAGATTTATGTGAGATAGGAACCGTTGCTAAAATTGTGAAAATGATTAAGATGCAGGACGGCGGCACTACCATTATTATACAGGGTAAAAAAAGGTTTGAATTAGTTTCAATGAAGGAGGAAGACCCTTTTTTCAAAGCAGCAATAAATGTATTGGTAGAAGAAAAAGTAAGTCCAGCCGATCAAAATTTCCAAGCATATTTATCTACTATCAAAGATTTAGCTACGCAAATTATTCAGCTCTCTCCAAATTTTCCTTCGGAGGCTGCTTTAATTTTAAAAAATATTGAGAGCCCTTTATTCTTAATAAATTTTGTAAGTTCTAATTTAAACGTAGAGCTTCCAGAAAAGCAAGGGTTATTGGCAGAGCATAGCATTACGCAAAGAGCCGAAAAATTAATTCAATTCTTACAACAGGAATTACAATTTGTTGAATTAAAGAATAAAGTAACCACCAAAACTAGGACGGAAATTGATAAACAACAAAGAGACTATTTTTTACAGCAACAACTAAAGAGCATAAAGGATGAATTAGGGGGAGATCCCAACGAAAGAGAGGTGGCAGAAATGAAGAAAAAAGCTGAGGGCAAAAAATGGCCAGAGTCTGCAAAAAAATTATTTCAAAATGGATTGGAGAAATTAGAACGCATGCATCCTTCCACGCCGGATTATTCGGTGGTGTATAATCATTTAGATTTATTATTGGATTTGCCTTGGGAAGAATATACCGACGATAACTATGATTTAAAAAATGCCAAAAAAGTATTAGATGCGGATCACTATGGCATGGGTAAAATTAAGAACCGTATTATTGAATATTTAGCGGTATTAAAATTAAAAGGGGATATGAAGAGCCCTATATTATGCTTCTTAGGTCCTCCAGGAATTGGTAAAACGAGTTTGGGAAAATCTATAGCGCATGCGATTGGTCGAAAATATGTTAGAGTAAGTTTGGGAGGGTTACATGATGAAAGTGAAATACGCGGACATCGTAAAACCTATATTGGTGCTATGCCCGGTAGAATTATTCAAAGTATTCGGAAAGTAAAAACATCTAATCCGGTGATGATATTGGATGAGATAGATAAAATTGGTAGTGATCACAGAGGAGATCCATCGAGTGCTTTGTTAGAAGTATTAGATCCAGAACAAAATAATAGCTTTTATGATAATTATTTAGAGTCCGAATATGATTTAAGCAAAACTTTATTTATTGCCACTGCCAATGACATTAGTCAAATACAACCGGCATTAAGAGACCGGTTAGAAATAATTGATTTAAGCGGATATGCAGTTGAAGAAAAAGTGGAAATAGCAAAGAGACATTTACTACCAAAACAAAAAGAAGCACATGGCTTAGAAAAAGTGAATTTTAAAATTCAGGATAATGTCTTAGAAAAAGTAATTGAGGACTATACTAGAGAGAGTGGGGTTCGTGAGTTAGATCGTCAATTGGCTTCTATAATGCGTTACCAAGCAAAAGAGTTAGCGTATAAGCATAAAGTGAAACCTACCGTAAGTAAATTGGATTTACATAAAATTTTAGGACAAGCGCGTTATAGCAATGAAATATACAAAACAGTGAACATGCCAGGAGTTGCTGTTGGACTTGCTTGGACCTATGTTGGAGGCGACATTTTATTTATTGAAGCGTTACTTTCTGAAGGGAAGGGGGAACTGAAGTTGACTGGTAATTTAGGTAATGTGATGAAAGAAAGTGCATCCACTGCATTAACTTATTTGCAAGCAAATGCAAAAAAGATAGGGGTAGATCCAAGTGTTTTTACAACTAAATCTATACACATACATGTGCCAGAAGGGGCTGTTCCTAAAGACGGACCTAGTGCCGGAGTGACTATGTTAACCGCTTTATCCTCTGCTTTTACAGGAAGAAAAGTAAAGCCATATTTAGCCATGACAGGTGAAATTACCCTTCGCGGACAAGTTTTACCAGTTGGAGGTATTAAAGAAAAAATATTAGCTGCAAAAAGGGCGGGCATGAAAGAGATTATTTTATGTTGGCAAAATGAAAAAGACGTAAATGAAATTGATCATACTTTTATTAAAGGGGTTAGTTTTCATTATGTTAAAAACATGCAACAGGTTTTAGACCTGGCATTAGTTTAGTTGATAAATATATTCCGAAACCCTAGCTTTGTTATATGATTAAATACATTTATCAATTACAAAAGCCAGGGTTTTTTATGATCCTGTTTAGTTTGAATGTATCTTTTATTCATGCGCAAACTACAGCTGGCAATGCAAGTTTTAGTTTTTTATCCTTACCCACTACTCCTAAGGCAAGCTCATTAGGAGGGATAAATATAAGTTCACTGCAATCGGATATTGGCTTGGCTATGCATACGCCTTCCTTACTAACCAGCGATATGAATGGGCAATTATTTGTAGGTATTAAGCCATATTTTGCAGGTATTCAACAATATGATTTATTTGCAGTTCAACATTGGCAACAAAAAAATATTACTACAGGTTGGGGAGTGCACTTTTTAGATTATGGAAATATACCCATGACCGATATGGCCGGAAGCGAATTGGGAACAATTCATCCCAATGATTATGAAGTGCAATTTTCTGCAGCTACCAAATATATTGAACATTTTAGAATAGGTAGTACGCTTAAATTTATAAAATCCAATTATGGGATATATAAATCTAGTGGAGTAGCTATGGATATTGGGCTTACTTATTTATCAGCTAGTAATTTATCGCAAACAAGTATCTTGGTTAAGAATATAGGTACACAATTAAATACAACTGGGACAAAACAAGATTTGCCATTTAATTTAATTGTCGGGTGGTCTAAAAAATTAGAACATGCACCTATTCAGATTTCTATAACTGCAGACAGACTATCTGTTTGGAATAATTCCTACTACGATCCCAAGTATTCGGATGTTTATGGAACAAGCTCCGCTAGTAGTTTGCAGAACCTGTTTAATCATTTAACGATGGCTAGTGAACTTTATATTGGAGATCAGGTGGATATCAACTTAGGATATAACTTTATAAGAAGGTATGACTTAAATGTTTACAATCAATCCAATGGTCTCAATGGATTTAGTACTGGCTTAGGATTGAAATTAGATAAACTACGACTTCAATACGGAAATTCATTTTTCCAATCTAATGCATACCATCATTTCGCACTAACTTATCAAATACTAAAATAATTTGTCGCTTATTATTTTTTCTTGGGAGGCAATAATATTGCTTTTGGCTTTATAGCTTCTTTGCCTGTTTTAGTATCCTTAGATGGAGCTTTCGTATCTTTTTTTGCTCCTTTAGTTTCCTTTTTTGTATCTTTTTTTGTTTCCTTTTTACTATCTCTTGATGTTTCCGTACTTTGTTTTTTTATTTCCTTACTGGCACTTTTTGGTTCCTTAATAGTCGTTTTAGAATTATTTTTATTTTCAGCAGGAAGTACTTTTGTAATTTGATAATCTGATTCAGCACCAATATCAGATGCGTTATCAATTTCAGGAATTGGATTGTCCTGAACAGAACTGTCCTTAGAAACAAATTGCACATCAAAGTCGGCACTTAAATTCTCTGGTCTTCCAAAGTTTGCATTTTGATCCATATTGCAAGCCGGATCATTGGTTACTTTTTCCATAAAATAACCCCATATAGGAAGCGCGGCATGTGCACCCTGACCAAAATAATTGTCTGTAAAACGTAAAAAGCGATCATCACAACCCACCCAAGCTCCTGCTAGCAATTGTGGAGTATAACCCATAAACCATAAATCACTGTTGTCATTGGTGGTTCCTGTTTTACCTGCAATAGCATTTGCCTTTACATCATAAGCACTCAAACTTTGGCCTGTTCCACTGGTAATAACGCCTTGCATCATACTCACAACGGAGTATGCAGTTACCTCTTGAATAATTCTTTTTCTTTTTGGAGCAAAACTTTCTAATACATTTCCATTTTTATCTTCTATACGATTAATGAAGAAAGGTTGTGCATTATAACCTGCACCTGGGAACATAGTATAGGCTTGCACCATTTCAAATAAAGAAATTTCACAAGAGCCTAATGCAATAGAAGGGTAGGGTTGAATTTCGGATTGAACATTACACTGCTTTAAATATTCAACCAATTGTTTTGCGGCCTCATTTCCTTTACCATTTATTTGCTTCATAATATAAGCCGAAGCACAGTTTCTAGACTCTGCAAGTGCCTGTGCCATTGGGATGGTCATGCCAGTACAAGTTCTATTGGTATTGGGAACCATACCATATCCATCAAACATTTGCTGCTGGTCCTGAACAGGTGTGTTAGGTGTAAATCCTGCTTTTTCAATTGCCAAAGAATACAAAAGGGGTTTCATGGTACTACCCACCTGACGTTTTGTATTTACATTAACGTGGTCATATTTAAATGTTTTAAAGTCTACGCCACCTACCCATGCTTTCACTTCGCCTGTAAATGGGTCTACTGCCAAGAAACCAGTTTGTAATATTTGTTTATGATACTTTAACGAATCCAATGGGGTCATTGTAGTATCTATATATCTATTCTTATTCCATGCAAAAATGCGCATGGGAACTACTTCGTTAAAAGTTTTTCGAATGTCCTCATCATTTAGGTCCTCTTTTTTCAAATTCCTCCAACGATCTGTTTGTTTAATGGCAGATTCTAATTGGTTATTGTATTCTTTCCAAATCTCACCCGATTTAATCTTAGGCTGATTGTTAAACTCTTTTTGCAGTGAGGCTAAATGTCTTGCCACCGCTTCTTCGGCATACAACTGCATTCGTGGATTAATGGTTGTATAAATTCTTAAACCATCTTTGAATAAATTGTAGGCATCACCGTTGCTTTTTTTATGTTCCTTGCACCACTTTTTCATGAACTCCCCTAAGTTGCTTCTAAAGTAGGGTCCCAGTCCATTATTCTCGTCTAATTTTTTGAAATTAGTAACCAGGGGCATTTTTTTTAATTGCTCTAACTGATCGGTTGTAATGTATTTTTGTCCAGCCATTCTATTCAACACTAAATTTCTGCGTTCTAATGCTAATTTAGGATTTCGGTTTGGGTTGTATTTTGTGGGTGCATTTATCATGCCCACTAATAAAGCAGCTTCTTCGATACTAAGTCTGTCAGGGTCTTTTTGGAAAAAACTCCTGGAAGCATTTCCGATTCCAAAAATATTTTCACTAAATGGTACGGTGTTCAAGTAAATGGTTAATATTTCTTGCTTTGTAAATTTGCTTTCCAATTTAATAGCAATAATACTTTCTTTAATTTTTTGGATGACGCGTAATAATTTATTCTTTGTACTCCAGTTGTCAGTGAATAAATTTTTAGCGGTTTGCATAGTAATGGTCGAAGCCCCTCCTTGCGTACCTAAAAAAGCAACTGCCCTAATTAGTCCTTCTCCATCAACTCCATAGTGATCATAAAAACGCTTGTCTTCGGTGGCAACCAATGCTTGGATTAAATAAGGGCTAATATCTCTGTATTTAACGCTTGTCCTGTCTTCTAAATAATATTTGCCCATGGGTGTTCCGTCCTGAGCATATACCTGACTAGCTAAAGAAGCCGTTGGATTTTCAATATCACTTAAATCGGGCATGTCTCCAATCCAACCGAAATTGATAAAAAGTATAAATAAGCCAAAAACACCTAATATGATGAAGTACGTCTTCCAAAAACGACGTACCCAATTAACTGGCCCTCTATTAGATTTATTAGGAGCGTTAAAGTCAACTTTGGATTTTGATTTGAGTAGGTTGAATGCCACGAATTGCTATTTATGGTTTATAAATCTGATGGATCATGAACTCCTTATATAATATCAAGTCCTGGGTATCCTTGATCAGCTCTATATTTGATTTCCCAAATATATAAATTTCATACTGTTGTTGAGGTATAAATGGAATAATCTGCCCTGTTAATTTTGGTTTTATACGGTCTAGATACTTAATTGATTGATTCACATTGTCAAAAGGGCCTATCCAAACAAGGTAAGTTACAGCATCTAGTGGTGCGAAAGTAGTATTTAAGTTATTGGATCGGAAATCAAGCTTACTGTTATTTTGGAATGCAACTTGTATCTTGGAAATGTCAGTTGGTTTAATATTATGTGTCGCAATTGCGATATAGTGTTTGTCTAAGCTGTCATTTTTAAATGTTAGTTGATTTGTTCCTTGAGTTTCCTTTTTTTGATTGAGCGCTTCTTTAGTAAATTCCAAATCCGTTAAATAATTTTCTGTTTTATCTCGTTCTTTTATTTGTGTTATTATATTTTTCGCTTTTTCTTTTATCAATTCGCTTTTATTATTCAATAGTATCGTATCAAGTAATTTAAACGCTAAACTGTCTTGTTTTTGTTGTGCATACATTTTCACTTTTAAAAATTGGTAAGGTGTGTACCATTTAGTATTTTTCATTTCATCCTGCATCTTATATGCCATTTGGCTCATTTGGCTCCAATTTCCAATTTGTCCAAGGAAATAAAATTCTTTATAATCATTTAAAACCTGATTGCTTTTGTTTTTTTTATTTTCACTCTCCGATTTCTTTTTAATGTAATCTCCATTTGGGAAGGATTTTGTCACCAAAAGAATGAGGCTATCAGAGGTTTCATTTTTACCTTCATGTAAATATTGACTTGCTAGATCCAGCAAAGCCCTTTCGGTAGTTGTTGGTTCAATATGTTTATCAATAATTTTTTGGTATAAAGGCTTTGCTTTGTCAAAGTCATTTAATTTCAATAAAAATGTTTGCGCAGTCATTAATGCAGCTGTGTTCCATTTTTTTTGTGAATTTGTATAGTCATTAGGGGAGGAGAGTATTTGAATACCTGTGCTGTCCTTTATGTGTTCTTTAGTTATCGTTTTTACAATACTATCTGCAGTGGTTGTGATACTAATTGTGTTAGATAATTTAGACAAAGCATTGGTCATATTTGCACTTGTTTTCCTTCGCCACATGTCCACATTAGGGCGTTCACCCCATTTTTGAATAAACTGCTGCTTGCCTTGAGTAAGATTATAGCTATTTAGAAAATAAAAATCAGATTTGCCATTATTAATAATAGAAAATGTAGTTGTATTTTTTGTATTTTCTATTGCTGCATTTTTTTCAGCTATGTTGGTCTCCTTAAATAAATTGGATATTTCTTTTTTTCGTTCCCCCATTCTTTTTTCATAATTAGCGGCATTCCATTGCTGATATTCCTTAGGAAGTAAATAAATTCTTTGTAGACTATCTTCATTTTGATACAAGCTGCTTTGTTCGGAAATGGTACTCATCCATTTTTTTCTTAATTGGATAGTTTCATATTGAGTGTTAGATTTTAGAACATTGGTCAAACTGTCATATGCAATTTTTGCAGTTGCGTAATTCTCAATTTGGTAATTTATTTCACCTAATAATTCAAAAGATTGTTGTTTTTGTGAAGTATTAGAATAGTTGGTCGTGATGGAAGTAATAAGCCATTTATTGGCTTTGTCAAATACCTTATTTTGAATAGCCAATTTGGCCATCTCAAAATAGATGATATCCGCGTAGGGTTTATATTTTTCTTTCTTAATTAGTTGCAAAAGATCTTTGGCTAAAATTTCCCAAGAACGATTGGTATTTTTTGCTTCAATGCGAACCATATTTATTTTAGCATAAACACCAATGAGGGGATTGGGTGAAAATTCATTTGCTTTTTTATACCATTTGTAAGCATTTTGTATATTATTTGCTTTCTGCCACATTTGTGCGAGTAAAAAATACCATCTACTTTTCGCATAATTATCTGCTGCATTTGGAAGCGCCTCCTCTAAATAATTAGCCGCATTTTCATAAGATTCCATTAAATAATACCCATAAGCCAATTGTTCATTTAAAAAGGGGTAAAGTCTTTTTGGGAATAGTGCATCGCCCTTTAACAATTGCAATAAACTAATGCCTTCATTTATTGCATTAGATTCAAAATAATTTCGAGCTTGCCATACCATACTTTCATTTCTGATATTTACATTTTCCCATGCTCGATTGGTTTCTCTATTGGCGATACTAAATTTTCCATTTACTTGCCTAAGATTACTTCCTATAGGCATCTCCATTCCGTCTATTTTTTCATCAAAGGAATAATTTATAAATTGTAAAATACTGCCTGCGGTATCATAATTCTTATGAAATAAATAAGCTTTTGCTAATAAGAGATACGAATCGTCCACCCAATTACTTCTAAGATCATGTAAAACAATATTGGCATTGCATCGGTAAATGATAGAATCAATACTTGCTTTAGAAATATCAGATAAATCATAGTCATAAAAACTTAAAAGGGAACTATAGTCTTCCTGGTATTTAGTTCTTGCTTTTTGAATAAGTTCATTCAATTCATCACCTGCATAAAAAAGATAATTGTATTGTGCAACTGTATTTTGATAAGCCCTTCTACCAAGATTGTATTTTTTATTTAAAAGTAACTCATAGGGTAAGGGTCTTTCTTCTTCGGTGGGAGTAACTTTTTTTATTACATTGTTTAAACCATTCGTTGCGGATTCATTAATTTCATTTGCTTTATTGTAAATGTCCTTTTTTATCTTTTTTTGACTTGAATCCAAAAGGGCATTTATTTTTTTAATGATCTTATTTTGGTTTAAATCTAGCAATTTTGAACTGGAATCTTGAGCAAAGACAGAGCATGTGGAAAGCGCAAATAGGCAAATTGCCAGTATGCAGGTTTTATAATATTTTATTTGTTTTGTTTTCAGGAACATAATAGGGTCAAAAACTGCTTAAAAATACAATTTATCCCTATTATTTTAGTAAAAATTGCAATCCCAACGTATCTTTAACAAGCAATTGTTTTTATGCCAAATTTAGACATCGATAATACCTTCAAAAGGACTAGCAATACCTACCGTCTAGTAGTGATGAATGATGATACTTTTGATGAAGTAGTTGCTTTTAGAATATCAAGAAGATCTGTTTATTTAGGGATTAGTATCAGTTTTATACTTTTAGTTGGTTTAACCATTGGACTTATTGCTTTTACGCCATTAAAATATTACATACCTGGTTATGGTACTAAAGAGAGTAGGACCTCTCTACAATTACTTAAAATAAGGACTGATTCCTTAGAAAAAGCCATTCAATTCAAGGATCAATATTTGCAAAATATTAAAAAAGTACTTTCAGAAGGCAACTTGCAAGCATTGGATACCACTTCCTTTAAGGTTCCTGAGCAAAATCAAAATAATGATTAATCTTATATAAATTGAAAGACAATTCAAATGAACAGAATGATTTTCAATGGACAAAATTTGCAGGATTAGCCTCGCAATGGGCTGTTGCTTTATGTATCCTATTATTTATTGGTAAATATGTAGACGGCAAACATTTTTTTAAGAAGCAGTTCCCTTTATTCATATGGGTGCTCCCTTTTTTATTTATTTTATTTTCATTGTTAGACATCATTAAAAAAACCAATGCTAAATCCAAGCGTTAGTAAATAATATTTATGAGCCGGAAACAACTTATTCCTATTTTATTCTTATTTGTTTTAACCAATACAATACTTTTATTTTCCCAAAGTTATTTTGGGGTTGCTACTGCTTTTAAATTTAAATTTATTATGGTGGTAAATTTAATGTTGTTTAGTTTGTCTATTTTCAATTTCATTCGTTTGCATAAAATGAATGCAAATCAACCTAGTGCCATGGTCAGATCAGTAATGGTGGGAACCTTATTAAAAATGGTTATTTTTGCAAGTGCTGCACTTGTTTATGCAAAGCAAACCAAAGTTCCTGTTGGATTCCCAACGCTACTAACTAGCATGGGCTTGTATTTAATATATACTTGGTTGGAGATCAATTGGACTAAAACCATTAAACAATAGGTTAAGCATGGCAAAAATTGAACATCCTTTAGGTGCTTTAAGTGGATATTTGCCAGAGGGTTCTTTTGAACCGGTTGTTAGTTTAATTAATCAGTATAAAGTTCATCTTACAGTTACCAAAGCAAGAAAATCGGTCTTGGGTGATTATAGACATGCAGGTATGGGAGGCAATCATAAGATTACGGTTAATGGCAATTTAAATAAGTATGAATTTTTAATAACCCTATTGCATGAGCTTGCTCATTTACTTTGTTTTGAGCAATATAAAAATAGGGTAGAGGCCCATGGGAAAGAATGGAAAAATATTTATAGTGCCCTGCTGGCTTCTTTTATTCAGTTAGGTATTTTCCCTTCCGATATTCAAAAAAGTTTACAAAAAACGTTATTAAATCCTGCAGCCACCGCAAACGGAGAAACTGCGCTGTTATTGGTTTTACGTAAGTATGATTCGGTGAAAAAAGAAGGTCACTTCTTTGTTGCCCATCTACAAGAAGGTACTTTATTTGAATCCTTTAAAGGGCGTATTTTTAGACGAGGTAAAAAACGTCGTATTCGTATTGAATGTGTGGAAGTTGCTACTGGGCATGTGTATTCCTTTAGCGCGCTAACGGAGGTGAAACTGATCCAAGGGTAGGATTTTAAAATCATTAGAGCGTTTTAATTAGCATTTTATATTCTATAAAAATAGATATGAAAAAGAAACAAAAACGCCCCTGGAAAGGGGCGTTTTTGAAAAATCATTAGAGCGTTTTAATTAGCATTTTATATTCTATAAAAATGCTAATTAAAACTAAGCAACAGCTTGCTTCACTAAGTCAGCAGCCTCACTCAATAATATTGCAGATTGAACTTTCAATCCACTTTCGTCAATTAATTTCTTCGCTTCCACAGCATTAGTTCCTTGTAAACGAACAATGATAGGGATATTGATATTGCCTAATTTGTTGAAAGCTTCAATTACACCAGCAGCAACACGATCGCAACGAACGATACCGCCAAAGATGTTAATTAAAATAGCTTTTACATTAGGATCTTTCATAATAATTCTAAATCCTGCCTCAACAGTTTGTGCATTTGCAGAACCTCCCACGTCTAAGAAGTTAGCTGGCTCACCACCACTTAACTTAATCATATCCATAGTAGCCATTGCCAAACCAGCACCATTCACCATACAACCTACGTTACCATCTAACTTAACAAAGTTCAAGTTAAACTCACCAGCTTCTACTTCGGTTGGATCTTCTTCAGTTACATCGCGCATTGCTAATAAATCCGGGTGACGCATTAAAGCATTGTCATCAATATTCATTTTACAATCCACTGCAATAATTTTATCGTCACTTGTTTTAAACAATGGATTAATCTCTAACATGCCGCAGTCTAATGAAACGTAAGCATTGTATAGGTTAGTTACAAATTTCACGCAATTTTTTAAAGCATCGCCACTTAAACCTAAGTTGAATGCAATTTTTCTTGCTTGGAATCCTTGTAAGCCACCACCTGGGTGAACCCACTCTTTAAATATTTTTTCAGGAGTATCATGTGCAACGTCCTCAATGTTCATACCACCTTCGGTACTGTACATGATTACGTTCATTCCTTTTGTGCGATCTAATAAAATAGAAAGATATAATTCTTTAGTAGGTTGAGGACCGTCATAATATACATCCTGTGCTACCAATATTTGATTTACCACTTTACCTGCTGGGCCTGTTTGTATAGTAACTAATGTTCCACCTAAAATATTCTTTGCAAATTTTTCGATATCCTCTGCTGATTTTCCAACTGCTACTCCACGTTGATCGGTGCCAACGATGGTTCCTTTACCACGACCACCCGCATGTATTTGTGCTTTAACAACAGCAAATTTATTATTGGTTTCGGTTGCTATTTTTTGATAAGCAGCAACGGCGTCCGCAACATTTTTTACTGCAACCCCTTCTTGAACGGGTACATTGTATTTCTTTAAAAGCTCTTTTGCTTGGTATTCGTGCAAATTCATACAGATAAAATTTTGGCGAAGATACTTGATAAACGGCAGAAAATCATTCTAAAAATCATACAAAATGTATCAAAAAGTATATTTTGTTGTTTAAACATTGATTATTATCTTTGAAGTCTATTGTATTTATAGGATATTTAATTATTCTTATCCCATAAACATTCTTAAAAAAAAAATAAATCATTATGAAAAAAATCATGTTTTCAACTTTAGCAGTAGCGACTATTGCATTTTTCTCTTTTACCCCAAAAACTACAGTTTCTAAGGATATAACAACTTTTACTGTAGACGCTGCTAAAAGCAAAATTGATTGGACGGGTTCCAAAAAATCTGACTTCCATACTGGTATTTTCCCTATTAAATCTGGTGCTGTTCAGGTGGATGGTGGCAAATTAGTAGGAGGTAGCTTTGTAATTAATATCTCTGGTATTAAAGTAACAGATGCTGCTGGTGACAGATTACAAAATCATTTATCTTCAGCGGAGTTTTTTGATATTGCTAAATTTGGTGAGGCCACATTTACCATTTCTAAAGTAGTTTACACAAAAGCGGATAAAGCAACTATTACTGGTTCTTTATCGTTACATGGTATTGCTGCACCTGTAACCTTTAATGCTTCAATTAGAAATGCAGACGATAAAGGTTTCTTTGCTGAAGCTTTCTTTCCATTTGATAGAACTTTATTTGGTATTAATTATGGTATAGGTATGATTGACACAGATGTTCAATTAGCGATCCATATTTATGGTAATAAATAATTATTATGTAGCATTCAAAAAATGCGCAATAAAAAAATAACCCCTAACTTTAAATTAGGGGTTATTTTTTGCCTATGGCAATTCGATTTTTTTGAAGGATTAATGATTACTGTAATTAGTAATATCTAGTTGATTTTTTTGACTGCTTTAATCAGAATAAGTCTGATTTTAAATATCAGATATCATATCTTTCTTTTAAAATATGTAAATGGTGCAGTGCATGACCAAAGATGATAAAGCCCAATGCATTTACCGAAATAGGATGTCCACTTGCTTTGCCCATGGCTTTCATCTGTTCCTCCGTAAAGGAAGCGAATAATAAATTGGTGGACTGTCTTACGACTCTCCATTCAATTAACATGTCTTTCCAATTTCTATTAGCGGCGGTACCATTTTTTGCATATTCATTTTCATCAAAACCCAATAAGGCTGCAGGTTCTTTTCTTGCAATGGCTAATGAACGATAAGCAAAAATTCTTTCGGTATCAATTACATGTTGAAACATTTGTTTAATTGTCCATTTCCCTTCGGCGTAGGCGTAATTGGTTCTTTCGGCAGGAATGGCAGACCAAGACTCAGTAATTCTTTCATGGTATTGTTGCAGAAGAATGGTATAGTCTTTTCCACTTGTATAATTTAGGTAGGTTTGATAAAAACTACCGTACTCTGTCGCACTTGGTCGGGGCATATTTTATTTTGTTTTAGATTTTATTGTTTTGCTAGTTGCATATTTATTGGCTAGTGCAATTGCATTGGCTGCATTTACAATTCCACCACTAGATGCAATGTCAATTAATTTTTTGGATTCCTCCTTTTGAGGAATACTATATTCCATATTGGTGTTAGTAGGTTTCCATACACTCTGCATAATAATTCTTTTAACATCCACTGCCGATAAATTGGGATAATAAGAACGAATTAAAGCTGCAATATGACTTACAATGGGTGCTGCCATGCTGGTACCTTGTAAATAACCATGATTGGTTTTGCCAGGTAAGGTTGAATATATTTTATTACCAGGTGCAAGTACATCAACAATTTTTGGACCAAAATTGCTAAAATCGGTAAGAAGGGTACTGTTTATAAATTCATCGCTACTAGCTGCAACGGTAATGACATTACTCGCCGTATCATTTAAAGCGCTAGAATAGGGGTTAGGATAAACTGCTTTATTATTTAAGTCATAAGATTCATTACCTGCTGCATGAACAATTAGCACATCTTTTGACGCAGCATATCTAATTGCTTTATCCACCCAAATTTGTTCTGGAGAAAATGATTTTCCAAAACTCATATTTATAATTTTTGCACCATTGTCAACAGCATATTTAATACCAAGCGCAACGTCTTTATCATATTCATCTCCATCGGGGACTACTCTTACACCCATAATTTGAAGAGAAGGATACAATGCATTCATATTCCAAGAACTATCGGGAACACTTGCTACTAGCCCAGCTACATGCGTACCGTGTCTTGCATTGGGGCCAGTAATATCATTATTGCCGTAATATTGATCCGATAAATTTTCGTAATTATCTTTAATAATAGCAGCTCTTATTGGATCAGGGGCTGTTGTTTTTGCATTGGCAGATTTTTCTTTTCCTTCTATATACTCTTTTAACTCATTTATCATTTCTAGGTAAGGTGTTTCTCTTTCAACTCCTAGCATTTTAATCGTTCTTAAATAAGCCATTTTAGCATCTAGCGTATTTCGTCCCACTGGTTGAAAAGCAGTTAGTTTGTCTACTGTGAAATTGGAATCATTAATTTCTTTTATGATGGTGTTCCCTAGTTTTTGAATAGCGTTTGCTGCCATAGACACATACCTTAAATTTGCTGCGTCTTCGTCTGAAAATTCAATTTCTAAAGCAGCTTGTTTCCACATTTCATATTGCTTTTGTTGTTGGATATTCCAATTTTTAAAGTCCAATTCTTTGCCTTCGTAAAGTGATTTATACTTATGGTAAATCCTAGATTTTTCATCTGCTGCTTTATTAATATTTTTTCCATTTTTTCCGCCTAGGAAATTCCATCCATGTATATCATCTACATAGCCATTGTGGTCATCATCTATCCCATTGTCTGCAATTTCTTTGGTATTAATCCAAAGTTTATTTTTTATCTCGCTATTGATGGTATCAACACCGCCATCCATAACCGCAACAATTACAGGGGTTGCTTTTTTTGAAATTTGAGATAGTTGTTGATAAGCCTGGTAAAGACTAATGCCGTGAATCTTGTCTTGTGCATAGTCCTTCCAATGCCAATTTTGACTATTACTAACGGTTTGACCAAAACTTATTTGATGAATACAAATAAGTGCAAGCAAAAAATAAAATCTTTTCATAAAACTATAAATCAAATTGAATGCCTTGTGCTAAAGGTAAAGTAGTACTAAAATTAATGGTATTGGTTTGACGTCGCATATATGCTTTCCATGCATCACTTCCGCTTTCTCTTCCTCCACCTGTTTCTTTTTCACCACCAAATGCACCTCCAATTTCTGCGCCACTGGTTCCAATATTTACATTGGCAATACCACAATCACTTCCTTCGGCAGACAAGAATAATTCAGACTCTCTCATGTTTAAAGTCATGATGGCAGAGGACAAACCTTGTGGTACTTTATTTTGAATAGCAATCGCTTCTTCAATTGAAGCATACTTCATTACATATAAAATAGGTGCGAAGGTTTCATGTTGAACGATGGAAAATTCAGGTTTAGCTTCTGCGATACAAGGCTTCACATAACAACCACTTTCAAAATTTGGACCTTCTAAAACACCGCCTTCAACTATGAATTTTCCACCTTCTTTTTTACATGCTTCAATACTTTGTAAATATAATGCTACCGCATTTTTATCAATCAATGGACCCATGTGATTTTTAACATCTAGTGGATTCCCAATTTTTATTTGTTGATATGCTTTAGTTAATTTTTCAACAAAACGTTCGTAAACTTTTTCGTGAATAATTAATCTTCTAGTGCTTGTACATCTTTGCCCTGCGGTACCAACTGCTCCAAACACTGCGCCAATTAAAGACATATCTAAGTCCGCATTTTCGGTAATAATAATTGCATTGTTGCCGCCTAGTTCTAAAATAGTTTTTCCCAATCGGCCTGCAACCGCTTTATTTAATTCCTTACCCATTTTGGTGGAACCTGTTGCTGAAACTAATGGAATACGGATATCATGACTCATCCATTCACCTACCTCACGACCTCCTTGTATTAAATTATTTACGCCTTCTGGCACCTTATTTTCTGCAAAAACTTTTGCCACAATATGCTGAACAGCATTGCCACATAAAGGTGTTTTTTCACTAGGCTTCCAAACTGTTACGTTTCCGCATACCCAAGCAAGGGCTGCGTTCCAACTCCAAACTGCAACAGGGAAATTGAATGCAGAAATGATGCCTACAATACCTAATGGGTGCCACTGTTCATACATTCTATGTGAAGGCCTTTCACTGTGCATGGTTAATCCATACAATTGTCTGGAAAGTCCCACTGCAAAATCACATATGTCAATCATTTCTTGCACTTCTCCTAAACCTTCTTGCAAGCTCTTTCCCATTTCATAACTTACCAATTGTCCGAGTGCTTGTTTTTCGGCACGAAGTGCTTGGCCCAATTGTCTTACTACTTCACCTCTCTTTGGGGCAGGCCATTTTCTCCATGCTAAAAAAGCGGTTTCCGCTGTGGTTATTACCTTCTCGAAAGATGCTTTATCCGTAGTGGTTACGCCACCAATCCTATTTCCATCAACTGGAGAAAAACTTAATATTAATTCACCTTTACTTTTAACGAATGCAGTTCCCGTTGAAGTGCCTTCGTTTTCCTTTTGCAGCTTCAATGATTGTAAAAATTCCATACTTAGTTTTTAATTTTTTCTATAATATTGGTGGTAGAAAATCCCTCCACAATAGGATTGATAATTACTTTACCTCCATTTGCAATCACTTCCTTAGCACCAACAATTGTATCTATCGTATAATCGCCGCCTTTTACCAATACATCGGGTAACAATTGGGTGATTAATTCATAAGGGGTATCTTCTTCAAAAATCACTACCACATCCACCATTGCTAAATTAGAAATAATCATTGCGCGACTATCGGTATTGTTAATAGGTCTGTCTTGTCCTTTTAATCTTTTAATACTTGCATCGCTATTTAATCCTACAATTAAATAATCGGCTTCTTTAGCGGCTTGTGCTATAGAAAATAAATGTCCAGGATGTAAAATGTCAAAACAGCCATTGGTGAAAGCAACTGTTTTACCTGTAATTTTCCAAGCATGCATCATGCCTTTAGCTTGCGCTATTGTCATGATTTTTTTTTGAAATCCATCCACAAATCGCATATTAACTTGCTTTTTTATTGATAAATGGAAGCAGTATTAAACTTGCTCCACCTAGTATTAATAATATAATAAATTGCGCAAACCATTGAACGGTTCCATTGGCTAATCCAAGCGTGTAACTTACTCCATTTAATTTTAAAACCATGGCCATTAACAAAGCATAGGCACCAATACCACCCGGTGTAATAATCATACCAATACTTGCAAAGGCAAGGCAGCTAATGGCAGTAGCAAGTGAACTTCCAGTTCCATCTGTACCATACAATCCAATATAGGTTGCAATTAAATAGCCAAACCAAATGCCAAAACTATAAAGGAAAAAAAGATTATGTTTCTTTAATTTGGTAGCACTAATAATCCCTTCCCAAATTCCTGAAAAAATATGCTTAATACTATTTATCGCTTTTTGCAATTTATTTTTAAATAGGACTAGGAAAATGGCGCTCAACAATAAAACACCTAATACAATAAAAAGAAGGTAATGATTGTCATCTCCCTTTGTATTATTTGCACTAATGGTTTTAAATTCATTCCAACCTGCTTCAATGACATTAAATTGTAAAACCAGGGCCAAAATAAATACAATGCCTAAGCTAAGTACATCAAAAGCTCTTTCAGCAACAATGGTACCTACTATTTTTTCAGCAGGTACTTTTTCATATTTTGATAGCAAAGTACACTTTAATACCTCTCCTAAACGTGGAACGGCTAAATTGGCCAAATAACCAATTAGGACTGCTAAAAAGGTATTTGCCAAGGAGGGTTTGTACCCTAGGGGCTCCATAATTAACCTCCATCTTAAAGCCCTTAAAAAATGAGAAAATGTGAGAATGATGAAAACAGGGGCCAAGATCCAGTATTTAGTAGTCCTTAGAGCATTAGTGAATTTGTCCCATTCTTGAGGGGGAATTTGATGTAAACTCCACCAAATCAGCAAAATGCCGATTAGGAAAAAAAAGGCTATTTTAAGGAATTTACCCATAGTGGTACGATTTTCGATTGTATCGCAATTTACATTCAATTGTGCTATAAATCTTGGATTAGGGGGGCTAATTATTGCCCTTTTTTAGGGTTTCTTAAAGTGCATACTATTTCGTACCTTCGCCAACTCAAAGATGGTTCTGAGTTAAACCCAAAAGGAATGTCTGAAAAAAAACGAATATTATACATCGCGACCGAAATGTCACCTTATTTAGAGTTGACAGAGTTTGCCGAGATTATTAATAAGTTGGCAATTAAAAGTAATGATAGTGGATTAGAAGTTCGCTGTATTATGCCAAGATTTGGTGTAATCAACGAAAGAAGACACCGCTTACATGAAGTAGTTAGACTTTCTGGGATTAATGTTCAAGTGGACAGTGATGATTATCCACTACAGATTAAAGTGGCTTCCTTACCAAATGCTAGATTACAAGTTTACTTTTTAGAGAATGAAGACTTTTTCAAACGCAAACAAATTTTTCATGACGAAAATGAAACTTGGTTTGACGACAATGCCTTGAGAACGGTGTTTTTCTGCCGAGGTGCTTTAGAAACGGTGAAAAAATTTGGATGGCCTCCAGATATCATTCACTGTAGTGGATGGATGACTGGTTTAATACCTGCCTATATCAAAACAGCGTTTAAAAAGGAACCTGTATTTTCTAATTCTAAAGTTATTTTCACCATTGGTGCCAATACTTTTGAAGAAAAATTAGGTAAAGACTTTTTGGAGAAAGCCATTATTAATGCGAATATTAAAGAAAAGGACTTAGAGGCTTTTAAGGACTTGAATAATGCAGCTATGTTCAGAGGTGGCGCCACTTATGCGGATGCAATCACTTTTGGATCAGATGTAATAGATAAAAAATTGGTATCTGAATTTTCAACAGTGAAAGGCAAAAAAGTTGTGCCTTTTAATGGCTGGGATTCCGATTTAACAGAGTATTTAGATTTATACAACGAACTTGCAGGCAAGTAAAGACAAATTAATTCATGGCATCAACTATTTTAGTGAAAAGAATTTCCACCGTTTTATTTATAGGCTTCCTTTTTTCAGCATGTACTAGAATTGGTACAACCGAAATGGGATTGGGTTTGTTACCTTCTATGGACTCATTTAATACAAAGGATACCATTTTAGATGTAGAAACTGAAACAATAGATCGACCAGATTCACTAAGAATTTATGGAGGTGACGATCAGATTGTTGGAATAACAAACAATGACCCTCTTTTTGGATCTACCACAGCCAACATGTATTTTCAATTGAAACCTTCTTTCTTCCCTTATTTCACGAGGGGGTCAAGAGACAGTGTTGTAGTGGACTCTGCAGTTTTGATACTTGCATATAGAGGATTTTATGGGGATTCCTCCAAACCTGTTGTTTTAAACTTGAAAAGAATAAGTGGCAATACACCTCTTAATCTAGATACTTCTGTTGCAAGTAACTATCCAGAAGCTTATAATATTCAAACGGATGCAACCATGGCAAATCCTGTTACTTTGGATTTTGCGCATGTACATGATTCGATATACAACCGATTTGAGGCTGCAAAAGACGAAATTCGAATTCCTTTAAACAAAACCTTTACCGACTTATTTATTAAAGGGTATGATTCAACTACAGCTTACAAAACAGATACCACGCTTCGTCAATATTTTCAGGGTTTTGCTTTATCTGCAAGCACGGCAGGAAATACCAATGTACTTGTTAGAATTAATTTATTAGATACCAATACAAAGTTAGCTTTGTACTATAAAACAAATTCAACTACCACAACTGGTGTGAGAGATACAATTGTAGACTATTTTAAATTTACTCTTTATAGTAATGGATATGCCAACTTTGTAAAAAGAAACAGAACTGGATCCGAAGCAGCCCGTCATTTTGGAGTTGCTAAAGACTCATTAGTTTATGTACAAACGAGTCCGGGAACTTTGGTTAAGATTAAAGTACCAGGATTAAAAACATTCGCAAATAAAATTATTCATAGGGCCGAATTAATAGCAGAGCAGGTGCCTGGTAATATCTTACAAGATGCCCAATTTACAGCCCCCAACTACTTATTTTTAGGGGCGTATGACAGTGCATCTAAAGTCATAAGAACTGTTCCCAATGATTATCAAGGAACGGTTAATACAACGCAGTTTCAACGATTTGGAGGCAAGGTAATTTATAAATCTATGTTTGGTTTTGACAATGTAGCAAGCTATAATTTTGATATTAGTAGATATATGCAGGGGATTGTTTCAAGAAAGGATACCGTTTTTGATTTAAGGTTATTTGCACCGGTAAATGATTCTGTGAAATATGTACCACCATATCCAAACAATTTGCAAGCTGGCACCGATTATTTGACCTCTTCTTTAGGGAATCAGGCTGCAATGGGTCGTGTAAGGCTAGGAGGCGGCAAGCATTCAAAATTCAAAATGCGTTTACACGTTTACTATTCTGATTTATAATCATTAAGATTTATTAATATATTTGCACTTTATAACAACATCTAAATAATACAATATGCCTTATTTATTTACTTCTGAGAGTGTTTCTGAAGGACATCCAGACAAAGTAGCGGATCAGATTTCTGACGCTTTAATCGACAACTTTTTAGCATTCGATCCACAATCAAAAGTGGCATGTGAAACTTTAGTAACTACTGGTCAAGTAATATTGGCTGGTGAGGTAAAATCTAAAGCCTATTTAGACGTTCAAACAATTGCACGTGATGTAATCAAGAAGATTGGTTACACGAAAAGTGAGTATATGTTTGAAGCGGATAGCTGTGGTGTATTAAGTGCTATTCACGAACAATCTGCTGATATTAATCAAGGTGTTGATAGAAAAAAGAAAGAGGAGCAAGGTGCTGGTGACCAAGGTATGATGTTTGGTTATGCAAGCAACGAAACAGAGGATTTTATGCCATTGGCACTTGACTTAGCGCACAAAATTTTAATTGAGCTTGCTGCATTAAGAAGAGAAAATAAAGCCATCAAATATTTACGTCCAGATGCAAAATCTCAAGTAACATTAGAGTACAACGACAAAAACGAACCCGTAAGAATTGACGCGATTGTAGTTTCTACTCAACATGATGATTTTGATAAGGAAGGAAAGATGTTAGAGAAGATTAAGAAAGATATTATTGAAATCTTAATTCCAAGAGTTAAAGCAAAATACAAGAAATATGCTAAGTTGTTTAATAAGGATATTAAGTATCATATTAACCCAACAGGTAAGTTTGTAATTGGTGGACCACATGGTGACACTGGTTTAACGGGCCGTAAAATTATCGTAGATACTTATGGTGGTAAAGGTGCACACGGCGGTGGTGCTTTCTCTGGAAAAGATCCAAGTAAAGTAGACCGTTCTGCAGCCTATGCAACGCGTCATATTGCTAAGAACTTAGTAGCTGCGGGTGTTGCATCGGAAGTATTGGTACAAGTATCTTACGCTATTGGTGTTGCTAAGCCAACTTCCATTAACGTAAACACATACGGTACAGCAAAAGTAAAATTAACCGATGGTCAAATTGGTAAATTAGTAGAAAGCATTTTTGATATGCGTCCTTACTTTATTGAGCAAAGATTAAAGTTAAGAACTCCAATGTATAGTGAGACTGCTGCTTATGGCCATATGGGTCGTAAGAATGAAACAGTTACTAAAACATTTACTACTCCTGATGGTAAATCAAAAACAATGAAAGTGGAATTGTTTACTTGGGAAAAATTAGATTATGTAACAAAAGTGAAAAAAGCTTTTGGTTTAAAATAATTGAATGATTTATAATAAAGCCCGTTCCGATAATTCAGGACGGGCTTTTTAATTTTATTTGGATATGCAAAATCAAGAAAATCCATGGAAGAAAATAAGTAGTGAAGAAAAGTATGACAACCCATGGATTAATTTAACGGAGTATAAAGTAATCACACCCGCAGGTACCGAAGGAATTTACGGCAAGGTTCATTTTAAAAATATTGCGATTGGTGTCATTGCAATCGATGCAGAAAATAATACTTATTTAGTGGGCCAATATCGTTTCCCTTTAGATTTATATAGCTGGGAGATTCCTGAAGGGGGCTGTCCAGAAGGCACGGACTGGTTGGAAGCTGCAAAAAGAGAATTAAAAGAAGAAACCGGTTTTGAAGCTGCTAAATGGACGGAGTTATTACAAATGCATGTTTCAAATTCTGTTTCTGATGAATTCGCTGTTGTATATGTTGCAGAAGATTTAGTTGCCGGAGAGGCGGAACCAGAAGATACAGAAGATTTGCAGGTTATTAAAATACCGTTTTCACAAGCAGTCAGATGGGTAATGGAAGGTGAAATAACCGATTCTATATCAGTTGCTGCCATCTTAAAATGGTCATTATTAAAAGCGCATTAAAAACTTTAACTTTGCTTTATGCAGGAGAGAAATAATAGGCCAGAAAGAAAACATACAGGACCAAGAAGATTTAGTCCCCGTCCTAGTTTTACAACGGAACGTAAATTTATTATTGGTCGACAGCCTTTAATAGAATCCTTGGAATCGGGTGCTAATATTGAAAAAATATTAATTCAAAAAAATGCACAAGGCGAAGGATTAAATGAGATTAGACAGTTTGCGCGTGAAAACACGATTCCTATTAAATTAGTACCCATTGAGAAATTAAATGGAATGACTAAAGCAAATCATCAGGGGGTATTGGCTTTTATTTCCAATGTAAAATATTTGGATTTACAAGAAGTGATTGATTTTGTTGTTGCAAAAGGGGAGACCCCTTTATTTGTTATGTTGGATGGCGTCACAGATGTGAGAAATATCGGTGCCATAAGTAGAAGCATTCATTGTTGTGGTGCACAAGCATTAATTATCCCAGACAAAGGAGTTGGCGCCTTAAATGAGGAAGCTTTTAAAAGTAGTGCAGGTGCGTTGGAGCATATCCATGTGGTAAGAGTAAGTAGTTTATTAAAAGCGGTAGATGATTTGCATTTAAATGGAATTCAGATTTTTACGAGTGAAATGCGCGCAGATAATAATGTACATGAATTAGATTTTAATGTGCCAAGTTGTATTATAATGGGGGATGAAGGAAGAGGGGTGCAGCCTTATTTAGCAAAAGCAGCCGATTATTTTTTTAAAATACCCATGGCTACTAATTTTGATTCTTTCAATGTGTCCGTAGCTGCCGGAATTGTTTTATATGAAGCCATGAAGCAACGTTTGTTTCCTTCATCAAAATTGTGAAATAAATGAGTGCATTGAAACTTAAATTAACCCTTGATGCGAAACCCTCGGAATTTAAAATTAATTACGGGGATAAGATTATGTTAATGGGATCCTGTTTTACTGAAAATATAGGTGCCAAATTACAATCTCATTTATTTGAAACCTTGGAAAATTCACACGGTATTTTATTTAATCCCTTAAGTGTTCAAAATGCTTTATTGGATATCATTTCAAATAAAAAATACACTCCATCTGACTTATTCTTATTAAATGAAGTATGGAACAGTTGGCATCATCATAGTCGTTTCTCTGATGTTTCACAAACAGCTACTTTGGAAAAAATAAATACTTCCATTCAAGCATCGCATACTTTTTTACAAACGGCAAAACATTTAGTTATTACTTTGGGTTCTGCTTGGTTATATATTTTAAATGAAAATGCGCCTAATAAGATAGGCTTAGAGGTGGCAAACAATCACAAAGCGCCTTCCAATTGGTTTAATAAAAAACTATTCACACCGCATGATTTGCTTGCTAGTTTAACTTTACTTGTTACAAAATTACAAGCTTTTAATCCACAATTACATATTGTATTTACCATTAGCCCTGTTAGACATTTAAGAGAGGGCTTAGTGGAAAACAACCGAAGTAAAGCGGTGCTTATTCAAGCTGTACATGATTTGATTTCGAATCATACTAATATCGAATATTTTCCTGCTTACGAGTATGTAGTAGACGATTTAAGGGATTACCGTTTTTATGCAGAGGATTTAGTGCACCCCAACTATGCTGCTACCCAGTATGTTTGGGAAAAGTTAGTAGAAACCCACATGAGTTTAGATACGCAATTCATCATGAAGCAGATTGCCGAATTGCAACTAGCATTTAATCACAAACCTTTTTTTAGCGGTTCGGTTGCCCATCAAAATTTTTTACAAAGTTGCATAGAGAAAACAACTCACTTGATGCATCAATATCCTATTTTGCCGTTACAAAACCACTTGCAATTTTTTAAGGATCAAATTGGCAAATAATTACTTAATTTAGGAGTCTAAATTTAACGTATGCGCATATTGCCATTTATTTTTTCAGCGTTAGCTACAGCTGGATTAGTCACTGTTTTAAATGTCCAATTAATGATTGGCAAATCACCAACACCAAAATTGGGTTATTTTTTATCTCCTCAACATGGCTTTTGGAAAAACGCCGAAAAAATAGATGCAGGTTTTGATGCTTCAATTGTTGCCAAAGACTTAAAAGGCAATGTGGATGTTTATATGGATGATAGGTTAGTTCCACATATTTATGCTGATAATGATGAGGATGCCTATTTCGTGCAAGGATATTTACATGCAAAGTTTAGATTGTGGCAAATGGATTTTCAAACACGTGTAGCAGCCGGAAGATTAAGTGAAATTGCCGGTGCAGATAAGCTTTCAATAGATCGTTTTTTTAGAAGATTAGGCATGGTATATGGCGCTGAGCAAACCGAAAAATACATTAATGAAAACAATCCGGTAATGAAAGCAACGGTTGATGCTTATACTGCAGGGGTGAATGCTTACATTAAGCAAATGGCTCCGGAGGAAATTCCATTTGAATATAAATTAATGAATTACCAACCAGACCAGTGGACCCCTAAAAAAACGTATTTGTTTTTAATGTTTATGTCTTATGATTTAACGGGTCGTTCGGCTACAGCTGATTTACAATTAACCAATACCCGTGACTATTTAGGGCTTGATTTATTTGATAAATTATATACCAATCAACAAGACTCTTTAGATCCCATTATTCCAAAAGGCACTGCATTCGCCCCAGCTTCTATACATCCAATTATTCCTGCAAATGCCGATTCATTGTATTTGAAAAAGAAGCATACTACTGCTTCTTCTTCTAGTGCAAATGCCACCGCATCAGTTGAAGCGCCAGATAAGAACAATGGTAGTAATAACTGGGCAGTAGCGGGTAGCAAGACAAAATCGGGACGTCCTATATTATGTAGTGATCCGCATTTAGGACTAAACCTTCCTTCTCTTTGGTATGAAGTGCAAATAACGACTCCAACTCATAGCACTTATGGAGCTAGTTTCCCTGGTTCTCCTGCCGTGATTATTGGGTTTAATGATAGTTTAGCTTGGGGTGTTACCAATGCGGGCAGAGATGTACTTGATTATTATGAATTAAAATTTAAAGACAGCACTCAAAAAGAATATTGGTTCAATGGTCAATGGCAAGCAACAACGAACCGACAAGAAATAATAAAAGTAAAAGATAGTGCTGATGTTGTTGAAAATATAGCAATGACTCATTGGGGGCCAACTATGTTTGATGCACACTATCAAAACCCACAATCAATGGGACGCAATTTGGCCGTAAAATGGACAGGACATAATGCATCCACTGGAGTGGAAACGTTTTATAAATTAAATAGAGCAAAAAATTACGACGACTACATAGGCGCTATTTCTTTATGGAAATGTCCTGGACAAAACTTTGTATTTGCAAGTAAGTCCGGAGATATTGCCATTAAACAGCAAGGTAGTTTTGTTGCAAGATGGGATCGTCAAGGTGATTTTATTATGCCAGGCCAAGACAGTAGTTATGATTGGCAGGGAATGATACCAAACGATGAAAACCCTATGATTAAAAATCCAGCTCGTGGATTTGTGAGTAGCGCCAATCAAAAGTCAGTTGACTCCACTTATCCGTATTATTTAGGAACTGCAGCCTCTTTCCCTTTATATCGAGGCATTAGCGTAAATAAACGTTTGGCCGTTATGAATCAAATTACGCCAAGCGATATGCAATCGTTACAAACGGATAATTACAATGTTTTTGCCGGAGTAGCAAGACCCGCTTTAAATAAGTTTTTAGATCAAAATAAACTAAGTGCTGATGCGCAAAGAATGGTAAAGGAAATGAATAAATGGGATTTGTATAACAATGGAAATTCAAAAGGGATTACTGTTTTTAAAATTATTTGGGACAGTGTAGAAGATGCAGTATGGGGAGACGAATTAGCTGGATCATCCATCCCATTAACAAAGCCTGAGTCCTTTGTATTATTGGATCAGATGAATAAGGATTCCAATTTTTCTATAGCAGATGATATACGTACCCAAGGTAAAGTGGAAACACTTAAAGAACAAGTTCAGCTTGGTGTGGAGCGTGCAACAAAAAAATTACTGGAATTAGAAAAGGAGGGTAAATTAGAATGGGTATCATTTAAATCAACCAAAGTACTTCACTTAACTAAAATTCCTGCATTAAGCAGATTGAATTTACCAATTGGAGGTGGAGTGAATATCATTAATGCAACTACCGATGTACATGGGCCTAGTTGGAGAATGATAGTACATTTGACAGATGAAATTGAAGCATATGGATTATATCCTGGAGGCCAAAGCGGAAATCCGGGTAGTCCTTATTATGATACTTTTGTGGATTATTGGGCTGCTGGAAAGTATTATCGATTATTGTTTTTACCAAAAGCTAAATTAATATCCAACGAAAGAACAAAGTGGCATATTCAATTTAAAAATGCATAAATTAATTACTTATTTCAAAAAATTATATGAAATCGAACACATCTGAATTAATAAAATTTGTTGTCAGCACTTTGCTTTCAGCTTTAATGGCATACGCCATTGGTATATACGGAAATCTTCCTTGGTGGAGTTTTGTTGTTACCAACTTTATCATTGCTATTGCTATGAATCAAAAGCCAAGTAAATCTTTTTTGTCAGGCGCACTAGGTATTGGATTATTATGGTTGACTTTGGCATTTGTGATTGACAATCAAAATCAACATATTTTATCTGTTAAAGTAGCTACTATTTTACCATTGAAAGGATCTTTTACAGCCCTAATTGCCTTAACAAGTTTTGTTGGTTTTTTATTAGGGGGGCTTTCGTCCTTAACTGGAAGTTTCGCAAAAAAGTTGAATTAATTTTTGGCTATATAGCTTTTAAAAGAAAGGGACTGATTTTTATCAGTCCCTTTCTTTTAAAGACAGTGCTTTTATTTTATATATTTGCATTGAATTTGCTTAATCTGTAATTGAGCTTAAATTTCAATTTATGTCAGTACTACACAATCGCATCTCCAACCAGGAGTTGAAAGTAAAGTTGTATGAGGAGACTTTTCCTAGAACAACGATCAGTTTTTATCAGTATTTCTCAATCCAAGACCCCCAAATTTTTAGAGACGAACTATACAAGGCATTGAATACTATTCAAGTGTTTGGCCGCATTTATGTTGCCGCAGAGGGCATTAATGCACAAATAAGTATACCTACGCATCATATGCAAGTATTTAAAGATTATTTATATTCTATTAAACCCTTAAATGGGATACGCTTAAATATTGCTGTGAACGATGATGGTAAAAGTTTTTGGGTGTTGAGAATTAAAGTGCGAGAAAAAATAGTTGCAGACGGAATTGATGATCCCCATTTTAGCATGGAAAATAAGGGAAAGTATGTAAGTGCTAAAGAAATGAACTTGCTATTAGAAAAGGAAGATACTATTGTAATCGACATGCGTAATCATTATGAATATGAAGTAGGGCATTTTGAAAAAGCAATTGAAATTCCATCCGATACTTTTAGAGACCAATTGCCAATGGCAGTTGAAATGATGAAAGAAAATAAAGATAAAAATATTATCATGTATTGCACCGGAGGTATTCGTTGTGAAAAAGCAAGTGCTTACATGTTACATCAGGGTTTTAAAAATGTCTTTCATTTAGAAGGAGGCATCATTAACTATGCAAATAAAATTAAAGAAGCGGGTTTAGAAAGTAAATTCAAAGGAAAAAATTTTGTATTTGACGAAAGGCTAGGAGAGAAAATTACAGAAGATATCCTTGCCAAATGTCATCAATGCGGCAAGCCTGCCGACACCCATACCAATTGCAAAAATGATGCTTGCCATTTATTATTTATTCAATGCAAGGAATGTGCTAAAGTCTTTGATGGTTGCTGTACAACGGAATGTATGGATATATTCCATCTACCATTAGAAGAGCAAGAAAAATTAAGGGCTGGCCAAAAAAATGGCATTCAAGTCTTTAACAAAAGCAAACAAAGATTAAGGCCTAGACTTGGAGTTGATATTGAAGTGAAATAATGTTAAAATATAAAAAGTTATAGAATATCATTTCACTTCTGAACTTTTAGCGTAATGGCGAGCAGGGAGGAATGAAAAGGGTATTTTATAACGATTGATCTAATTTCTTCAAAGCATTGCAAATCAAATCATAAGTTTCGTCATCTGTTTTTGGTTCAGGCTTAAATGGAGCGCCAATTACTTTTTCGTATAGTTCAATATATCTTTTTGAAATAGTATCAATCCACTCATCTGTCATTTCCGGAACCGTTTGGCCTTCTTTCCCCATGAAATTATTTTCTATTAGCCATTCTCTTACAAACTCTTTACTTAATTGCTTTTGTTTTTCTTTTTTTAATTGACGTTCCTCAAAGCCTTCTGCATAAAAATAACGAGAAGAGTCTGGTGTATGAATTTCATCCATCAAATAAATGGTGTCTCCGATTTTTCCAAATTCATATTTGGTGTCTACTAATATTAATCCTTGTTTCGCTGCGATTTCTTTTCCTCTTTCGAATAATGCCAATGCATATTTTTCTAAAATGCTCCAATCTTCGGCACTAGCTAAACCTTGCTTAATAATTTCTTCTTTGGAAATATCTTCATCGTGACCTTCGCTTGCTTTAGTAGATGGTGTTATGAGGGGCTCAGGGAAAAAATCATTTTCGACCATACCCTCTGGTAAGTTTACACCACATAAGGTTCGTCCACCACCGTTGTAAGTTCTCCAAGCATGACCCACTAAATTGCCCCTAACCACCATTTCAATTTTAAATGGAGTACAAAGTTTACCTATGGCCACATTTGGGGCAGGAGTATCTAATAACCAATTTGGACAAATATCCCTGGTTTTTTGTAGCATATAAGCTGCAATTTGGTTAAGCACTTGACCTTTAAAAGGGATGGGTTTGGGCAAGATTACATCAAAAGCAGAAATTCTGTCACTTGCTATCATTACAAGTATTTGATTTTCAATATAATATACATCTCTAACCTTGCCGTGGTACTCACCAATTTGATGGGGAAATTTGTTTGAATTCATACTGCTAAATTAAAAATTAAAGGCTAAATACCGATAATTTTTTTAAATGCTAATATTTTGTTATTTTGTACTACAATTCAAATAAAAACAAACATTTATGAAACGATTTTTAAGCCAATTGGGATTCGTTTGTCTTGCCATGATGATGGTAATTTCGACAAATGCCCAAACAGCCGGTGCCATTTCAGGTACTGTTAAAAATTCATCTACCTCAGAAACTTTAGCTGCTGTTACAGTTACAGTTAAAGGTGGAAGCGCAGGTACTTTTACCGATGACAAAGGAAATTTTAAGTTAGTTACAACACAAAAAGCGCCATTTACTTTGGTGTTTTCTTCTGTTGGATATGCATCAAAGGAAGTTGCTGTTGACGCAACAACAACAAAATTAGCTGTTAGCTTAACGCCAAGTTTTGCTTTAGGTTCTGAAGTAGTTGTTTCTGCATCAAGAGTTTCTGAAAGAATTTTAGAATCACCTGTTTCTATTGAGAGAGTAGGTGCTAATCAAATTAAATCTGCAGCGGCAACAAACTATTATGATCTGTTAGCAAACTTAAAAGGAGTGGACGCTACAACTGCAAGTTTAACATTTAAGAGTATTTCAACGAGAGGATTTAATGGTAGTGGTAACACGCGATTAAATCAATTAATTGATGGTATGGATAACCAAGCTCCAGGCTTAAACTTCTCAGTAGGTACCATTAGTGGTTTAACTGAATTAGATGTTGACAATATGGAATTATTACCAGGTGCATCATCTGCATTATATGGTTCTGGCGGTATGAATGGTACTGTTTTAATTAACAGCAAAAACCCATTTAAATACCAAGGATTAAGCTTCCAAATTAAGCAAGGTGTAAACCACGTTGATAATTATGAGCGTCCTCAGGCTGCTTATCAAGATTACACATTAAGATGGGCTAGCAAAGTGGGTGATCGTTTTGCATACAAAATTTCTGCTCAATATACTGAGGCACAAGATTGGTTAGCTAAAAATGATCAAAACTATTCAAGAACTACTGGCACTCAAAATGGTCAAGTAATTCCAGGAAATAGATATTCTGATTTTAACTATGATGGTGTGAACGTATATGGTGATGAAACAACCTCTTCATTAAGTTCAGTATTTGGTTCAGTAAAAGCAGGTGTATTGGGTGCATTAACTGCTGCTTATGGTGGTAGCTCTGCTGCTGCGAATGCGGCTTATGCTCAATTATATGGTGCTGCTCAAGCGGGGCCTTATTCTGGTAACTTAACTAACTATACTGCTTTCTTAAAAGGTGCAAATGCTTCTTTAGCGCCATATGCACCTTATTTATTTGGTGATGCGAAAGGAATGTTCACTGGTGTGAATGTAAGCCGTACTGGATATGCAGAAGCGGATGTGATTGACCCAGTTGCAAAGAACTTTAAATTTTCTGGATCACTACATTATAAAATAAATGATAAAACAGAAGCATCTTTCAGTGCTAATACGGGTTCAGGAAACACTGTTTATACAGGAAGTGACCGTTACTCTATCTATAACTTATCATTGAATCAATTTAAGTTAGAAGTAAAATCCAAAAACTGGACGATTAGAGGTTATAAGACAATGGAAAATTCTGGCGATTCTTATAATGCTACTATTACAACGCGTTATTTCAACGAATTATGGAAGCCTAGTACAACTTGGTACCCTACCTATACTGCTGCTTATGTAAACTACAGAGACGCCGGTTTAAATATTTTAGATGCAGGTGCTGCTGCAAGAGCAGTTGCTGATGCCGGAAGACCTACAGGTCATATTGGTTCTTCTGATTTATTTAAAACAGTTGCTGGTATTCCAATTTCTAAAGGTGGTGGTAAATTCTTAGATAAGTCAGAATTAAATGTTGTTGAGGGTAACTATAACTTAACAGAGTTAATGGGTCTTGACAAATACGATGCCGATTTATTAATTGGTGGTAGCTACAAAAATTATTCTTTGAATTCTCAAGGAACTTTATTTGCGGATACAACTGGTAGTATTGGTATCAATGAAAGTGGTGCTTATGCACAATTGTCTAAGCGTTTCTTTGGTGATATCTTAAAATTAAGTGTATCTGGTCGTTATGATAAGAATCAAAATTTTGACGGTCGTTTTACACCAAGAGCAACTGCAGTATTTAAAATTGCAGAAGACAATAATATCCGTGTTTCATACCAAGAAGCTTACCGTTTCCCTACTACACAAAACCAATGGATTAACTTGTTAGTGGGTGGTGGTACACGTTTAATGGGAGGTTTACCTCAATTAAGAGATTACTACAAATTTAGTACGAATCCTGCTTATTCTTTATCAAGTGTGTTAGCTGGTGCGCCAGTTGAACAAAAGTTTGGAGATTTCAAGCCTGAGTCAATGAGTTCATTTGAAATTGGTTATAAAACATTAATCAACAAAAAGTTATTAATTGACTTTTACGCATATGCTGGCAAGTACACTAATTTTATTAGCGGTGTAACAGTGTTGCAATCTCGTAATGCGGCTAGTCCTCAATTAAGCGATTTATTGGATGCTTCTAAGCGTATTGCTTATAGCATTTCAACAAACGCTCCTGGTGATGTGTATACAAGTGGATGGGGTGTTTCTGCTGATTATTTAATGCCTCATAATTTCACTTTCTCTACAAGTGTTTATACAGACGAAATTGGAAGTTTACCTGCTGGATTTGTTTCTTATTTCAATACTCCATTGTTCAGAGCAAACTTTGCGATCAACAACAGTGGGTTCTTATTTAAAAACAGATTAGGTTTTGGTGCTAACTTACACTACCAAGATGACTTCATTTACGAAGGAACTTTCTCTGTAGGTAGAGTAAATGCTTACCAAACAATCGACGCTGTTTTAACATACAAAGTACCTGCTATCAAATCAATGATTAAAGTAGGCGGTACCAATATCTTAAACAAGTATTATCAAACTGCATTCGGTAATCCATCAATTGGTGGATTGTATTATGTAAGCTTTGCATACAATATTTTATAGATTTTAAGGTGGGTTAGCCTTAAAGGTCCCTCTTCGATTCGTCGGGGAGGGATTTTTTTTGGCCATAAACGTTCATTTTCTTGTATAAAACGTTAATTTTGCTACTCAATATTAAATCCAAATAAATGCGATCAATAGCCTTTAGAGAAGCATTGCGAGAGGCAATGTCCGAGGAAATGAGAAGAGACGAAAAAGTGTTGTTAATGGGGGAAGAAGTTGCTGAATACAATGGCGCATATAAAGTGAGTCAGGGTATGTTAGCGGAATTTGGCCCTAAACGTATTATTGATACACCCATTTCTGAATTAGGATTTACAGCAGTAGCAGTAGGCGCAGCCCAAAATGGGTTAAGACCTATTGTCGAGTTTATGACATGGAACTTTGCAGTATTGCCATTGGATCAAATT
Organism: Bacteroidota bacterium; assembly: GCA_947453145.1. Classification (GTDB taxonomy): domain Bacteria; phylum Bacteroidota; class Bacteroidia; order Chitinophagales; family Chitinophagaceae; genus Sediminibacterium. The sequence continues at coordinate 54,281 of CANGFA010000003.1, forward strand.
TTGAATACCGCAAGTAAAATGTTGGCAATGAGTGGTGGACAAATTGGTTGTCCAATTGTAATGAGAGGTCCTAACGGAAGTGCTGGTCAATTGGGTGCACAACACTCCACAGCTTTTGAAAGTTATTTGGCAAATATCCCAGGAATTAAAGTAGTTTCTCCTTCTAATGGTTATGATGCAAAAGGATTATTAAAGCAAGCGATTCGTTACGAGGAAGATCCTATTATGTTTTTGGAAAGTGAAGTAATGTATGGGGACAAAAGTGATGTACCTGAGGAAGAATATTATATCCCATTAGGATTAGCAGATGTTAAAAAAGTAGGTACAGATGTAACTATCGTTTCTTATAATAAAATGATGAAAGTGGCTTTAGGCGCTGCAGCCGAATTAGAAAAAGAAGGGATAAGCGCAGAAGTTATTGACTTAAGAACTATACGTCCTTTGGATTGGATGACAGTTTTAACCAGTGTAAAGAAAACAAACCGCTTGGTTATTATCGAAGAACAATGGCCATTTGCTTCTGTTTCATCTGAATTGTCTTACCGTATTCAAAAGGAAGGGTTTGATTATTTAGATGCACCTATTCGTCGTATTACAAGTGCGGATGCACCAATGCACTATGCACCTAATTTAACCGCATTAGCGATACCTGATATCACAAGATCGGTAAAATTGGTAAAGGAAGTGATGGGACAGTTCAAATAATAAGCTATATTATCAAATCATCCTCTCAATTCTCCTTTTATACAGTTATTAAGTAATTAACAATCTTTTTTATAAATATCCCTAACAAAGGGATATTTTTGTTAGCGTTAAAATAGTAAGAAATATGGGTATTGCATTATTGATAATTTATTGGTTAGGATGGCATTTTGGTATTTATACCTTGTTAAAAAAAGCCGGGGTAGATGCCACCAAAGCCCTTATACCTATTTACAATACTTGGGAGGTAGTTAAGTTGTGTAAAATAAATCCATTTTGGTTTTGGATTCAACTCATTCCCATTGTTGGACAATTTGTAACACTTTGGATTTCGATCATTTTTGTGATGCATTTTAAAAAAGTTAATTTCATTCAACATACTTTAACTGTGTTAGTGCCTTTTATTTATTTACCGTATTTAGGTAATTTAAATACTACAAAATGGCATGGTCCAGAAGCGCTGGTACATTATCATAAACCAGCTACAAGAGAATGGATTGATGCGGCTGTTTTTGCGGTAGTAGCTGCCACATTAATTCGAACATTTTTATTCGAAGCCTATGTGATTCCAACAGAAAGTATGGAAAAAACTTTATTGGTAAATGACTTTTTGTTTGTTGATAAATTAACATATGGTGCGCGAATTCCTCAAACACCTTTGTCTTTTCCTTTTGTGCATAATACGTTGCCGGGTTCCATAACAACCCCTTCTTATGTTCAGTGGATACAGTTAGATTATAAGCGTCTTCCGAAGTTTAGGGAGGTGAATAGAAACGATGTGGTTGTTTTTAATTTTCCAGCAGGAGATACCATCATTAATTTACCCGACTTTGGAAGTAAGGTTCCCTACTATGATGTTTTAAGAAGTCCAGAATTTAATGGAGATAGGAATAAACTACAAGCTGAATTTCCCATTTTAGTACATCCAGTAGATAAGACGGACAATTATATAAAACGCTGTGTAGGCGTACCTGGTGACTTAATTCAAGTAAAAAATAGTCAGCTTTGGGTTAATGGAAGTCCTGCTTTTGTTGCAAATAATGCACAAACAGAATATATCGTTGTAACCAATGGAAAGTCTATACCCGAAGAATACATTCAAGACAGTTTAGGGATTAATAGTACCGAAGCCAATGCCGATTTTCAATTGGTTCCTGAAACACCCAATACTTTCTTAATTAATATGACGGCAAGTGCGGCGAATAATCTTAAAAAATTACCCTTTATAAAGTCAGTAAATTATTATGTAGAAAATAGAGTTGGAATTACCTTCCCAAATGATATTGTACATTTTCCATGGACGATGGATAATTTTGGTGCAATAAGAATCCCTAAAAAAGGAGATGTGATTGCTATTAATGACAGTACCATTGAATTATATAGACGTTTAATTTGTACTTATGAGCATAATAGTTTAAAAAAAGTGAAAGATCAATATGTTTTAAATGGTAATGTAACTGCTAATTATACGGTAAAGCAAAATTATTATTGGATGATGGGGGATAATCGCCATCGCAGTCAGGATAGTCGTTTTTGGGGCTTTGTTCCAGAGACGCATATTGTGGGAAGAGCTGCATTAATATGGTTTAGTTACAGTAAGTCCATAAGATGGAATAGAATATTCAGTCTTATTAAATAAATATCATGCACCAAAAATTTGAATTCCAATACCAGCAATTTCAAGAAAGCACAGCTTTAGAAACAACGGATCAGGAATTATTAGAAGCGGCAAGGAAGGCTACTGAAAATGCCTATGCGCCCTATTCTAATTTTTGGGTAGGTGCTGCTGCTAGATTATCTAATAATCAAATTATTATTGGGGCTAATCAGGAGAGTGCAAGTTACCCGGTTGGTGTTTGTGCCGAGAGAGCTTTGTTAAATAGCGTCGGTAGTCAATTTCCAAAACTTTCAATCATTTCTATGGCCATTAGTTATCATCCCGTTGGCAAGGATTCTAAGGAGCCCATTTCGCCTTGTGGAATGTGTAGACAATCATTACTTGATTTTGAAAATAGATATGCTGCCCCTATAAAAATAATTTTAGCAGGTTTGCAAGGCCCCGTGATGATTATTGATTCTGCCAGTTATTTATTGCCTTTTGGATTTGACGGAAAAATCCTAAAATAAGGTTTGAACACCATGTTCCAATCTAAATTCATGTTGTAAAAGCCAACGTTTTCGGGCTTTTCCCCAAGCATAACCTACTAAAGATTGATCGGTACCTATTATTCTATGACATGGAATAATTATGGCTATTTTGTTTTTAGCATTTGCGGAGGCAGCTGCTCTAATTACTTTTGGATCGCCTAATTTTTTCGCAAGATCGGCGTAACTCATTGTTTTTCCAAAAGGAAGTTCATATAATTCTTTCCAAACTCTTTGTTGAAAATCTGTACCTTCTTGGTTAATAGGAATTGTAAATTCTTTTCTTTTACCTGCAAAATATTCTATTAATTCATCCACGCAATTATGAATGATTGCTGGAGTATTTTCCTCAAAGAATAAAGTATCAATTAAAGTATCCTCATCAACAAAAACCAATTCATTGATGCAATTTTCGTCGGCGGTAATTTTTATTTTGCCAATAGGACTGTGGTAAATATGTTGTATTAGGGTTTCCATTAGTCTTCTAACAAATTTGCAATAGCTGTCAAGTCCTTTTGTTTGAATTGTAAAGTTGGGCTGGTAAAACATTTTGCTAATTCAAGAATATGTTTTTTTATGATTCGAACATTGGAAAGTTGTTTGTAATAATAGTTCTTTGGTTCAATATTTGATCTTGTAAAATATTGATCTAAGTCTTTTTGAGAAAAAGGATGACCAGTTGTACCTTCCACATAAAACTGGATATATTCTTGTGGGTGCGGATAGTTCTCGGTAGGATCCCAGTCCGGTGTATAAAAAGCAACAATACATTGTTTTGGGATATTAATAAAAGAAGCTTGTATTTCTAATTGTTGACAAAGTTCTGCATATAATAGGGTGTTTGCAAATGCATTACCAGTTTTAGATTGGAGCGGTGCTGATATTAAAAACTCTTCTGGTTTTTCATAATTCACCTCCACGCCTTTAATTTGGTAATAGTTAAACAATATATTACGAAGTACATTGGCTTGTTCTAATGGCGTTAAATAATTGTTTAACTCGAGCCAAATATTGCGTCTAATTTTCTCCATTTGATGCCTAAGTGTATCCAATTGGAGTTCGGGAAATTGAAATTTAGTTACTAATAATGCACCCTCAAATAAGGAAGGATCTGGCTTTGATTTCCATTCAATAAATGCATCTTTTAAGTCCTGTAATCTTAACTTATAAATCATTAATTCAATACGCTCTAAAGTGGCTTCGTCTAAAGTGTTTTCCCATAAGTTTTCTAGGTCGGGAATAATTGGACTTCCATAAACGAGTATTCTATTTTGAATGGTATTAAAGACTTCCTCGTCCGGGTCATCTATTAATGTAAAAAGTGCTTTTATTTCTTTCTCGTTCACCATTGGGGATTGCTTGAATTTAGAATACCCAAATCAACAGCTTTTTTCTCAGATAGCGGCACATTAGTTATCCCATCATTGTGGATATAAATTGCATTGATTAATATAATAAAAATGAATATTCTTCGTTTAGCCTAATTACTTGAAAATTAATAGACTAAATACGCTTAAAAGGTTATCTTTAGGTATCATATTATACCTATGCAAACTCAAACAATTGCGACGCCAAAATTTCCTGTAAAGACCAATTCCTTACATACCGAGTTAAAAAGAAGAGTAAAGGAATATTTAGACAATCATGATATAAAATCCACTGGTAATTATAAATTATTTTCTAAGGCAATTCTTTTAATGTCCCTGCTTTTTATTACGTATGTTCACTTGGTATTTTATACACCACCTACTTTTTGGGCGATTCTAGAGTCTGTTTTTTTTGGGGGTTTAATTGCAGCTATTGGATTTAATGTAATGCACGATGGAAGTCATGGTAGCTTTAGTAAGTATGCATGGTTAAATAAATTGGCATCCTCTTCTATTAGTGTTTTAGGAGCTAGTCGTTTTATGTGGGGTATGAAGCATGTCACAATACACCATACCTATACGAATATAGATGGGGTAGATGATGATATTGAAGTAGGTGTTTTTATGCGCATGGCACCCACTCAAAAATATTTAGGTATGCATCGCTTTCAACATATTTATTTCTGGTTCTTATACATGTTGTTATACATATTCTGGATTTTCTTTGCCGATTATAAAAAGTATTTCTCTAAGAAAATAGGTTCTATTACGCTAAGTAATATGACAATAATGGAGCATATTGAGTTTTGGGCTGTTAAAGTATACCATGTTGCCGCTTTCGTAATTGCCCCTATTTATATGGTTGGCTGGGTAAGTTGGCTAGTTGGTTTTTTAGTTGCTACTTTATTCGCTGGCTTTATATTAAGTATTGTATTTCAGTTAGCACATACAGTCGAGGATACCAGTTTCCCTTTAGCGATACAACCAGATAATAAAATGCCGGATGAATTTGCAGCGCATCAAATATTAACTACAGCTAATTTTGCCACTAGAAATAAATTGGTAAGTTGGTTAGTAGGCGGATTGAATTTTCAAATTGAGCATCATTTATTCCCTAAAGTATCTCATGTGCATTATCCAGCGATTTCAAAAATTGTAAAAGAGGCCTGCGCCGATTTTAAATTAAATTATATTGAATATCCTACTGTGTTAAGTGCAATTAAAGCACACTTTAATTACATCAAATTAATGAGTAAGCCCTCTGTAGCTTAACACTTCTATTTAGATAAAAAGTTTCCTATAAAAAAAGGGATGCACCATACGGCGCATCCCTTTTTTTATAGTTCTTTTGGAATATTTTTTATCTTTCTTTTAGGATGCTTTCTTTTTTCTTGCTGTTTTGCGGGGAGGATTCTTTTTTAATTCTTCAATGATTTCTTTTACTTCCTCAATAGTTAAAGCTTCTACTTTTTCTTGTTGTTCTTTTGTTAATTTAAAATTGCGTAATCCCTGTTTAATATATGGGCCATAAGGACCTCTTAATAATTGAATCTTTTCTTTTTCAAATACTTTAATGGTCCGCTCGTCTTTTGCTTTACGTTTTTCTGCAATCATTGGAGCAAGTTCCTCGAGGCTTACAGTGTAAGGGTCCATTTCCTTATTAAGGGAGTAGAACTTCTTGTCATGAGCCGCGTAGGGCCCAAAACGACCAATATTTACGGTTACTTCGCCTTCTTCAAATAAACCAAGGGTTCTTGGCAACTTAAATAGTTCCATTGCTTCCTCAAAACTAATAGTCTCAATACTTTGAGAGGCTTTTAATTTTGCGAATTTTGGTTTCTCTTCCTCGTCTTGGTGACCAATTTGAACCATTGGCCCATAACGGCCCATTCTTGCTATTACTTTTTTACCACTCACTGGATCAAAGCCTAATTCTCTTTCTCCTTTAGCGCGTTCTGCATTTTCTAAAGTATGTTCGATGGTTTCGTGGAAGGGGTTGTAAAACTCCTCCAACATTTTACTCCATTTTAATTTGCCTAATGCAATTTCATCAAACTCGCCTTCAATTTTAGCCGTAAAGCCAAAATCCATTACTTTAGGAAAGTTTAATTTTAAAAAGTCGGTTACGACTAATCCTAAATCGGTAGGAGAGAGTTTATTTTTCTCCGCACCGGTAATTTCAGAAGCTTGCTCCGTAGTAATTTCATCTTTATTATTCAAGGACAAAATTTGATATACTCTTTTGATACCTTCTTTTTCTTTTTTCTCTACATAATTACGCTTCATAATGGTCGTAATAGTAGGTGCATAAGTAGAAGGGCGTCCAATACCCAATTCCTCTAATTTTTTTACCAAACTTGCTTCGGTAAATCTGGAAGCAGGACGACTAAAGCGCTCTAAGCCAGTCATGCTTAAAAAATCCAATACCTGGCCTTTGGTTAAAGGCGGAAGTAACTTTTCTTCACCATCGGACGCAAATGCGTCCTCTTCTTCCACTTCATCGTCATCTTTACCTTCTAAATATACTTTTAAGAAACCATCAAATTTCATCACTTCACCACTCGCTGTTAAAGTTTCTTTATTGGTAGAGATTTCAATTTTTGCTGTGGTCTTTTCAAATTGCGCATCACTCATTTGTGAAGCAATTGTTCGTTTCCAAATTAATTCATATAAACGATTGGTGTCTGCATCATCTACCTTAGACTCATTCATGTAAGAAGGTCTAATAGCTTCGTGTGCTTCCTGTGCACTCTCATTTTTATTTTTAAACTTTCTAGGTTGATAATAGTTGGCCCCAAAGCTTGAATTAATTTCTGCTTTAATAGCTTCCACTGCCGTCTCACTCAAACTAATACTGTCCGTTCTCATGTAAGTGATTTTACCACTTTCATATAATTTTTGAGCTAGCAACATGGTTTTACTCACACTGTATCCTAATTTCCTAGAAGCTTCTTGTTGTAAGGTAGAAGTAGTGAAAGGTGCAGATGGCGTACGTTTCCCGTCTTTAACCGTTACGTCCTTAACAGTATAATTGGCACCCTTACATTCATTTAAGAATTTTTCAGCGGCACCAGCAGTGGTTAATTTTTGTGGACCTTCTGCTTTAAATTTTACTTTCTTTTTATTAATATCTAAAGCAGAGAATAAAGCACTTACTTTAAATACACTCTCTGGAATAAATTGGTTTATTTCTCTTTCTCTTTCTGCAATTAATCTAACAGCAACACTTTGTACACGACCGGCACTTAAACTTCTTTGCATGCCAATTTTTCTCCATAAAACAGGGCTTAATTCAAAACCCACAATTCTATCTAAAATTCTTCTTGCTTGTTGAGCATCTACCAAATCCATATTAATTAAACGTGGATTTTCAACTGCCTTTTTAATAGCAGGTGCAGTAATTTCATGGAATACAATACGCTTTGTTTTCTTAGGATCTAAGCCTAAAACTTCCGCTAAATGCCAGCTAATACTTTCTCCTTCGCGGTCCTCATCCGATGCGAGCCAAACTTCCTTGGCCTTTTTGGTCATGGATTTTAATTCTTTAACCACTTTTTCTTTTTCAGCAGAAACGGTATATCTAGGAGCAAACTTATTTTTTAAGTCTATCCCCATATCGTTTTTCTCTAAATCACGAATATGACCATAACAACTTCTCACTTCAAACTCTTCACCCAAGATTTTCTCAATGGTCTTAGCCTTTGCAGGCGACTCAACGATTAGTAAGTTTTTTGACATAGTAGTCAACCGCTCCTTCGGGATTTTTATATTGAAAATCAGCTTATTATGAAAAATGTCCTAAGCGCCTTAATAGTGCCCAAGTCTATTTCTCGTGATGCAATATTATAGTATTAGACTTAAAAAATAAAAATCATCTGTATTTAGGCGCTTAAAAAAGACACAATTTGCTCCACTATTTCGGGCGTTTTGTATACTTTATTGTGCCCTAATTCTTTGGTAATCAAGAATTTAATATTTTCTGGTGCAGTTGCTCTAAATTTTTCTAAATCTTTTATAGGACAAACCCGATCCCCTTGGTCATGCACCCATAGTACTTGACCCTTATAATTTTCTAAAGCACGATCCGCCTCAAAATAGGTGATAGGTAAAGGGGTTAGTTTGATTAAATTGGCAAAAAAGCCTTCTCTCACTGTCTCTGACAAGTGCATCATGTTAAAATAACTTTCAAGGCTTGTGGTGGTTTTAGTAGCAGGTGCAATGAGTACAAACTTATGGGCTTCTTGATTGGGCATGCTTTCTGCTACCAACGCCAATGTAAGACCTCCCAAAGAATGACCCATAAAATGGTCAATAGGGCCACAAACTTTAATAATATTTTCAACAGCGTCTTTGTAAACAGCGGCATTTATATATTTCCCTTCACTTTGGCCATGTGCAGGAGCATCGAATCCCAAAATTCTAAATCCATTTTTTAATAGGGGCTGAATATATTGGTCGAATTTGTAAAAATAACTAGCATATCCATGACAAATTAATACTGTTTTGCCATTGGGCTTCTTGGGTTTCCACTCATATCCTTTTATAGTAGTGCCTCCGGTTACCTGAATCGCAATCTTGGTTGCTTGATGGAAGATAGCGGGGGCCTTGGTTTTTTTATACTTAGGATAGGGGGTGCAAAATAAATTAAATGCGAGTTTGCCTGCAACTGACGGGGAAAGTTTTCCAATGGTCTTAAATTTAGTCCTTAAATATTGTAGATACATTCTTTCCGAAAAGCCCATTTTTGCCATATGCACGTATTTGGCAGCAAAGATAGTACGTGGTCTGCTGCGGTCTTTGATTTTTTTTGTATTTCGACAACAAAAAGCCTTGATTCAAGAAGGTTTAAAGCTATTTTTGCAAAAACACATTAGCTATTATTATGTATGCACTTAAAATTAATTTTGAAGAAAAGGGCTTAGCGCCTGTGGTATTGGAAAATGTAAAAGCAGGAGAAAGTTTATTAGAAGTATTATTAGATGCAGGTATAGAGTTACACCATAACTGTGGAGCCGTTTGTGCTTGTAGTACCTGTCATTTATATGTGAAGCAAGGAATGGAGTTCTTAGAAGAATTATCAGACAAGGAAGAGGATTTTATTGATAGAGCAGTAAGCCCAAGAATTGAATCACGTTTAGGTTGTCAATGTGTAATTCAGGAAGGTGCTGGAACCATTGAAGTAACCTTGCCCGATCAAACTCAATTTTTAGGAGAGTAGCAGGGTTTGGGAAATTAAAATTTAAAATCGAAAAAATTATAAAAAGATATGACGCAGTTTGAACCACCCATTTATTGGAATGACCATGAAGATATTGCTCAAAAATTATATGAAAAATTTGGAGACGACTACTCTGAATCTAAAATTTATAGAGTACGCTTTACGGATTTGTTGGAGTGGGTTTTAACATTGCCCCATTTTGAAGGTAAAAGAGAGGAATCCAACGAAGGTCATTTAGAGATGATCCAAAGTGCTTGGGTGTATGAGTGGCGTGATAACCAAAAATAATCATACATTTAATTATTAAACATATTTCCCTTTGTTAAAAAATTTACAAAACATTAGCTGCTTTATTTTTGACGTAGACGGTGTACTAACCAATGGCGAAGTAATAGTGATGCCCAATGGCGTGTTGGTTCGCAAAATGAATATCAAAGACGGCTATGCGATTCAGTTGGCAATTAAAAAGGGGTATCATGTTTGGATTATTTCTGGTGGCAATTCCCTTGAAGTAAAAGAGCGATTACAAAACTTAGGGGTGAAAGAAGTGTATATGGGGATTGATAACAAATTGGAGCTCGTTAAAAAGTTAGTTGCTGAACATAAGGTGTCACTTACTAATATTATATACTTGGGGGATGACATGCCCGACTATGAAGCAATGCAATTAGTGGGTATTGCAGCTTGTCCAAATGATGCTGCTCATGATATTAAAAACATAGCCAACTATATTACCCTAGCTAAAGGGGGGGAGGGTTGTGCAAGAGAGGTTATTGAAAAAGTATTAAAGTTAAATGACCATTGGGATTTAGTAGATCATATTGCTGCTAGATAATTTTTAAAAACAAATCCTTGAAGACATTTGTATATTTTTTGCGATTGATTAGATGGCCTAATTTGATATTTATTTTATTAGCTGAAGTGTTATTTCATTTTTGTATTTATAAGCCTTTATATCCCAATGCGGGAGTAGAAGTGGATATTAATTTTTCTTTAATTGTATTGACTTATTTATTTATTGCATCTGCTGGCTATATCATCAATGATTATTTTGATATTAATATTGACCAAGTAAACAAGCCTAATAAAGTAGTGGTTGGGTCTCATATCAATAGGCGTTGGGTTATATTTTGGCATCTGTTTTTTAGTGTTATGGGTATTTATGTTTCAACCATTGCTTTCCCATTTAAGCAATATTGGCATATTCATTTATCCAACTTACTAACTATTTTATTGTTGTGGTTTTACTCCACCAATTTCAAAAAAGATTTTTTAGTAGGCAATGTGGTTATTGCCATCTTAACTGCATGGTCTATTGCAGTGGTTTATTTTTCCAAATTTACGATTCAGCAAATTACACACCCCAACATTAAGGATATTGCTAATTTTAGATTTGCAAAACTAATGGCACTTTATTGCGGGTTTGCTTTTATATTAACTTTAATAAGAGAAGCGTTAAAAGACATGGAGGATATGAACGGTGATCAAAAGTTTGGTTGTAAAACACTTCCTATTGTATGGGGTTTAAAATCTACCAAAGTATACATTGGAGTTTGGTTAATAGTCGTCATTGCAATCCTTGCAATTATCCAATTGTATGTGATACCATTTGGATGGTGGTATAGTATTTTGTATTGTCTTTTATTTATTATTTATCCACTCATCTATGTTTTATTAAAATTGAAAACTGCCTATGCAAGTGCCGATTTTAAAAAATTAAGTATGTATATTAAAATTGCCATGTTCTCCGGAATTTTATCTATGTTATTTTTCTATTTTTTATTATAACATATGGTAAATTTTATTTTAGCATCACAGTCGCCCCGAAGAAAATCTTTATTAGAATGGGCCGAAATAAAATTCGAAATTATCGTTTCTGATATAGACGAGTCTTATCCTAATTCATTACCCATTCAGCAAGTGCCTGAGTTTATTGCAAAAAATAAAGCGCTAGCGGTAGCTGAAATTATAGCAAAACAAGGGAATGCTCAAAATGAAAATTGTATTATTGCCGCAGATACAGTGGTGGTATTAGCAAATGAAATTATTGGCAAACCTGCAGATAGAGCTGCTGCAATTGCATCTATCAAAAAACTGGCCGGAAAAACGCATCAAGTGATTACGGGCGTCTGTTTAATTCATAATAGCGGGATGGATTGCTTTTCGGAAGTTACAGATGTTTATTTTCATTCATTAACCAATGATCAAATTGCCTATTATGTAGATAACTATAAGCCCTATGACAAAGCAGGTGCTTATGCAATACAAGAATGGATAGGAGTTGTGGGCATTGAAAAAATTGATGGTGATTTTTATAACGTTATGGGATTGCCAGTTAGTAAGGTGATACAAAAAATAAAGCAGCTAGGTCTTTTATAACTTTGCTGCTTTAAAAAAAGTTGCGTACTAGATTTTATTTTAATACTTACAGCCAATTAAAAGCAATATCTAATGCTACATCTGGATGCAAACTTCTTTCAACTGGACAAGTTCTTGCTACACGTTCCAAAATCTCTTTTGTTTTATCATCCAAATTTAATGAGGGGATGGTCACATGTGCAACAATTTTACCTATTCTTCTTGGATCGGAGACCATTACTTTAGTTACTTCTACTTTTGCACCATCTAATACAATATCCATGGTTTCAGCCTTAATGCCCATGGTGGTTATCATGCAAGCGCCCAATCCAGTCGCAATTAAATCGGTGGGTGAAAATCTTTCTCCCTTTCCTTTATTATCTGTGGGTGCGTCTGTTTCAATTGCGGATCCACTTTGTAAATGAAGACATGTGGTTCTAAGGTTAGATTCATAAGTTACGGTTGAGGTCATAATAACGGGTTTATTGATTTATGATTTCGGTAAAATTACAATATTATTCCCCTTCAATCTTGTATTTTTGCCAAGTTAATCAAGAACGTATGCAAGAATTACCCATCATCAATGCCGAGTCAACAGAGCGTTTAAAAAAGCCCGATTGGTTGAGGGTTAAATTGCCTATTGGAGAAAGTTATAAGCATGTAAGAGGTCTCGTTGATAATCATAAATTACATACCATTTGTGAGAGTGGTAATTGCCCAAACATGGGTGAGTGTTGGGGAGAAGGTACGGCTACTTTTATGATTCTTGGTAACATATGTACAAGAAGCTGTCAATTTTGTGCGGTAGCAACGGGACGTCCTAAGCCTGTTGAATGGGATGAACCACAAAGAGTAGCGGAGGCTGTTTATTTGATGAAAGTAAAACACGCTGTATTAACAAGTGTAGATAGAGACGAATTACCCGACGGTGGTTCCATTATTTGGGCCAATACCATTAAGGCCATTAAAGCCTTAACCCCTGAAACTACTTTGGAAACTTTAATACCTGATTTTAGAGGCATTCAAGAACAAATAGATCGCATTATAGAAGCTGCCCCAGAAGTAGTGAGTCATAATATGGAAACTGTAGAGCGCAATACAAGACGTGTGCGTGTGCAAGCAAAATATGACCGTAGCTTAGGGGTGTTAGAAGCTTTAAAAAAAGGAGGACGCCGTACGAAAACTGGATTAATGTTAGGAATTGGGGAAGAAAAACAGGAAGTAATAAAAACGATGAAAGACCTAGTAAATGTTGGATGTGATGTGCTTACTTTAGGTCAATATTTACAACCAACCAAAAAACATTTACCAGTTCAACGTTTTGTGCATCCTGATGAATTCGCTGAACTCAGACAAATTGGCTATGAATTGGGCTTTGATTATGTAGAGAGTGGGCCTTTGGTGCGTTCCTCTTATCACAGCGAAAAACATGTAATAGCAGGTTGGGGAAGAAACAAATGGATGGAGGAGCAATCGAAATAATTACTCCCACATCAATGCGGATGCGCCTAATATGGCTGCATCTGATTCTTTTAAATGACTAAATAAAATCTTCACTTTATTTTCAAATATTTCAATCACATTTGCTTCCATATGTTCTCTGGTAGGCTTTAAAATTAAATCGCCTGCCTTGGTTAAGCCACCAAATAAAATAATGGCTTCTGGGCTGGAGAACATCACAAAATTAGCTAAGGACATGCCTAATATCTTACCTGTAAATTCAAAAACTTCTTTAGCTACTTCGTCATCCTGTTGAGCTGCTTCAAAAACATCTTTAGAAGTTATTTTACCAGCCGCTATATTTCTTAATATACTGGGTCTATCTGTATCCCTTAAAATCTCCATAGCAGATTCTGCAACCCCGGTGGCAGATGCATAACTTTCTAAGGAACCTTTTTTACCAGTGCCGGGATGTAATCTGCCGTCAGGAATAATAATAGTATGTCCTAATTCACCTGCAAATCCATCATGTCCATAAATTAATTGTCCATTGGCAACAATGCCACTGCCCACGCCCGTGCCTAAAGTAATCATGATAAAATCCTTCATGCCTTTAGCAGCCCCATACATCATTTCACCAACGGCCGCAGCGTTTGCATCATTTGTTAGTTTTACAGGGAGTTTAAATTTATCCTGCAACATTTTAGCAAAAGGAATAATGCCTTTCCATGGTAAATTTGGAGCATACTCAATGGTACCTGTATAAATATTACCATTGGGTGCACCTACTCCAATACCTTTAATACGTCCTACACCACCTACTTTTTCAATGAGCTCTGAGAGTTTTTCATAAAGCTCATCAATATAAGTGTGCACTTGTTCGTGTGTATTGGTTGCCATCGAGCTGGAGTGTAGTACATTGCCGTCTTTGTCTACAATACCATACTTGGTTCCAGTCCCACCAATATCTACTCCTATAACGTATGAATCCATTTTTCTGTTTTTAATTAATCAAATAAAAATGAGCACACCTAATTATTAGTGTCCACCTATTGCTTCTGTTTCTTCATAATTAATACCTTGCTTTTTTAATATGCCTTTCACAGCTACCGCAAAGAATAAAATATAGGCAAAGCAAGCAACAGGCACCCAGAATGAATTATGAATACCGCTTCCTGCAACTGCATTTTGAGATGACTGTAAAAAATCAGATAATTTCCCTTGAATTGGAGGGATAATACCACCTCCCAAAATCATCATAATTAAAAAAGCAGCACCTTGTGTTGTGTATTTACCTAATCCTGCAATAGATAATGCAAAAATAGAAGGCCACATAATAGAACATGCAATACCGCCCGTTAAGAAAGCATAAATCGCTAAATCGCCTTTGTTGAAAATGCCAATTAACATAGCAGCAATTCCAATCACACTAAATATTAATAAAGTTTTTGCTGGCTTGTCTTTACTTAAGAAGAATGCTGCAATTTGTATTCCAATACACACCACATACATATATAGTGGACTCATGTCATACTGTGCAATACTATTAGCACCAATTACAATTCCAAATGCAACCAATGGTACTATAACAGTCAATAATTTTTTAGTATTATTTTTAAATTCAAATGCAGCAATGGCACCTGTCCAACGGCCAATCATCATACTTCCCCAATACATGGAAATATAAGGTGCAATTTTTGAAGAAGGAATACTTCCAAAATCTTGTTGCTTTAACAATTCTCCTAAATTGGAACCAATGGCAACTTCAACACCTACATAAACAAATAAGGCAAGCATTCCCAAAACTAACTGTGGATATTTCATTGCGCCCCAACCATTCTCGTTCTTTTGTGCAGAAAAATTTGCATAGAGTAAACCTACCACTACGGTTGCCAATGCACCAAACAACCATTTTAATCTCATTGTTTCAATTTCTAATTTTTTTACTGGGTCCGTAATGGTTGCTGGGTCAATTTTATAACTGTTAAAAATGGGAACAAACATAATAATTAAAACACCGGTCATCATTAGTAATAAATAAAGTGCTTTGTTGGCTGGCTCAATTTTTTCTTCACTTATACCAGAAGGTACTTTTTTAGAAAAATGGAACAAGGCCGCAGCAGCTAAGAATAAACATCCAGCGGCACTATATAAAATAACTACTTTACTAAGACTTAATGCAGCAATTTGGTCATCGGTAATGGCAGCTGCAGTTCCAAACAAAGCAAAGGCAACTACTATGGGCCCGATAGTGGTACCAAAAGAATTAATACCACCCGCTAGATTTACACGACTAGCACCTGTGCTTTCATCGCCCAAAGCAATAGCAAAGGGTTGGGCAGCAGTCTGTTGTAAAGAAAATCCTAAAGCAACAATAAATAAACCAACTAACATGCCGGTAAAAGTATTTGCATTCACCGCAATAATCATTGCAGCTGCTCCAATAGCGGAAAACAATAAACCATAAACAATACTTTTTTTATATCCCCATTTACCCACCAGGTCTTTTCCACCAAATGCACCATAGGCAAATAAGCCTAGTGCTCCAAGGTAGTAAGCAAGATAAAAGGCAAAGTCTACTAGCTGACTTTGAAACTGATCTAAATGAAACTTGTGTTTACAAAATGGGATAAATACACTATTGCTTGACGCAATAAAACCCCAGAAAAAGAATACTACAATAAGGGTACTTAACGCACCGGTGTTGGTAGGTTTTTTGGCTTGGCTCATAATAATCGTTAGTTTAATCGTTGGTTTATCTAAAAATAAGGTTCCGTAAAATACTTAAAAAAATCATTAAACAGTCATTTTTGTAGCTGAAAAATGGGGTTGGAATTATAAGGACAATTTTGTAAATTGAAGATTAATTAACTTAATGTATGGTTATTGTCCATGTTAGTGCAGAATGTTATCCAATGGCAAAGGCGGGAGGCCTTGGTGACGTGGTTGGTGCTCTTCCTAAATACCAACAAAAAATGGGTGATGAAGCCTTGGTAGTGATGCCTATGTACAAAACTAAATTTCTAGAACAAAAGGAATGGGATGTGCATTTTAAGGGCAAAGCTAATTTAGGAAATTGGTTCTTTGACTTTACGATTATAAAATTAAAATCATCTCAACTTGGATTTAATTTATACTTAGTTGACATTAATGGATTATTGGATAGACCCAAAATTTATGGCTATACCGACGACAATGATCGTTTTATTGGATTTCAAATTGCAGTGGTGAATTGGCTGTCCCATTGGGCAACGCAACCTGATGTGGTGCATTGTCATGATCATCAAGCAGGATTGGTTCCTTTCATGATGAAGTATTGTTATGATTATCAAAACTTACAAAATGTAAAAACAGTATTAACTATTCACAATGCTCAATACCATGGTGCAATGGGTTGGGATAAAAGTGTTCTAATTCCTAAATGGGATACCTGGAAACATGGACTTTTAGAATGGAATAATAGTATTAATCCTTTGGCCACAGCGGTAAAATGTGTAGATAGGGTTACCACGGTGAGTCCAACTTATATGCATGAATTAAAATTGCATAGTAATGGGTTAGAATCTTTATTTGAATATGAACAAGGAAAATGCATTGGTATTTTAAATGGTATTGATAATGAAGTTTGGGATCCAGCTAAAGATCCTATGATGCCTTTTAATTATGCTGTCAAAGATTTCGAAACTGGCAAAAGGAAAAATAAAGAAATAATTTGTACTAGATACAATTTAAATATAAACAAACCTCTAATTGTTTTTATTGGAAGATTAGTGGGTGAAAAAGCAGCAGATATTTTACCAGGTGCCATACAGCATGCATTGGATAAAACCAATTGTGGGGCTAATTTTTTAATGATTGGTGCAGGAGATACAGCAGTAGAGTCTGCTTTAAATTATTTAGTACAATTGTATCCAGGCGATTATAATACATTCATTGGTTATGATGAAAAAGTAGGTCATGAAGCCTATGCTGCTGCCGACTTTTTATTAATGCCTAGCAGAGTAGAACCTTGTGGACTCAATCAAATGTATGCTTTACGCTATGGTACCATACCCATGGTGAGAGATACAGGTGGACTGCATGATACGGTAGTGGATATGGGAGTACCCGGTGGTTTTGGTATTCAATTTTTACAAGCATCGGAGGAAGATATAGTTTTCGCTATCGAGAGAGCAATAAGTGTATTCAAAGATAAATCGCAAATGAAAAAAATGATTACACAATGTATGTTAATCGATCATAGTTGGGATGCGGTGGTAAAGGAGTACAAAAATGTTTATGAATCAATTGTTTAAAATATAAATTTAGAATATGGCAAATTTTGCTAAAGAAACAGTGTCCATTATTTTAGGAGGAGGGGCAGGCTCGAGGTTATCACCTTTAACAGCAAGGCGATCAAAACCTGCAGTACCTATTGCAGGCAAATATCGTTTAGTAGATATTCCAATTAGTAATTGTATTAATAGCAATTTGAACAGAATTTTTGTGTTGACGCAATTTAATTCAGCATCCCTTAATCAGCATATTAAAAACACCTATCATTTTAGCGCTTTTAGTTCGGGCTTTGTGGACATTTTAGCAGCGGAGCAAACACCAGATAATCCGGGATGGTTTCAAGGCACTGCGGATGCGGTAAGACAGTCTTTGAGACATTTGGATAAAATGGATTTTGAATACGTGCTAATATTAAGTGGAGACCAATTGTATCAGATGGATTTTAGCAAGATGATTGAGGCACATAAAAGTAGCGGGGCAGCATTAAGTATTGCAACCATTCCTGTAGGCGACAGAGAAGCGCCAGAATTTGGTATTTTAAAATCGAATGATGAAAATGTAATTACTTCCTTTATAGAAAAACCTCAAAAAGAATTACTCCCAGAATGGACTAGTGATACAGGTGAAGCCATGAAAGCACAAGGAAGAAATTATCTAGCTTCTATGGGAATTTATGTTTTTAATAAAGAAATTCTATATAAATTATTAAATGAAGTGCATGCAAGTGCAACCGATTTTGGAAAAGAAATTATTCCAGATTCTATTGCACACTATAAAGTAATTAGTTATCAATACGACGGCTATTGGACCGATATTGGAAATATTTATTCCTTCTTCGAAGCTAATATTGCATTAACAGACGAAATTCCTCCATTTAATTTATTTGACAGCACTAAAACGGTATATACACGTTCTAGGATGTTGCCGCCAGCAAAAATTAGTGGCACGCAAATTAATCAAGCACTAGTAGCTGAAGGTTCTATTATTCATGCAGCTTCCATTACCAAGTCTGTAATTGGAATCAGATCAAGAATTGGGAAGGCTACTGTTATTAAAAATAGTTATATCATGGGTTGTGATTACTATGAAACGATAGAGCAAATAAATTCAAAAAATGAAAATGGTCAACCCATCATTGGTATTGGGGAAAGATGTATCATTGAGGATGCCATTGTAGACAAAAACTGTTCTATTGGCAATGATGTAATTATTAGAGGTGGGCCCCATTTGGAAAAAACAGACCACCCATTATATACCATCAAAGACCATATTGTAGTCATTAAAAAAGGAGCCATTATACCCAATGGTTTTGTTATCTAATAAATTTAATAAATATGAATACGGCCTATACAGGTGAAAAAAAGAATTTAAATTTTTGGCAAATTTGGAATATGTGTTTTGGATTTTTTGGAATTCAATTTGGCTGGAGTTTGCAAATGAATAATATGAGTGCCATTTATGAATTTCTAGGCGCTAAGCCAGAGGATATCCCTGGCTTATGGCTAGCTGCACCCATGACCGGATTAATCATACAACCAATTATTGGTTATTGGAGTGATAGAACATGGCACCCTAAATTAGGCAGAAGACGTCCTTTCTTTTTAATTGGCGCCATTTTAAGTTCGGCATTGTTATTTGTTATGCCTAATTCACCAACTATGTGGATGGCTGCTGGCATGTTGTGGATATTAGATTCCAGTATTAACATTACAATGGAACCCTTTAGGGCTTTTGTGGCGGATAATTTAAATGACAAACAAAGGTCGCTTGGTTTTTCCATGCAAAGTATGTTTATAGGACTTGCTTCATTTATTGCAGGGTATCTACCTCAGGTTTTAGCCAAATGGTTCAATGTTTCTAGGGATAAATTAAATGGCTCAAAAATTCCTGAAAATATTTTATTGTCTTTTTATATAGGAGGAGCAGTTTTTTTTGTTGCTGTTATGTATACCATATTCAAAAGCAAGGAATATCCACCTACACCTGTGAAAAATGAAAATAATCAAGAAAATAAAGTTTCTGTTTTATCTGAGATATTTAGCTCCATTAAAAATATGCCTGTTCAAATGAAACGATTGGCAATGGTTAATTTTTTAACATGGCCAGGTTTGTTTTTAATGTGGTTTTATTATACGCCAGGTGTTGCCAGACAATTATTTCATGGGGACGACAAAAGTCCAATCAAAGCGATACAGGATGCGTATACCCTGGGTGTGGAACATGCAGGCGCAACCTCTGCCATTTTAAATTTAGTAACATTTGGCTTTTCATTTACTTTGGCTTTTTGGGTAAGTAAATTAGGTAAAAAATATACACATGCAATGTGTTTAATATTAGGAGGTATAGGGTTAATATCGGTTTATTTTATAACTAACCCTGCTAACTTATATATTAGTATGGCGCTCGTAGGTATTGCCTGGGCTTCCATTTTATCCATGCCATATTCTATGTTAGCTGGTTATATCCCAGAACAAAAAATGGGTATTTATATGGGCATATTTAATTTCTTTATTGTGTTACCAGAAATTATTGCGTCCTTGTTTTTTGGGAAAATCATGACTAGCTATTTAGACAACAATCGTTTATTAGCCGTATTAATTGGTGGGCTTTTACTTATTTTTGCCAGTATTGTATGTATTTTAATTATTAAAGAAGAATATCAACCGAATGAAAAGGATATTTAGTGCCATCGCGTTTTTATTTATTGCGTTTACCAATATCGTAGCACAAAATATAGAGGCGTATCCTACTAATTGGTTTGTGAATATGAACTATAGTAAGGTGCAGGTTTTGTTAAGGTGTACTACTGCAGATTATAGAACAGCAAGTGTAAAAATAAATTACCCAGGCATTATCTTAAAAAAAATACATCCCTTTGAAAACGGACATTACATTGCAGTTGACCTTGAAATTAGTGCAAATACAAAACCAGGCAATGTGACTTTTGCTATTGTAGCAAATGGGACAACGAGTTATTTTAATTGGCCATTACTTCCAAGAAGAAAAGATAGAGGAATCAAATTCGCCCAAGGATTAACGTCTTCAGATTTAGTTTATTTTTTAATGCCCGACAGATTTAGTAATGGCGATTCAACTAATGATAAAATTCCAGGACTCAAAGATCAGTCTTTAAATAGAGGAGAAATTTTTTTAAGACATGGGGGTGATTTACAAGGCATAGCCAATCACTTGGATTATATGCAAAAATTAGGGGCTACTACTTTATGGATGACTCCTGTTGTTGAAAATGATATGCCAGATAGAACAGAACATGGCTATGCGGTGACAAATAATTATAAAACAGAAAGTAGGTTTGGAGGAGATAAAGCGTATTTGGCATTAAGCGATAGTTTGCATAAAAAAGGGATGAAATTAATTCAGGACATCGTTTACAATCATTTTGGAAGGTTTAATTTTTTAGTACAAGATGCACCAGATAAAAACTGGGTACATCAATGGCCTACATATACGCAAACACATTACAGAGAACAAGCTACGTTTGATCCTTATCACTCCCAAGTTGATGCTAAACGAATGATTGATGGATGGTTCACCACAGAGATGCCAGATATTAATCAGGAAAACCCAATGGTTGAAAAATATTTAACGCAAAATGCCATTTGGTCTGTTGAAACTTTTGGGGTGGATGCATTTAGGGTTGACACGTATAAATATTGTAATATGGAAGTCATGAATCGTTTGAATAAAGCTTTATTAGATGAGTATCCTAGCATATTTACGTTTGGTGAATGCTGGGTAGACGGTGTTGCTTCTCAAGCCTATTATGTAGAAAACAATTTAAACCTACCTTTTAAAAGCAATTTAAAAGCAACTTCTGATTTTAGTTTATTGTTTGGTGGTATTATTCCTGCTTTAAACGAATCCAATGCTTGGTCGAATGGAATTATAAAATTATATAGCACTTTGGCAGCTGATTTTATGTATAAACAAGCCAATAACAATGTAATTTTCTTAGACAATCATGATATGACCAGAATACATTCTTCTTTAGGTGAAAGTATACCAAAGACTAAAATGGCTTATGCATGGTTGTACACTTGCAGAGGAATTCCTCAATTATATTATGGATCTGAATTATTAATGAAAGGAATTTCCAATCCCGATGGGTGGGTAAGATTGGATTTCCCAGGTGGATGGGCAGGGGATAAGAAAAATGCCTTTACAGAGACAGGGTTAACCAACGAGGAGTCCGATTTTTTACATTATGTTCAAAAACTTGGCGCTTATCGCATAAAATCATCTGCCCTTAAAACTGGGAAAATGATGCAATATATACCCGAGGATGGTTTGTATGTTTATTTTAGATATGATAAAAATCAAACGGTGATGTGTGTGATGAATACGGATACAAAATCAAGAAATGTAAAAATGTCTAAGTATACTGAGCGAACAGATAACTATACAGGAGGAAAAGATATTATTTCAGGGAATACAATTGGGTCTGAATTTTCTATTCCTGCGATGAGCATGCAAATAATAGAATTAACTAATTAATCATGTCCAAATACGAAGCAGTACATTTTGTAGATTGTCAACAACCTGTATGGAATTATTCCCTAATGACTGAGGAGGACATTCAGAATTTTCAATATGGGACGCATTATAGTTTATATAAAATATTTGGGAATCATCAAATTGAAGTTTTAGAAACAAAGGGTACCTACTTTGCTGTATGGGCACCTAATGCTACTGCTGTGTTTGTAACTGGTAATTTTAATAATTGGGATAACCAATCACATCCATTAAAAGTACGATTAGATAGTTCGGGAATTTGGGAGGGCTTTATTCCTCATGTGCATAAAGGAGAGGTATATAAATATCATATACATGGTTATAAGGGTGCATTGTTAGATAAAGGGGATCCTTTTTCAAATTTCTGGGAACTAAGACCTTTAACTGCTTCTATAACTTGGGATACAAAATATAATTGGAAGGATGCCAAGTGGTTGGAGCAAAGAAAAATAAGCAATAGAACCGACCAACCTTACTCGGTATATGAAGTGCATTTAGCAAGTTGGATGCGTCCCGATAAAACCAATGAGAATAGTTATAATTCATACTTACAATTAATTGACTTATTGGTTCCTTATGTCAAAGAAATGGGTTTTACCCACGTAGAGTTTATGCCGGTAATGGAACATCCCTTTGATGGTAGTTGGGGTTATCAAGGAATTGGTTTTTTTGCACCCACTTCTCGCTTTGGTAATCCACAAGAATTTGCTGCATTAGTAAATGCTTTTCATGAAGCGGAAATTGGAGTAATTATGGACTGGGTACCTTCACACTTCCCTTATGACAGTCATGGACTATTTATGTTTGATGGGGCGAATACTTATGAATATGCCGACATGCGAAAAGGATATCATCCCGATTGGAATTCTTACATTTTTAATTATAAGCGAGGTGAAGTAAAATCTTTTTTAATTAGTAGCGCACGTTTTTGGTGCGATCAGTTTCATATAGACGGTTTAAGAGTAGATGCAGTAAGCTCGATGTTAAAACTGGATTATAGTAGGGAAGAAGGGCAGTGGGAGCGAAATGAATTTGGTGGAAATGGGAACATTGAAGCCATTGCATTTATTAAAGATTTAAATGAAACATTATATCGAGATTTCCCTGCAATACAAACTATTGCAGAGGAGGCAACAGACTGGCCAGCTGTAAGCCAGCCTACATTTATGGATGGACTTGGATTTGGCATGAAGTGGATGATGGGTTGGATGCATGATACTTTAGATTTTTTTAAGTTAGATCCAATCATGCGGTCTGGTTCACAAAATAAGTTTACATTTTCCATGATGTATTATTATGATGAACATTTCATGTTACCCTTAAGTCATGATGAAGTTGTTCATGGTAAAAGCCCCATGATTTATAAAATGCCTGGAGATGAATGGCAGAAATTTGCAAATTTAAGATTATTGTACACATACATGTTTACGCATCCGGGTGCAAAATTACTTTTTATGGGTAACGAAATTGCAGCAACAGATGAGTGGAATTATAAGTCTGAATTGCAATGGGATTTATTACAACACCCAAGTCATGCTGGTATGAAATATTGTGTGAAAGAATTAAATAATTTATTAAAGTCAAACAGGGCTTTGTTTGAGTTGCAATATGACACCGCTGGTTTTGAATGGGTAGAAACCAATAAACGTCAGGAAGGCATTGTAGCATTTAAAAGAAAAGCGAATGATTGGGAAGAAGACGTTTTGGTGGTTCTGAATTTAACACCCGTTCCAAGACATCAATTTCCTATTCATGTTTATGGGAACAAAGACTGGAAAGAAATTTTTAATAGTGACAATAAAGCTTATTGGGGTGTAGGTGATTTATGCAATAATAAAATCGTGGCTACTCCACAAGACGAAAATAATGACTGGGTAATGCTTTCTTTAAATTTGCCAGCCCTCTCTGCCATTGTACTTAAGTAAGATTTAATAGCATTAAAAAAGCCACTCAATTGAGTAGCTTTTTTAAATATTGCAAGAATGTTTTACTAGAATAAGCTTTTCTTCATGGCAGTTTTGCCTTCGCCAATTTTAAAGCCATTATTGTACACCTCAATCTTGTATTCACCTTCAGCGAATCTTGATCCTTGTTTAATATCATAGCTAATGGGTAAAACTGAATTTTGCTCGTATTTGACAGTCATTTTATTCGCGAATTTCTTTTGACCATCTTCTCTTGTAGAAAATGAACCTGCATCTCCAACCGTGTTGCCATCTGGGCCTAAAATACAAATGTATAAATCCTGTGAGCCAGTTGGGGTAATTTTGTTTTTATCAATTTGAAAGGAAACGCGGATGGTATTTGCTCTTCTTGTATTATTCGTTTTCTTTTCAGAACCATCCTCTCTAACTCTTAAAGCTTCTAAGGAGAAAGTAGAGGCATGTAGGGTAGAGGCAAGATCTTGAATACGCTCTTTTTCCTTAGTTGTTGCGGATAAATTGGTATTTAAGGTGGTGTTCTGAGTTGATAAATTTTGATTCTGTGTATTTAGCTCCTTATTTTCTGCTTGTGCTTTTGCTAAGTCGGTTGCCAGGCTTGAAATTTGATTGTTTAATTGGGCAATCATCTTTCTAGCTTCTTCTATTTCCTTCTCAGAAGCATTTTTTTTCTTTAAGATTGAGCCTATATTTGATTTTAACTTAACAATTTCGTCTGTCTTGTTTTGTAATTCACTAGACATTTGCGTGTTTGCAGAGGTTAAAGAATCTACTTTAATAGAAGCTGCATCAAATTGTGTTTGAAGTACTTTTTTGGCACTATCAATAGTTGCAATTTTAACATCACTTTCTTTAGTCATTTCAGTTTTTGTATTACTGATTGAGTAATTAAAGTAAATCCAAGAGCCAATAATGGCAATAATTAAAATGGCAATAATTATTTTATTGCTGCTACCGTTTGATTCAGAACTCATATTTTTCAATTTATTATTGACTGTAAAGTTATAAAAAAAGAGGCATATTTGTATTATTAGATTTTTTTAGCTCAATTTTAACGCTTCGCAAACTGGATTCAATATCTTTGAATATGCCCATGTCAAAAATTATAGCTAATTGGAAAAAGAATGTATTTGATGCTGTCTATTGGTTAGAAGGCGAGGAGCCTTTCTATATTGATGAGCTAGTTGATTATGCAGAAAAACATTTGTTAAAAGAAGCAGACCAAGCATTTAACCTATCTATTTTTTATGGAAAAGATGCAGATTGGACTCAGGTTTTAAATGCTTGCAAGCGCTATCCCGTTTCTGCAGAAAAGCAAGTGGTAATTTTGAAAGAGGCGCAGCAAATGAACCAATTGGAGAAATTGGTTTCCTATATTGAAAATCCATTGAGTTCGACCATTTTTATTGTTGCCCATAAGGATAAAAATGTAGACGGCCGTTCGGCATTAGCAAAATTATTAAAGACCAAGGCTGTCGTAGTTAGTACTAAAAAAATGTATGATAACAAGTTGCCAGAATGGGTGAATGCATGGGTGTCAGAAAGAGGTTACCAGATTAGTCCTAAAGCGGTTCAAATTATTGTAGATCATATTGGCAATGATTTAAATAGAATTCAAAATGAGTTAGAAAAATTAATTGTGAATTTGGGTGATCGGAAAAAAATGACAGAGGATGATATTGAAAAATATATTGGCATTAGCAAAGAATACAATGCATTTGAATTTCAGGATGCAGTGGCGCAAAGAAACTTTTCAAAATCAATTAAAATGATTCAATATTTTGAATCCAATAATAAAGCAGCACCCATACAATTGATACTTCCCACTTTATATGCGTTTTTTAGTAAATTATATGCAGTATATGGTTTGGGCACAAATGATGAAAGACGAATTGCCAGTGAAGTTGGAATTCCTCCTTTTTTAGTTAAAAATTACATGGCTGCATCCCGAAATTATGCTTATGGGAAAGTAGAACAAATCCTTTTATTAATTCAGGAGTATAACTTAAAAGTTATCGGTATAAATAATGCAGATAATTCGGATGGAGACTTGCTAAAGGAATTGGTAATTAAAATAATGGATGTGCCTGCAAAATAGTTTTAGATGAATTGACATCCTTGTTTAATTGCGCCTTTAATTCATCAAGTCCATTAAATTTCACTTCACCTCTGATGTAATCATAAACCCAAACTGTAATGGTTTGCTCATAAATATCTTCATCAAATTCGAATATATTTACTTCAATTACTTTTTTGTGTCCATCTACTGTTGGTCTCACACCAATATTCATCATGCCATCTAAGATGCCATCTCCAAAACAAGCACCTTTTACGCGTACCGCATAAACCCCATTGGAAGGGATTAATTTTTCTTCGTCATTAATATGCAAATTAGCTGTAGGAAAGCCAATGGTACGGCCTATTTGGTTGCCTCTTACTATGAAGCCTTCAAAAAAGTATGCATACCCTAATAGTTGGTTTGCTTTTGCAATATTCTTATCGGCAAGGTATTCCCTAATATGAGTTGAGCTAATAATTTCGTCCTCAACCAATTGTTCATTAATTTGTTCAACATTAAAATTGAAATCCTGTCCATAGGTTTTTAGCAAATCAAAATTCCCTAGTCTTCCTTTCCCAAATCTATGATCATAACCAACAATAATAGTATGAGGATGAAAATGTGCAACTAAAAATTCCTGTACGTAAGCTTGCGCTGTTAAATTTGAAAAATGGTAATCAAATGGAACCACTACTAAATGATCAATTCCTGCTTTTTCTAATAGTTGAATTCTTTCATTTAAACTGGTTAATTGTTTAATTTCTCCTGGAATAGAAGAAGTAATTTTTCGAGGATGTGGATGAAAAGTAATAATGATGGTTTCGCCATTAATTTGAGCAGCAATCTCTTGCATTCTGCTAATGATTTTTTGATGCCCTTTGTGCACCCCGTCAAAAGCTCCTGTTGTAATCACCCCATTCAAAAATGGGGGCAAATCTTGTAAATTATAATGAACCTTCATCTTCAATTGCTAAATATGGCACAAATGTAAAACAATTGTACCTTTGTAGTTCAAATCAATTTAGTTCATGTCATTGTATGCCCAACGCGGAGTATCCGCACAAAAAGAAGAAGTACACGCAGCTATCCAAAATTTAGATCAGGGGTTATATCCCAATGCATTTTGTAAGTTATATGCCGACTTCTTGGGCGGACAATCCAACTATATCAATATTATGCATGCCGACGGGGCTGGAACTAAAAGTATATTGGCATATATCTATTGGAAAGAAACAGGAGATGCAAGTGTTTGGAAAGGAATTGCACAAGATGCGATTGCTATGAATTTGGATGATTTATTATGTGTAGGCATTTATGATCAAATATTATTTTCCTCTACTATTGATAGGAATAAATCGGTGATAACAGGCGAAATATTAAGTCAGGTTATAAATGGTACACAGGCTTTTTTCAATATCCTTAAAACCTATGGGGTAAATATTGAATTCCTGGGCGGTGAAACAGCGGACGTAGGGGATGTGGTAAGAACGATTGCTGTGAACGGAACCATGACAGCTCGTTGGCCTAAGAACAAGTTAATTACCAATGATTTAATCGCGCCTGGTCAAGTAATTGTTGGATTTTCAAGCCATGGTCAATCAAATTATGAAACCGAATACAATAGCGGACTAGGAAGTAATGGTTTAACAAGTGCAAGACATGATGTATTAAGTAAGGAGTATGCTACTAAATATCCAGAAACTTTTGAGTCTAGTTTATCGGATAGCGTAGTATATATAGGAAAGAATAAGGTAACGGATCTGCTCACTATACCTGGATTTGGTGACATTTCAGTTGGAAAGTTATTACTGAGTCCCACTAGAACTTACGCTCCTTTGGTTAAAGCTATTTTAACCGAGCATTTTGATGCAGTTAAAGGAATGATTCATTGTAGTGGTGGGGGGCAAACCAAGTGTATGAAATATCTACCCGGTAATATGCGTATCGTAAAAGATAATTTTATGCCGATACCCCCAATTTTCAAGTTGATTCAAGCAAATTCGGGAGCCAATGCACGTGAAATGTACCAGGTTTTTAATATGGGGCACCGCTTAGAAATATTCACCACACCCGATCAAGCTGAAAATTTAATATCAATTGCATCTTCATTAGGGATTGATTCACAGGTAATTGGAAAGGTTGAAGCAAGTGATCGTAAAGAGCTGATTTTAAAAGGTGATTTTGGTCAAGAGTCATTTAGCTATTAACTTTAAACAGTAAAATTAAAAGTATACTTTTTTAAAATATTTATTATGTCAGAAGTCCTAGTCAATTTAGAAAATGCAAATATCTACCAAAGTGGAAGTTTAATCCTACAGGACGTAAATTTCAAGGTAGAAACAGGGGAATTTGTTTATTTGGTTGGCAAAACCGGAACTGGGAAGAGCAGTTTATTAAAAACATTATACGGCGAATTGACTTTAACCGAAGGTATTGGGGATGTAGTAGGTTTTAATTTGAAAGACATGACTTGGAAGACTCTACCTTTTTTAAGAAGAAATTTAGGGGTGGTATTTCAGGATTTTCAATTACTTACAGATAGAAATGTGCATGAAAACCTAAGATTTGTGCTTAAAGCAACAGGTTGGATGGATGAAGCGATGATTGAACAAAAAATTAACGATGTTTTGGCCAAAGTGGGCCTTCAAAATAAAGGTTTTAAAATGACCTTTGAAATGAGTGGTGGAGAGCAACAGCGTGTGGACATAGCCCGCGCTTTATTAAACTCACCAAAATTAATCTTGGCAGACGAGCCAACGGGTAGTTTAGACCCCGAAACCAGTGACGAAATCATGCAATTGTTGTTTCAAATAGCCAAAGATGACGGTACCGCTATAGTGATGGCCACCCATGATTTTATGGTGGTAAATAAGTTCCCTTCACGTACTTTAACTACGGAAGGTGGGAGACTTGTTAGTAAGGCTTAATTTTCCCACAATTGTGCACAAAATGCGCACTTTTTCTTGATTTATACTGTCTTTTTCTTATGTTCGCAGACATTTAAAAGGAGATATAAAAGTGAGACTAAAGTCATTAGAAATCAAAGGGTTCAAGAGTTTTGCTGATAAAACCATCGTTAGTTTTGACGAGGGAATTACAGGTATCATTGGACCAAACGGGTGCGGTAAAAGTAATATCATTGATTCTATCAGATGGGTAATTGGGGAATCTAAGATTTCGGCATTAAGATCTGAGAATTTAGATTCTTTGGTATTTAACGGAAGTAAAACAAGAAATGCCAGTAGTATGGCGGAAGTAAGTTTAACTTTTGAAAATACAAAAAACTTATTACCAACCGAATTTAGCACCATTACAGTAACACGTCGTTATTACAAAAATGGGGAAAGTGAATATCGTTTAAATGATGTGGCTTGTCGATTAAAAGACATCCATAATTTATTCATGGATACGGGTGTGAGTACAGACAGTTATGCAATTATTGAATTGGGTATGGTGGATGATATTATCAAGGATAAGGATAATAGTCGTCGTAAAATGTTAGAGCAAGCTGCAGGAATTACTATTTACAAAACAAGAAAGAAAGAAGCTAAGAATAAATTAGATGCAACGGAGCAGGATTTGTCTAGAATCGAAGATTTGTTATTTGAAATTAATAACCAATTAAAAACTTTAGAGAATCAAGCTAAAAAAGCGGAGAAGTATTTTGAAATTAAAAAGGATTATCAAGAAACTGCCATTGAACTAGCCATAGCATCACTAGAAGGTTTTAATTTAAGTTATAAGGAACTTACTGAGCAACAAGAAACTGAATCAGACAAGAAAATTCAATTAGAAGCACAGATCGCATTAGAAGAAGCGGCATTAGAGCAAGAGCGTGTGGTGTTTATTGAAAAAGAAAGAGGTTTGCAAAGTTTACAACAAGAATTTAACGAGCAACTGCAAGCATTAAGAACCAAAGAAAACGATAAAAATTTAGCTGCACAAAGACTCACTTATTTGAGTGACAAGGAAACAAGCTTACAGGAATTTTTAGAGCGTGCTGCCGGACAAGTAAAAACAATTGGGGACTCCATTGAATATACAAAGTTGCAAGTTGTAGAGGAAGAAAAAATTTATAACGATTTTAAAAATAGAGTAGAGCAATCTCAGCTTGAATTAACCAATAAGCGAACTCAGTTCGATGATCAAAGAGCAGTATTGGATGGCTTGCGTCAGGAATACCAACAAATTCAAAGAGGTCAGTTTGATGCCGAAAAGAAAGTTGCTGTATCGGATACTTCTATCCAAAATATATTAAGATCACAGGAGCAATTAGAAGGTGAACAAATACATCGTTCTGCACAAATTGCTGATTTAACTCAGCAATTAATGGTTAAAGAAGCGGATCTTGCCGCTAAGAAGGAACATTTGGCTGCGTTGCAAGCGCAACATGAAACTGCAAAAGCAAGTATTTTTGAAACGCAAGCAGCATTGGAGGAATTAAGATCTAAAATGGCAGAAGAATCTAGAACTTTAGATGCTAAGAAAAACGAATACGATTTATTAAAAAGCTTAGTAGACTCTATGGAAGGATATCCAGAGAGCGTTAAGTTTTTACATAAAAATACAGGCTGGAATCATAATGCGCCTATTTTGTCAGATATTTTATACGTTCAAGAGCAATATAGAACCGCTGTTGAAAATGTATTAGAGCCTTATTTGAACTACTATGTGGTGAATGATTTGAAAGAGGGTATGCAAGCAGTTCAATTATTGGATGATAATAAAAAAGGAAAAGCAAATTTCTTTTTATTAGATCAATTAGCAGGTGCGTCAAGTTCTTCGGCACCAGCAAATACCATTGCAGCTTTAACGGTTGTGGAAATTGATACTAAGTATGCGGCTTTGGCTAATCATTTATTAGGTAATGTATTTATTGCCGAAAATGAGCAAGCTTTAGAAGGCAATTCAACGGGGATTATTTTAGAAAAATCAGGAAAATATGTTAAGGGTAAATATACCTTAACAGGAGGAAGTGTTGGATTGTTTGAAGGTAAAAAAATTGGTCGCGCCAAAAACTTAGAAAAGCTTTTAACAGATATTCAAGCGCAAGAAACGGTTGTGAATAGCATAAAAGAACAAATTCAAACCAAGCATAATGCTGTATTAGAATTTAATGAGTTGTTAAAGGAAAATGAAATACGTTCTACAGAACAGACCATTAACAATCTAATCAACGAGGTTTTTGCAAATAAAAACAGACTAGAGAATTTACAAGCAGCGCATGTAGCAGCTGTTGAAAAATTAGCTGAGTACACTTCAAAGATGCAGGAAGAGCATGCTGCAATTGCAGATACAAGAGTTGCTTTAGCGGCACTAAATATAAGCTTACAAGAAACGCAGGCAAAATTAGAGTCTATCGAGTTGGCTTACCAAGCTGCTGAACAAGCTTATCACTTAGCTTCTGGTGAATTCAACGAAATGAATTTGCAATTAACTAAACAACAAAGTAAGATAGAAGCATTGCAACAAGAAGTGGTGTTTAAGGAAAATCAATTAAATGATTTACATGCACAAATTCAAAGCAATACAGCTCAATTAACAGAAGCTTCTGCTGCAATTGTTGAAAGTAACACGCAATTGGCAGAGATTGAAGCGGAGTTGGTAAACTTAATCAGGTCCAAAGAGGAAGAGGAATTAAAATTGAACGAAGCAGACCAGGCTTATTATACTTTACGTAACGAACTTCAAGAAAAAGAAAGTGTGGTAAGACAACAAATTAAGTCTAAGGAATTAGTGGATCAAATTATTAACGAAATCAAAGACAAATTAAATAATTTGAAATTGCAATTGTCGGGAATGAAAGAGCGCTTGAGTGTAGAATTTAAAGTAGAATTGGAAGACGTTTTAGAGAAAGGACGTCAAACCGAAGAAACCTTAGAGGAATTACAAGCAAGTGCGGAGAAGATGAAAAAGCGTTTGGAGAACATGGGTGAAGTAAATCCAACAGCTATTGAAGCGTATACCGAAATGAAAAAGCGTTACGATTTCATCTTGGAACAAAAGAATGACTTAGTAACTGCAAAAGAAAGCTTAATGCTAACTATTCAGGAAGTGGAGGCAACAGCAAACCAAGCATTCTTAGAAACCTATAATACGGCTAGAGAAAACTTCCAAAAAGTATTCAAGGCTTTATTTACCGAAGAAGATTCTTGTGATTTAATATTAGTTGATCCAGATAATTTAGCAGAAACAGCAGTAGAGATTGTGGCTAAGCCTAAAGGTAAACGACCTTCTTCTATTACGCAGTTGTCAGGAGGGGAGCGAACCTTAACCGCAACAGCTATGTTGTTTGCTATTTACTTAATTAAGCCAGCACCATTCTGTATACTAGACGAGGTGGATGCTCCTTTGGATGATGCGAACGTAGGTAAGTTCACGCAAATGATTCAGAAGTTTTCTGATAACTCACAGTTTATCATTGTTACACACAATAAACAAACCATGAGTGCAGTGGATGTGATTTACGGGGTAACCATGCAAGAGCCGGGTGTAAGTAAATTAGTCCCAGTGGATTTTAGAAGTTTAAGTAATTAATATACATTATAAATTCGCTTTAAGAGTCCTTGGTAGCAATACTAGGGGCTCTTTTAATTTGAGCACCTAATTCTTATGTACTCCATTAAATGATTAAATCATCTATCATATTATTTCTTACCTGCTTTTTTTTATACCTACCATTTAGTAGGGAGCCCGATTATTTTGATAGCGAAACTGCTCCTGCAATGATTGTATCAAAACAAGGGGAGGTGTTTGCACAGTTTGATGAATTTGGTAAACCCTTTGTTTTAAAATTGGATAAGCAGCAATATTTGGCTAAAGTTGGTCAGCAAGTGGAAGTGATTTATGAATTAAGTCATCCCGAAAAAGCTGCCATTAATAAAGCTTGGGGGTATTGGTTTATTGGCAAAGAAATGGCCTGGGCTTTTGGTGTATTTTTAGTGTTACTAGGGGTTGCATATGCAACCACAAATGAGCCACATCCAGATGCATTAGCCGAGCAATTAAGTTATAAGGAAGAGCATAAAACAAAGTATCAGTAACTATTTTGCGCCTTAAGTAATTTACGAAAAAGCAAATTCACTAAGGTTTTAGCTATGGGATTAACGTTTAAGTAATCGTTTAATTTCCTTATCTACATCTCGGTTTTTGATGGTTTCGCGTTTGTCAAATTCTTTCTTACCCTTACCAATACCAATTTCTAATTTGGCTAAATGTTTTTCATTAAAAAAAATACGAAGCGGCACAATAGTAAATCCTTTTTCTTTTACCTTTACTTCTATTTTCTTTAATTCTCTTTTTTGTAATAATAATTTCCGGTCGTGTACTTCAATGTGATTATTGGCAGAGCCATGTGAGTATGCGTTAATGTATAAACTACGCACCCATAATTCGCCTCGGTCAAAAAAACAAAAGGAGTCATTGAAACTTACTTTCCCTTCGCGTATGGATTTTACCTCTGTACCTAGCAATACCATACCTGCAACATACTTATCCTCTATGTTATAATTAAAATAGGCTTGCCTATTATTTAATTCTTTTACTGGTATTGCTTTGGTTTTTGCCATAAAAAATGTCCCAACCTTACGGCTGGGACAACAAAAGTAGTATAAGTATGCCTAGTTTCTGAATAAGAAGGCAACTTCTGATAATTTATTTTTTAATTCTTTTCTATCCACGATAAAGTCAAGGAAACCATGTTCTAATAAAAATTCACTTCTCTGGAATCCTGGAGGCAAGTCTTTTTTAATGGTTTCTTTAATAACCCTAGGTCCCGCAAAACCAATTAAAGCGCCTGGTTCTGCAATATTAATATCTCCTAGCATCCCAAAGCTAGCGGAGATTCCACCAAATGTTGGGTCGGTTAATAAGGAAATGAAAGGTAATTTAGCATCGCTTAATTGAGAAAGTTTTCCGCTGGTCTTTGCCAATTGCATTAAGCTAAAAGCACTTTCCATCATTCGAGCGCCACCACTTTTACTTATTACTAAAAAAGGAAGTTTATGTTCAATACAATAATCCACTGCACGACTAAATTTTTCACCCATCACACTTCCTAATGAACCCCCAATAAATTCAAAATCCATACAAGCCACCACATAACCTTCGCCGTTCATTTTACCTACTCCTACGCGCATAGAATCTTTCAAATCTGTTTTAGAATGAATTTCATCTAAACGCTTTTGGTAATTTTTTAAATCGGTAAAATTTAAAGCGTCTTTACTTACGATATTGTCATACAGTACTTCGTATTGTTGATCGTCAAATAAAATTTCAAAATAATCTTCACTCCCAATTCTGTGATGATAGTTGCAACTCGAACAAATAAATAAATTTTCTTTCAACTCCGCACTTGTACAAATATGATTACATGTAGGACATTTAGACCATAAGCCTTCGGGGGTTTCTTTTTTATCTGCTGTAGAAGTAGTAATGCCTCTTTTGATACGTTTAAACCATCTTGGCTTTCCGGTTTCATTGCTTGCAGATTCTTCTCCCGTTAAATTCACTTCAATATCTTCTTCTCTATTTTTCATAGTGGGCATTTAAGTGAGCAATCGGTAATATTATGCGTTTCTGTTGATACAGTTTAAGTCATCAAAAGATTGCTCTAATCTCTTAATAAAAGACTCTTCTCCTTTTCTTAACCAAACTCTAGGATCGTAATATTTTTTATTTGGCTTATCGGCACCTTCAGGGTTCCCTAATTGCGTTTGTAAATAAGCTTCATTCTTTTTGTAATAGCCTAAAATTCCTTCCCAGAAAGCCCATTGCAAATCGGTATCTAAATTCATTTTGATGGCACCGTAACCAATAGCTTCTCTGATTTGATTTTGAGGAGATCCAGAACCACCGTGGAAAACAAAGTAAACTGGTTTTGGAGCGGTACCTAAAGTCTTTTCAATATGTAACTGGCTATTGTGTAAAATTTCAGGTTTTAATTCAACGTTACCTGGACTATAAACGCCGTGTACATTTCCAAATGCGGCAGCTACAGTAAACAAGTTGCCCACTTTACCTAATTCGGTATATGCATAAGCTACGTGTTCGGGTTGCGTATATAATTTATCGTTTTCTATACCGCTATTATCTACACCATCTTCCTCACCACCTGTAACACCTAATTCAATTTCAATACCCATTCCCAATGGAGCCATGCGTTTGAAAAATTCAACCGAGGTTTCAATATTTTCTTCGATAGGTTCTTCAGATAAATCCAACATATGCGAGCTGAATAAAGGTTGTCCGTGTAATTTGTGATATTTCTCACTTTCGTCAATTAACGCACTAATCCATGGTAACCATTTTTTAGCAGCGTGGTCTGTATGTAATACTACAGGTACATCATAATATTTAGCTACTTGGTGAACATGTAAAGCGCCTGCTATAGCACCCTGAATATTGGCTTGTAAATTATCATTTGGCATGCCTTTACCTGCTATAAATTGTGCACCCCCATTTGAGAACTGTATAATAATTGGAGACTTTACTTTAGCGGCTGTTTCAATGGCTGCATTAATGGTATCTGTTCCTGTGGTATTTACTGCTGGAATGGCAAAATTATTTGCTTTTGCATCGTTGTATAAAGCTTCTAATTCTTTACCAAATAAAACCCCTGATCTGTACTTGCTCATAGTTTAATTATTGAGTCACAAATATACAATTTATGCCCCAAACGGGTGTTAGTGATAAAAGGGTAAATGAGGCAAAAAATCCACAAAAAGCAACCTTATTTGCACATTTTAACGCTAAAAATGAATAGAACAGTAAGGTATTAAAGCAATAGCGAGGGATGCTTTTAAAGGAAACCTTTGGACTTCATCCAATCATCATTGTATACCTTTCCAACATACCTACTGCCATGATCGTGGAAAATACAAACCACTATATCGGAAGACTTGAGCGAATTGGATAATTGCATTAAACCTTGCAAGCAACTGCCAGCACTATAACCGCAGAATAATCCTTCTTCTTTAGCTAAACGACGTGTCATTAATGCACCTTCTTTATCGGCAACCTGTTCAAAATGATCAATCACAGACATGTCATAATTTGCAGGTACAAAATCTTCACCAAAACCCTCGGCGATATATGGTTTTACATAAGCCATATCTACCTCGCCAGTTTTAAAATAATGCGTAAGTAAAGATCCAATGGGATCAATAGCCCATACTTTTATATTAGGGTTCTTTTCTTTTAAATATTTTCCTGTACCTGTAATGGTTCCGCCTGTTCCCGCGGTACAAACTAAGTGTGTTATTTTTCCTTCCGTCTGATTCCAAATTTCTGGACCAGTGGTTTCATAATGTGCTAATCTATTGGCTAAATTATCATACTGATTAAAAAAATAGGAGTTAGGTATTTCTGCAGCTAATTTTCTTGCCACCGAATAATAACTTGTTGGATCTTCTGGTGCAACATTGGTGGGACAAACAATTACCTCGGCACCTACGGCACGAAGAATATCCATTTTTTCTTTACTCTGTTTGTCGGTAGTGGTGAAAATGCATTTATACCCTTTTACGATTGCAGCTAATGCTAAGCCCATTCCTGTATTACCACTTGTACATTCTATAATCGTCCCGCCTGGCTTTAATTTCCCTTCTGCTTCTGCTACTTCCACCATCTTTAATGCCATACGGTCTTTAATTGAATTGCCTGGATTAAAGTAGTCTACTTTTGCTAAAATAGTAGCTGGTAAATTTGATGTGATCTTATTTAGCTTGATTAAGGGGGTATTGCCAATTGTTTCAAGAATATTATTATACCACATAGGTGTATTAGCATTAATTGCTACTATGAAAATAGCACAAAAAATTCAAATGCTAAGGAATGTTAGTAAAATGAAATTGTACGATAAATGAGCGGATAGGAAAGATGAAAAAAGAAGAAATTACAAGTTCTCGAAGTTCGTAGTAATTATTTCGCATAATTTTGATTCAACCATTTTTTCGGACAACTTAATCATGTTGCAAAATGCTTTTGCGTTACTAATGCCATGTTGAATAATCACAGGTTTATTAACACCTAATATGGGTGTGCCACCATAATTTTCAAAATGATAACGACTAAAGAAAGAATCGTTTCCAAGACCTTGATGCGCGGCAGCATCATACATTGCTTCGGCAGTTTTTAAAACAATATTTCCAGTGTATCCATCACAAACAATAATGTCTGCTTTATCATTAAATAAATCACGACCCTCTACATTACCCATGAATTCAATATGTGAATTTTCTTTTAAAATAGGGTAGGTGGCCTGCGCTAAAGCATTTCCTTTGCCTTCCTCTTCACCCATATTCAATAAGCCAACTTTTGGGTTTTCAATATTCAATAAATGTTTTGCATATAAGTTTCCTAGGATGGCAAACTGATTTAATTGTTCAGGCTTGCAGTCGGCATTTAAACCCACATCCACAAGGATACCAGTTTTACCTTCTAGCTTTGGAAGTAAGGAAGCAATAGTTGGACGCATTACTCCTTTAATAGGTTTAATCGTAAACATAGCACCTACTAACATGGCACCGGTGTTGCCTGCGCTCCCAAATGCATCAATGGAGCCTTCTGCTAATAATTTAAATCCAATGGCAATGGAAGAATTTGGTTTCTCCTTTAATGCTTTGGTAGGATGCTCATGATAACCAATCGCATCAGGGGCATGTACAATATGCAAAAAAGGTGAAGACACCTCATGTTGTTGAAATAGATCTTTCAACAGGGTCTCTTCACCTATGCAAAATATATTATGCTCGGAGCTAGAAAGATATTGTTGGACACCTTTTACAGCTTCCAGTGGTGCGAAATCACCACCCATCATATCTATTCCGATATTCATTAATTAAGCTTTTAAAGGGGCTTTTTCAGCTACTAATTTACCTTTGTAGTACAATTTACCTTCTTGAACATGCGCGCGGTGACGTACATGGATTTCTCCTGTTGTACCATCTGTGCTTAATGTTACTTCTTGTGCTACATAGTGTGTTCTTCTTTTTGCACTACGTTGTTGTGAGTGTCTGCGTTTAGGATTAGGCATCTCTTATGTTTTAAATTTTTACTTTATGTTTATTTCTACTTCTACTTTTTAGTCGTCCAAACCATCTTTAAATTTGTCTAGTCCTTTCCACAGGTTTTCATTTCTGTTTTCTAGTGGCGCAGACATCAACTTTTTTAATTCGGCCAAAGCCTTTTGATTACAGGTGGATTCTCCCTTTTCATTTTCCTTACAAATATGTTGTATTGGGAAACTCAAAGTGATGAATTCATAGATCCATGCAGCTACACTAATATGACTTTCATTTCGGTCAATGTAGTAGATGTCTGGGTCTTCCTCTTGACTGTTCATCGTATCGGGCTCGTCTACAAGTTTAATGATTAAATTAAACTCATCCCACAATTGAATCGTTAACGGGTTACCGCATCGATCACATTGGGTGTCTACCTTGCCATCAACATCAAAATGTAATTGCATAAAGCCTTGATGCTTATCCAATTTCAATTTGATATTAGTGTCACAATGATCAAATTCTTGAGGTCCAAAATCAATAAAGAACTTATCCTCAATATGGTATTCGAACATATGTTCGCCGGCCGTTAAACCTACAAATGGAATTTCAAATGTTCTGTTTTGGCCCATAACCGTACTTTAAGGGTTGGCAAAGTTAGTAAAATCCAATCAAAAGACAAAGTTTATCCTAATTTTACGTCACAAATACCAACATGCCCCTTAGAACAACCCTAATTGAAAAATTGCCCTGGAACTATAACCGATATATAGTCGGCATTTTAGTTTTGGCATTTAGCTATTGGCCATCAGGGATATCGGCATTTTACTCCCCCTATATTTTTAGACCTATTTCAAATATACTAAGAATTTTAATGGGGAAAATAGCTTTTCCATTAGGCGAATTGGTTTATTTATTTTTAGTTATACTATTGATTTTCAAAGTGTTTAAATGGTTATCTAAAAATAAATCACATTTTAGTTCCTTATTATTTTGGAAGCATCAGGGTGTAGGGTTTTTGAATAGAGTTGTAATAATTTATATTGTTTTTGAACTGATATGGGGATTAAACTATCAAAATCTTGATCCTTCTACCGATTTTGGCCTTCAGGTTCAAGTGGATTATACCGAAAATCAAATGGATAGTTTAAGCTTGGCATTGATCAATGAGTTAAATTTAACTCGTTCAAAAATGAGCGACTTTGACCCCAAAATGATCAATTTTGATACCATTTTGATTCAAAATAGGGCAGAATTTGCTAAAAATGCCATAAAATGGCCACTTCTAAAATATCAAAATCTGTCAGTAAAAAATGCCTTTTTCCCAAGCTGGGGAGATTATATTGGATATACTGCATTTTACCAACCTTTAACTGGTGAGGCCATCGTAAGAGGGGACTTGCCAAAATTTACCTTGCCTTTTACTATGAGTCACGAAATTGCTCACCAATTGGGCTATGCCTCAGAGGATCAAGCCAATTTCATTGCCTATGTAATTGGTGTTGAAAGCGATAAGCCGTTGTTTAACTACGCAACTCAATTGCAGTTATTCACCTATGCGCAGTATGCACATTTAAACTTTATTGCAAAAAGAGGGGATTTTAAATACTATAAACAAGTTGTTGAGCGTAATAAATCATTACTTAGTCCACAAGTGCTTGCAGATCGAAAAGAAATTAAAAGCTTCTTCCTAAAAAAACAGGATTTACAAATTCAAGGTAGTTCGGAAATGTACAATCAATTTTTAAAGTGGAATCATCAAATAAAAGGAATTGATAGTTATAACGATGTGTTGTTGTGGGTGCTGGCGTATAAAAGCAAAAAAAATCCTTAACACTAGCTAAGGATTTTGAATTTCATTATATAGTGCTATTGAGTTAGAACTTATTCTTCCACATCATACTCTCAATTGGCTTTTCGGGTTGGCCGCTGTATTTAGCATTTGATTTTTTATTGTATGCAATTTCAATTTCTCCGTCCACTGGGAAATAAATTAATTGTCCAATGGGCATGCCTTTGTATATACGAACGGGTTGCTTCACCGAAATTTCTAAAGTCCAATAACCGCAAAATCCTACGTCGCCTTTTCCTGCAGTAGCATGAATGTCAATGCCCAAACGGCCGGTAGATGATTTGCCTTCTAGAAAAGGAACATGCGCATGAGTTTCGGTATATTCTAAGGTTACCCCTAAATAAAAACCAGTCGGTTCTAAAACATATCCTTCCTCCGGAATTTCAAAATAGGTAATAGTGTTATGCGCTTTCGCATCCAATACTTTATTGTCATAAGTAGCCAACCATTTTCCTAAATGCACATCGTAGCTATTGCTCCCTAAATCCTTGCGGTCATAAGGCTCAATTTTAATAGTTTGTTTTGCTATTTCTTCTAATATTCTAGAGTCGGATAAGATCATCTTAAATTTTTAAATGTATTTATGTTTAATTTGCAGCTATAACCGCGCTGCAATCTAACTCAAAGCTTTTTTTTATGCCTTTCTTTTATCAACAAAATATTAACGAGACACGACATTTGGCCATTTGGTCAATCACAGAGCCGGTTTCCTTTTTTGAAACAGATGTTCAATTGGCCGTTGATATTCAAAATGAGGAGCGAAAATTGCAACATTTGGCTGTTAGATTATTGTTTAAGTTAATGATGCCCGAGGCCGATTTAAATAAAATGGTGATGGCAGATAATGGCAAACCTTATTTGCAAGGGGTACCCTTTCACTTTTCTTTTTCCCATTGTAAAGGGTATGCTGCTGTTGCGGTGAGTGATACGGATCCCATTGGAATTGATATTGAAATTGTACATCCTCGAATTTTAAAAGTAGCGCATAAGTTTTTAAATGATCTGGAGAAAGCGTTGCTTTTAGGTTTACCTGAACAGGAACAATTAAAACAAATGGCTTTTTTCTGGGCAGCAAAAGAAGCAATGTATAAACAACATGAACAACTCGGGATTGATTTTGCAAAGGATTTTAATGTGTTAACCTTGGCCATTAAAGATAGAGGCATAGTAAATGCACAAATTTTACATAAAGGGGTAGAAAAGAAAGTACAGTTAGATTATCATTTTGGAGAGGACTATGTTTGTGTTACTTGTTTTACAGAATAGTTAATAATCATTTGGATTTATGAGCAAGGTCATAGCATTTACCTCATAATTATTGTCACTTTAGGATACAATAAATTATGAGATATGATCAACGACAATAAATACAAATACCTGGTACTTTTATTAAGTGCTAAAGAAGTACATTTATACATTTATGATAAGGTACATTTTGGAAAAATTAAATTAAGTAGTGCCGATTCTATAGAAGCTTATGAAAGAGATATGCCTGGTAGGATGGGGCAGTTTACGGATCCTTCGGCGCATAAGGAAGTGGTACTTAATAATTTTCTGCATCATATTGATTTAGCCTTAGGTGAGATTTTGAATTTATATCCTAAGGTTCCCTTATTTATTTTAGGAACTAAAAAGACCACTGGGCATTTTAATCAATTGACTAAGCATGCGAAAGCAGTTACGGAGTATATAGATGGGAATTATAATGAAACTAGTATGTCGGAGTTAAAGGAAGTGCTAGCGCATCATATTTTGGCGTTGGATTTTGTAAAGTAGTAGGATGCTTCGCTTTTAGTATTTTATTTTTAAATCAAATTGAGGAGATCAGCTCATTTCATTCGCTGATCTCAGAGAGTGACGCGTACCCAAAGCCTTTCAACTAAATGCGTTGCATTTAGTTGGCTTTTATATTATTCGCATGCTTTCATGAGCAAGCTCCTGTCGCATGCTTATAATATAAAAGCCTGTCACTTTCGTGACAGGCTTTGTGCGGAAGAGGAGATTCGAACTCCCACGCCCGGGTGTGGGCGCTACCACCTCAAGGTAGTGCGTCTACCAATTTCGCCACCTCCGCAAAGGGGAGCAAACCTACTAAAAAAAAGCGTCTCTCCAAAGTACATTTACTTTCGAAGAGACGCTTTAGCTATAAACAGTTAAATTATTTTATAGATGCAATCAATTCATTTGCATTTCTAACATAGTCGTCATTTTTTTCTTCAGTTGCAATTTTCTTGCATGCTTCTGCACTTGCCATTGCGCCCTTTTTATCGCCTAATTCTTTTTGCACTTTACCTTTTAATAATAACAACCAATATGCTTTTGGATTAGCTGCAATGGCTTTGTCTGCAAATACTAAAGCATTGTCATAATCCTTGTCCATATCATAATAAAAATTAGCGGCAGCTTGGAATGCATTTGGATTTACATTTGCACCAGTTGTTGCTTCTTTTACTTGCGCACGTATTGTTGTTTTAATATCTGTGCTTAAAGGAATATTCACTAATGTATTTGCCCACTTTAAAGAAATAGTTGCTGTTTCAGGCGTGATATTGTCAACGTTGATTGTAAAGTTTTCTGTGCTATTGCTTGTAGCTTCTGGTTTTACTTGTAAACGAACAACATCCTCTGTTTCTTTATAACTGAAACTTCCCCAGCTATTTGAATTGGTATTAAAAATGATAGTCCATTCTTGTTCACCTGGAATGGTAAATAAAGCATAAGATCCTGCTGCTAATAATTTGCTACCCACGGTTACAGGGTGAGAGAAAGTAACTTTAGTTGCGCCGTTGGCACCCGTTCTCCAAACCACACCTGTTGGTGCTAATACGGAACCATTTCCAAAAGCGGATCTTCCTTTTAATGCGGGACGAGAATAAACAATTTCAATTTTCCCCATGCCAAAATCTTGAGATAAAGTTTGTGCTGGACTCGCTGCCGGCATTTTAATTTGAGCCTGTGCTGTTAAGCCAATTAGTGTTAATACCGAAAAAAGTATTCTTTTCATAATGGTTTCGTTTTGTTTTGAATAACAAACCTAAATGATTTTAGTTTATGACAAAGTTATTTTTTTTGAAAAGCAGGATGGAATCTGTCTAATGTATCTCTTAAAAATTCCCTGTTCATATGGGTATAAATTTCAGTGGTGGTGATACTCTCATGACCAAGCATTTCTTGAACAGCCCTGAGATCGGCGCCGCCTTCCACTAAATGGGTGGCAAAAGAGTGCCTAAAACTATGCGGTGAAATAGATTTTTTAATCCCTGTTTTCAAAATCAAGTCCTTGATAATATAAAATATCATTACCCTGCTTAACCCTTTGCCTCTATTGTTCAAAAATAAAATATCCTCACAATCCTTGGAAGGTGTTTGATGCACTCTTATGGTGTCCTTGTACAATTTTATATATTTAATGGCATCGGAACCAATGGGAACTAATCTTTCTTTATCGCCCTTACCAACTACTCTTATAAATCCAACATCCAAGTATAAACAAGAAATTTTCAAAGTAATGGCTTCTGTTACACGAAGCCCAGAACTATACATGGTTTCCAGAATAGCTTTATTGCGACCTCCCTCTTGTTTGCTTAAATCAATATGCCCAATAAGGTCTTCAATTTCTTCAAAACTTAAAACATCGGGTAACTTACGTCTTGTTTTGGGCGTAGGTAAAAGGGTGGTAGGATTAATGGTGCAAATTTGCTCTAATATGCAGTATTTATAAAAGGACTTAATGCCAGAAATGATTCTTGCTTGGGAGGTGGCAGCCATTTCCATTTCACCAATACATTGAATAAAACCTTGTAAGTCTTTAAGTGTAACTTCTGAGGGGCCTATTTCTTTTCCGATGCTTTCAAAGTAATTGGTGAGCTTGTCAATATCTCTTAAATAGGCTTCCACCGAATGGGCGCTTAATGACTTCTCTAGTTGTAGAAAAGCTTTAAAACCTTTTTTATAGATGGCCCAGTTCATACTGATAGATAAAAGATTTGATTGTTAATAGAGAATGAGTTTATTTCGCATCAGATTTAAACAAATATATGCAAGTAAATTTAAAGTCATTTAAGCAGAAAGTAAGCCGCAATGCAAAACAATTCAAGTCTTTTTTATCAAAATTAGAGCGTAGAGCTCCAAAGGGTTTAGATAATTTAGCAGAATTTATTAGTCCTCAAGTTTGGGCTGAAACCGATTGTTTAAGCTGTGCCAATTGTTGTAAAACAATGAGTCCTACTTTTACCAAAACAGACGTTAAAAGAATTGCTGCGCATTTAAAAACAACACCTGCAGCTTTTACTGCACAATATTTAGAATACGATAAAAAGGATAAGGATTGGTTAAATAAATTAAGGCCTTGTCAATTTTTAGATTTAAAATCTAATATGTGTAGTATATATGAAGTTCGTCCAGCGGACTGTGCTGGCTTCCCGCATTTGACCAAGAAAAAGATGACTGAATACATTCATGTACACAAACAGAATGTTGAATATTGTCCAGCTACTTATAAAATGGTAGAAAAGATGA
Source organism: Bacteroidota bacterium (assembly GCA_947453145.1). Taxonomy (GTDB): domain Bacteria; phylum Bacteroidota; class Bacteroidia; order Chitinophagales; family Chitinophagaceae; genus Sediminibacterium. The sequence goes on from CANGFA010000003.1 coordinate 98,690, forward strand.
AAGATTTAATTGGTTAAGAGTTAGCTGCTTTATTTTAAATTTCCTCAAAGTTCTAAAAATAAACGTCTTCAAAAAAGTCTAAAGCCCACTCATCAGTGGGCTTTTTATATATCGCAATAACATCAAATTGCATCCATTTCCATTGTGGATTAGTATATTGGTAATGCGCTGCTGCATTTTTCAAAAATTGCATTTTATGCGTATTAATCATTTGTTCCGGGTATCCAAATACAATGGAGGATCTTGTTTTTACTTCCACTATATGCAATAGGTTTTCCTTGGTGGCAATAATGTCAATTTCCAAATGTTTGTATCTCCAATTTCTTTCAACAATTTCAAATCCCAAATTCAATAAATAGTTGCTGGCCATGGTTTCCCCAAAAATCCCAGTATCTTTGTTTTCCATAATATATTTAAATAAATATCGGGAAATAACTAAGATGCAAAAAGCGTATAAATTACATGGGATACATAAGCATTATGATTGGGGTGGTACCGCATTTATCCCTAGTTTAATGAAAACAAACAATGAGGAGCAAAAGCCATTTGCTGAATATTGGATGGGGGCACATGTTTCTGCACCAGCCAAAATTGAAACGCCAAATGGAATGGTTCCCATTCACGAATTTGGCAGCATCCCATATTTGTTTAAAGTATTGGATGTAGCTAAAATGTTAAGCATACAAGTGCATCCAAGTAAAGAAAATGCAGAAATTGGTTTTGAATTAGAAGAGCAAGCCGGAATTGCTATTGATGCATCTAATAGAAATTACAAGGATCAAAATCATAAACCAGAAGTGATGGTGGCTTTAAGTGATTTTTGGTTATTGCATGGTTTTTTAGCTCCTGAATTATTGGAAACGCGGTTAAGAGATATTAAGTATTTTAACTCCTTACTAGCTTATTTTAAAGGAGGAGATTACAAAGGGCTGTATCAATATTTCATGCAATTGTCTGCTCCCGAGGCAGATCTTATTTTAAAGCCCTTAATGGAGGATGCAGTAACAAGTGTAAAAAATGGAGAAGTCAATAAATTGCACCCACATTGGTGGGCCAATAAATATTATAATGGGGTAGTGCCAGAAAATAATATTGATAAAGGTATATTCTCTATTTATATTTTAAATATTGTACAGGTTGCTAAATACCAGGCAGTCTTTCAAGGAGCAGGTTTATTACATGCATATTTGGAAGGACAAAATATTGAACTAATGGCAAATAGTGACAATGTATTAAGAGGTGGATTAACACCAAAGCATATTGATATTGATGAATTAATAAAGCATGTTCAATTTATTCCAACGTATCCAAATATTTTATTTGGGGATCCTCAAAATAAAGTTGAGACCATTTATCCTTGTCCCGTGCCTGATTTTGGTTTAAGTAAAATAGCCCTAAATAAGGGAGAATCTTACACAATAACTAGCCAAGCTTTAGAAATGTTATTGGTTATGGAGGGGCAGTTGGAGATAGATGGGAATAGCTACTATGCTGGGGAAGTGGCCATGGTGCCTGCTTCCCAACAATTATCCATACAAGGCAAGGAAGCTTCAGTCGTATTTAAGGCCTTTGTTCCTTAGGTTATTCACATTTGAGGAAAATGATTCTGATTAAATATGGTCTTAAGTGATTATTTTTGTTTCCATCTTATTAAACATTCTTTATGAAATTGAACAAACAAATTATCCTTGCTTTAGTAATTATGGTAGCTATAAGTGCTTTGTATAGAATTATGCCAGGCAGACCTATGGGTTTTGCGCCACAAATTGCAATTGCTTTATTTAGCGGTTCTTTGTTTGCAAGTAAGAAACAATATTCTTTTTTATTGCCAATTACTTCTTTACTTATTTCGGATATTTTATATCAAGTTTTATTCAACTACGGTTATACTTCAATTCAAGGATTCTATGCTGGTCAATTGGAAAACTATATTTTAATAGCAGCTACAACAATATTTGGATTTAGTTTACAAGGTTCAAAACCTTCAAAATATATGGTATCTTTCTTATCAGCACCCACAGCTTATTTTTTAGTTTCTAACTTTTTAGTTTGGGCTCAGGGTGGAGGATATCATCATCCAAAAACGATTTCGGGATTAACTCAAACTATGGTGGACGGATTGCCTTTTTACCCTTATAGTTTAGTGAGTACAATGGTATTTGGAGCAGTATTATTTGGAGCATTCCGCATAATGGTACCCAAGTTCAAGGCTATCTAATAATATTGAATAAAATTAGACTTGTTTCATTTCTCAAGGATCCCTCAGGCTAATTTTTCAAATTCTTCGTCTACTTTCCAAGGCCCATTGTCTGCTGCTTCTGTAGCTAACTGATCACACCTATTATTGTAAGGATTATCAGCATGACCTTTTACCCAATGAAATTTTACTTTAAAAGGTTTGGATAGGGTATGATAAGCAGTCCATAAGTCTTTGTTTTTTTTGCCTCCTTTAAAATCGGTCTTAATCCAATTATCTAGCCATTTTTTTTCAACCGATTCCACAACATATTTACTGTCTGTAAAAACATGAACAGGTAATTCCTTTGTTTTTAGCGCCATTAAAGCTTGAATGACGGCTAGTAATTCCATTCGATTATTGGTTGTTTTTCTGAAAGCGCCGGATAGTTCTTTTACCTTTTCACCCCACATTAATATGGCTCCATACCCCCCAGGTCCAGGATTTCCCCTCGAAGATCCATCCGTATAAATGACTATTTTATCCATATGCCGAACCTAAATGGTTGATTATTAGTAATATAGTTAAATATATGCATTTTACTACTATTTTCAAACTTGAAAAAATTAATGTGTTTTATTTACACACTATTTTTTATCTTTAGTTGCTTGAAAAATTAACGATTGCCTTAGCAAATAGGGAACCATATATGAAAACCGTGAAAACGACTAAAAAGCGTGTAAAAAAACTTGTCTCCCCGAAAACAAAACTTATAAAGGTTAGTTTTCATTTAAGATATAAAACCCATTTTGGACAGGACATTTATATTTATGGAAATCATCCGCAATTAGGTAATGATAAAATAGATCATGCTATTCCTTTAGTGTATCTAAATAACGACTATTGGGTTTTACATTTAGAAATGGACGCATCTATTTCAAATGACAAAATTGTTTATCATTATTTAATACAAAACGCAGACGGTACTAAATCCTTTGAAGCAGGCAATGATAAAACCATTCATCTAAATGGAATTGAAAAAGCAGAATTGGTCATTATTGATAGTTGGAATTTTACTGGGTATAAAGAGAATACATTTTACACAGCTCCTTTTATAAATGTTTTATTAAAACAACCCATTGGGCACAAGAAATTATACACGGATGAATCGGCAACCCATATTTTTAGAGTGAAAGCGCCCATTTTGGAAGCTAATCAAACGATTTGTATACTTGGTGAATCAAAATTATTAGGTGCATGGGATGCTAAAAAAGCATTAATGTTAAGCAAGGTACAGGATGAAGATTATTATGAAATAAGTATTAACACAGGGAAAAGTAATTTCCCTTTTGTTTACAAATATGGAATTGCCGATGTAAGTAAGAATACATTTTTAAGTTTTGAAGAAGGGGAGAACAGGGTTTTGTATGAACCAATAGGAAATAACAAATTGGTTATTGTGAATGATGGCTTTGTGCATTTTAATATGGCTCAATGGAAAGGAGCTGGTGTTGCCATTCCTGTTTTTTCCTTAAGGTCCAATAAGAGTGCAGGCGTTGGTGAATTTGCCGATATTAAATTATTAGTGGATTGGGCAAATAAAATAAACCTAAAAATAATTCAGATTCTTCCTATAAATGATACAACTGCCACACATACATGGATGGATTCTTATCCCTATGCTGCCATTTCTGCATTTGCATTGCACCCGATGTATATTCGGTTAGCAGAAGTTGCAACAAAGGAACAGCAAGCTTTATTAAAACCCTATGCTAATAAAATTGATTCTTTGAATGCGTTGAGCGAAGTAGATTATGAAGGAGTGATGAATTTAAAATGGGAACTACTTCGTTTGTTGTATTCAAAAAATAGCAAATCAGATTTAGCAACAACAACTTTTACGAACTTTTTTGAAGACAATAAAGACTGGTTGGTTTCTTATAGTGCTTTTTCTTACTTAAGAGATTTACATGGCACGGTTGATTTTAGTAAATGGCCAACGCATGCTAATTATGATGAAACTGAAATTTCAAAATTGGTTCATCCAAAGTCTAAAACTTATAAGGATATCGCTTTCTATTATTTTGTACAATATCATTTGCATTTGCAATTATTAGATGCGTCTGCTTATGCACATCAACATGGAGTGATTGTTAAAGGAGATATTCCTATTGGAGTGTATCGTTTTGGTGCTGACGCTTGGCAAAACAAAGCATTGTTTCATATGGATATGCAAGCTGGAGCGCCTCCAGATGACTTTGCAGTGAGTGGACAAAACTGGGGCTTCCCAACTTATAATTGGGATACGATGGCTAGTGATGGATTTGCTTGGTGGAAATCACGATTTGATCAGATGAAGTTTTACTTTGATGCATTTAGAATTGATCATATTTTAGGTTTTTTTAGAATTTGGAGTATTCCCATGCATGCAGTAGAAGGGATCATGGGTCAATTTGTTCCTACTATTCCAGTTACTATAAATGAGCTCCATGCAAAAGGAATTAATTTAGATTCTTATCGTCTTACACAACCATTTATTAATGAAACTAATTTGTTTCAAATTTTTGGGTATGATAATGATTTAATCAAGAAAGATTATTTAAAATTCATTGGCGAAGGGCACTATGAGTTGTTGCCGGCGTATAAAACACAAAGACAAGTCGAAGCTTTTTTTAGTTTACTTCCACAGGATGTGTGGCATGATAAAATTAAGTTGGGCTTATATAAATTAATAAGCAATGTTATTTTATTTGAAGCAGATATACCACATCATTATCATTTCCGATTTAATATTGAAGCAACTAGTTCCTTCCAACATTTAGATGCTAAAACACAGCATGCTTTAAAAGATTTGTATGTTGACTACTTTTTTAAGCGTCAGGATGTAGCATGGGAAAAAGAGGCGATGCAAAAATTGCCTATGTTAAAGCTTTCCACCAATATGCTTATTTGTGGGGAGGATTTAGGATTAGTTCCTTCATGTGTTCCCAATGTTATGTATGAATTAGGTATTTTAAGTTTGGAAGTTCAAAGAATGCCAAAGGGTGCTCAAAAAACTTTCTTCCATCCCAATGATGCTCCTTATTTAAGTGTGGTAACGCCTTCCTCACATGATACCAGTACCATTCGTGGATGGTGGGAAGAAGACCGAGAAAAGACACAGCAATTTTATAATCAAGAATTAGGTCAATCGGGTGAAGTACCAGTGCATTGTGAACCATGGATAAACAAAGCCATATTATTACAACATTTATATTCGCCTGCTATGTGGGCTATTTTCCAATTACAGGATTATTTAGGCGTGGATGAAAACATGCGTCGTAATGATCCTAATGAGGAAAGGATTAATGTGCCAGCAAATCCAAAACATTATTGGAGGTATAGAATGCATTTGAGTTTAGAAGCATTAATAGATTCTAAAACATTTAATACTGAATGGAATGAAGTGATTAAGGCAAGTGGACGTTAATTTTATTAGTGCTACTTTAGTATCTTCGTAAAAACGAACTTTGTGGAATTATCTTTTTGGGAACAATCCTTGCCTTTTGAATATCCTTTTACCATTTCCAATGGTAGAACTAAAACACATCAACATAGTTTAATGGTGCGATTGTCATTGGGCAATTGGGAAGGTTTTGGCGAAGCGCCAGCAATTGTATATTATAATGTGAGCGTGGAGGGGATGATGGAGCAATTAGAAAAGCACCGTAAAGTAATTGAGAAATTTGCACTTATTGACCCTGAACGTTTTTGGCATTTCTTACATCATTTGTTTCCAAATGATCCTTTCTTAGTTTGTGCACTAGATATGGCTGGATGGGATTTATGGGGTCAAATGAAAAAACAACCATTACATCAGTTATGGGGAACAACTTGGCCAATAAATGCTAATAATGAAATGAAAAGCTTGCCTCCAATTTGTGATTATACTTTGGGTATTGATCCTATTGAAAAAATGGTACACAAAATGGAGGCTCATCCATGGCCTATTTATAAAGTAAAAGTGGGAACGGAATATGATATTGAAATGATCACTGCATTAAGACAACATACAGACAAACCCATCCGTATTGACGCCAATGCTGGTTGGACAACGGAAGAAGCCTTGATAAAAATACCTGCACTTGCTTCCCTTGGTGTGGAATTAGTTGAACAACCTTTAGCAAAAGATAATTGGGAAGGTATGGAGCAATTAAAACAACAATCGGCTTTGCCATTATTTGCGGATGAAAGTTGTGTGATGGAAAAGGATGTTGCAATTTGTGCTAAATATTTTGATGGGATTAATATAAAACTTACCAAGTGTAGCGGCTTAACACCTGCGTTAAGAATGATAACAGAAGCACGTAGCCTGGGTTTAAAAGTGATGATGGGTAGCATGAATGAATCTGTGATTGGATCTGCAGCTATTGCTCAATTTTTGCCACAACTGGATTATGTGGATATGGATGGCCCTTTATTAATGACTGAATTAAATGGAGTAGGACTCAATTATAGTTTTGAAAATGAAAATGGTAAAATTCAACCCTTACATCAATATGGATTAGGCGTTCAATATAGAAAGCCATTTGCAAAATAATTTATAGTAAATAGCGAATATGACACCAGAACGTACCGATAAATTAATTAAAGTATTAAGTAAGCGTCAAGCCAATTTAACGGTGGTGATGGAAAATGTACAGGATCCACATAATATTTCGGCGGTGCTACGAACCTGTGATGCGGTGGGTATTCAAGATGTTTACATTTTAACCACTAAAATTCCAAGACATAAAAAGTTTGGATACAAGAGTAGTAGCAGCGCCTTAAAATGGCTAACCATTCATGAGTTTGATAATTTAGAAGAATGCATGAAAGTCGTGCGCAAAAATTTTTCAAAAATTTTAACTACGCATTTATCAAGTGATGCGGTGCAATTATATGATATTGATTTTTCCGAATCAGTAGCTTTAGTATTTGGCAATGAGCATGCTGGTGTAACAGATGAATGTCGCGCCTTGGCGGACGGTAATTTCATTATCCCACAAATGGGTATTATACAAAGCTTGAACATTTCGGTGGCCTGTGCGGTAAGTATTTACGAAGCCATGCGACAAAAAATGGTTGCTGGGCATTATGATCACGCAAGTTTGCCAAAGGAGCAAATGGACGGATTATTAACCCAATGGGGAGTAGAGGAGTTGACTCCTGAAACCTATGTGCCTTATAAGCCTAAGCGAAAATAATAGTAAACTGTTTTAGTAATTACATTTGTTCTGGAACAGCAATTCCTAATGCGCTCATTCCTTTTTGTAAGGTAGCCGCCGTTAAAATACTTAATTTAATTCTTACATTTTTCTTTTCTTCCGATTCTGCATTGGCAATAGATAATTCTGCATAGAAGCTATTAAATAACTTAGCTAGGTTAAATGTATAAATAGCCACTTTAGATGGATCTAATGTTTCTGCAGCTTCATTTATTACAGCTGGGAAATTGGTAAGTTCAATTGCCAAGGCTTTTTCCAATGGCAATAATTCGCTACTAATTAAAGTAATACCCGTTCCAGTTTTTCTTAAAATACTTTTAATACGTGCATGTGTATATTGTATGAAAGGACCGGTGAATCCATGAAAATCGATACTCTCCTCTGGATTAAAAATCATTTTCTTTTTTGGATCAACTCTTAATAAGAAAAATTTTAAGGCGCCTAATCCAATGGTATTATAAAGCTCGATTAACTGTGCTTCAGTGAAGTCGGAAACCTTACCTAGAGATTCGGTTTTCACTTTGGAAATATTAATCATTTCTTCTACCAAATCATCCGCATCTACCACCGTTCCTTCACGGCTTTTCATCTTGCCGGTTGGCAATTCCACCATCCCATAACTTAAATGATAAATACCATCAGCTGCAGGTAATTGTAATTTTTGGCAAATTAACTTAAGTACTTTAAAGTGATAGTTTTGTTCGTCACCCACCACATAAATACTTGCATCGGTATTGAATTCTTTTTGCTTTACTTCGGCTAGTCCAATATCCTGTGTTATATAAACTGAAGTGCCATCCTTGCGGCGCACAATCTTTTCGTCTAAACCATCGCCCGTTAAATCTATCCAAACGGATCCGTCTTCCTTTTGATAAAATATTTTCTTTTTCAATCCTTGTTCCACTAATTCCTTTCCTAATAAATAAGTATTGCTCTCGTAATAAGTTTTTGCAAAATCGGAACCAATTTTTTTATAGGTAGCATCAAAGCCTTCGTATACCCAACTATTCATTCGTTTCCATAAATCCATAGTTGCAACATCTCCTTGTTCCCATTTCAACAACATTTCCTGCGCCTCTTTTTGAATAGGGGCTTCTTTCTCTGCTAATTCTTGTGTCATACCACTTGCAACCAATTCAGCCACCTGTGCTTTATAGGCATCATTGTATTTTACATAGTAGTCGCCTACAAAATGATCGCCTTTTTGATGCTTGTCAGAAGGGGTTGCCCCATTGGCAAATAATTGCCAAGCAATCATGCTCTTGCAAATATGAATACCTCTATCATTTACAATACATGTTTTTACCACTTCATTACCTTGTAACTTTAAAATCTCGGCAATACTCCAACCTAAAAAATTGTTTCTTAAATGACCTAAGTGTAAAGGTTTATTGGTATTAGGTGAGGAGTACTCCACCATTATTTTACGTGGTGCATTATTTATTGGCAATAAATTTTCGGGGCTTGCATTTTTGATACTGTCAAACCAAAATTGGTTGCTTATAGAAAAATTCAAAAATCCTTTCACAATATTAAAATTGGTTAGTACACCATTCATTTCAGCAAGCATGGCAGCACCCAATTCATTCCCTAAAACTTCAGGGCTTTTGCCTAGCTGTTTTACAAAGGCAAAAAGTACAATGGTATAATCCCCCTCAAATTCTGGTTTAGTGGCGTTTACTAATACCTGTTCGGGTTGTATTTGAATACCATATAATTGGTGAATACAATTGGAAGTTTGCTGCTTTAAAGTAGATATCAAATTCATAAAAAGGGGTTACCGATTGCAAAAGTAATTAATTAAGATTACCTTTGAACTATTCATGTTGAAACTACACGATTTTATTAGCAAATTAATACTTGACCTAATTGATTGGGTATATCCTTTATTTGGGAAATTCATGCCTATTCATACCTTTCGATATGCTGCTTGTGGAGGAGGGAATACGGTATTAGACATCTTAGGTTTTTTCTTTTCTTATAATTATTTATTTCACAAGATGCCCATTCACATTGGTTGGTTAACCATTAGTCCCCATATTGCTTCTTTTATGGTTAGCTTTTGTGTCACTTTCCCAATTGGCTTTTATTTAAGTAGGTATGTTGTTTTCCAAGAAACTTCTGTAAAGAAAGCAGAACAATTATTCAAGTATTTTTTTGTGGTTTTGGGCTGTATTCTTTTAAATTATATTTTCCTTAAATTCTTTGTAGACTATTTAGGTTGGTATGCAACCCCAGCTAAGATTGTGACCACCTTTTTTGTGGTTATCTTTAGCTATACCAGTCAAAAGAATTACACTTTTAAAGCTACCCAGTCAGGGGATATAGAAGCGATTTAACTGCCTTTTCTGCCCGCTTATTAATTTATTATGCCAATTTAGGCCTTAATTCAAGGGTAAATACTGCCATTTATGCCATTTTTTCACCCAATTTTGGGCTAGGACATTGTGGCACAATGATTGCCTCTTATCAATTAATTAATCATTGAAAATCAATCTTTATGGCAAAAATAATAGGCATTGACTTAGGTACCACAAATAGTTGCGTATCAGTTATGGAAGGTGGCGAACCTGTAGTTATCGCAAATGACGAAGGTCGCAGAACCACCCCTTCGGTGGTAGCTTTTTTAAAGAATGGCGAACGTAAAGTTGGCGATCCTGCAAAAAGACAAGCAATCACAAACCCAGAAAACACGATCTCTAGTGTAAAGCGTTTTATGGGTCGTCGTTTTAATGAAGTTACAGAAGAGAAATCTCACTGGAGTTACAAAATAGTACAAGGTGAAAATGATACAGTACGTGTAGACATTGATGGCCGTATGTACACACCTCAAGAAATTTCTGCAATGGTTTTACAAAAGATGAAAAAAACTGCAGAAGATTATTTAGGAACGGAAGTGACTGAAGCTGTTATTACGGTGCCTGCATATTTTAATGATGCACAAAGACAAGCAACAAAAGAAGCTGGTGAAATTGCTGGGTTAACAGTTCGTAGAATTGTGAATGAACCCACAGCTGCAGCTTTAGCATATGGTTTGGATAAAAAGAATGTAGAGCAAAAAATTGCTGTATTCGATTTAGGTGGTGGAACTTTTGACGTATCTATCTTGGATTTAGGAGATGGTGTGTTTGAAGTAAAATCTACAAATGGTGATACACACTTAGGTGGTGATGACTTTGATAAAGTAATCATGGACTTTTTAGCCGACGAATTTAAAAAACAAGAAGCAATTGATTTAAGAAAAGATCCAATGGCTTTACAACGTTTAAAAGAAGCTGCTGAAAAAGCAAAAGTAGAATTAAGTTCATCAACTGAAACTGAAATCAACTTACCTTATATTACTGCAGTAGATGGTGTTCCAAAGCACTTAGTATTAAAATTAACAAGAGCGAAATTTGAATCTTTAGCGGATAATTTATTTTCACGTTGTATTAAGCCATGTGAAATTGCATTAAAAGATGCAGGTTATTCTATTAGTCAAATTGACGAAGTAATTTTAGTTGGAGGTTCTTCAAGAATTCCTAAAGTACAAGAATTAGTAGAGAAGTTTTTTGGTAAAAAACCTAACCGTTCAGTGAACCCAGATGAAGTGGTTGCAATTGGTGCAGGTATTCAAGGTGCGGTATTAACTGGTGATGTGAAAGACGTTTTATTATTAGACGTTACTCCATTAAACTTAGGTATTGAAACAATGGGTGGAGTAATGACAACTATGATTGCTTCTAATACAACCATTCCTACTAAGAAAACAGAAGTGTATTCAACAGCTAGCGATAATCAACCTGGTGTACAAATTCATGTATTACAAGGGGAGCGTCCTATGGCAAATCAAAATAAGAGTTTAGGAATGTTTAACTTGGATGGTATTCCACCAGCTCCAAGAGGCGTTCCTCAAATTGAAGTGACTTTTGATATTGATGCGAACGGTATTTTAAACGTAAGCGCAAAAGATAAAGGTACTGGTAAAGAGCAAAAAATCAGAATTGAAGCGGGTAGTGGTTTGACGAAGGAAGAAATTGAAAAAATGAAAGCCGAAGCAAAAGCTAACGAAGCATCTGATAAAATTGAAAAAGAAAGAGTAGAAAAATTAAACGAAGCCGATAGCCTAATCTTCCAAACGGAAAAGCAATTAAAAGAGTTTGGCGATAAAATTTCTGCGGATAAAAAAGCACCAATCGAAGCTGCATTGGAAACTTTAAAGGCTGCTCACCAAGCACAAGATATTGCGCAAGTGAACACTGCTTTAGAAGCAATGAACGCTGCATGGACTGCTGCTAGTGAAGAAATTTACAAAGCACAAGCCGAAGGCGCTGCTGCAGGTGCAGCACCTGGCACTGACGCAGGTCAAGCAAACGGTGGTGCGAGCAATGACACTGTTGAAGATGCTCAGTTTGAAGAAGTGAAGTAAGAGTTAGGTTTAACCCTTTATTTGATAAGGTTTTAAGTGAGCCCTCCGGAAACGGGGGGCTTTTTAGTTAAATTCTCTTCATAATTTCATGTAATTCATAACCTAATATTTCAATATCTTTAGCGTTCAAAATTTGGTTGTTAATGAAGAAAAATAACAATATACGTGAAGCCGCTGCGACGAATATAAAACAACAAACCGAAAAGAGCGTAGGCCCACAATTTAGTGAGTATCTGTCCATTATTTTCACTGCCTTATACCTGCTTGTGCATTTTGTGTCCGATTGGGGTGGTGCTGATGTAATGGGGGCGCAATGGTTATTCACTGGCACCCTGGATTTAGTTGTTTTGGGGTATATTATTTTTAACGCTAAACAGTATAAGGAAGCTATTGAAAGGGTTTCCCAACACAGATTTACTTTGTTGTATACCTTTTTTGTATTGTGGGCATTGGGCTCTTATTTTTACGCGATTAATCCTACCGAATCCTTAGTTTGTTTGGGACGCTTGGCATCTACTTTTATTATCTTTTTTAATCTCTCTATTTTATTTTATAAAAAAAATTATCAATGGATTTTTCAAATAGTTGCCTATCTCGTTACAGCAATATTGATTTATGATGCAATTTTTGTATTGTCTAATTTCTCAAAGAATTTAGATGAGATGAATTTGGATCAGAACATACTCTCACTTATGGGCAACCATGGCAATAAGAACGTAATGGCCGCGAGCTTAGTGATAAAAATTCCTTTTTGCTTATACGTTGTATTGAATAGTAAAATTGGAGGTAAAGTGATTGGTGTTGTAGGGTTACTTTTAGGTTTTATTAGTTTATTTGTATTGAACACCCGATCCACATTTGTTGCGATTATCTTAATTGGACTAATACATATTTTATTTACCATTTTTACCCTAGGAAAAAAACAGATCAATAGGATTCTTGTCCGTGTTGCATTTTTCATTTTTCCATTAGTGGTATCTTATTTTGCTGCGAATGCATTGTTGAAAAACGCCTTAAGTATGCAAGATACAGCTGGTGGCTATGGCACCATTGAATCGAGATTAAAAACAATTAATATTAAAGATAATGAAAGTAGTCGTATTCATTTATGGGGCACCGCTTTTGATTATTTTAAAAAACATCCCATTATTGGAGGTGGTTATGGTAACTGGAAATTAGCTTCTATCCCTTATGAGAAGTCAGTTGCCAACGAATTATTTGTGCCTTATCACTCACATAACGATTTTATTGAGAACGCTGCTGATTTAGGATTGTTAGGAGGGTTGGCCTACCTAGGATTATTTGCCATCCTTTTTATTTTTACCATTCAAGCTTTTATAAAGCCAAAGTATCAAAAATATCGTGAACTCATTGGCATCGCGTTTTTAGGAATTACCTGTTATTTTGTGGATGCTCTTTTAAATTTCCCTGCAGAAAGGCCTGCTATGCAAACCATGTTTACTGTTTCTAGTGCTTTGGTGCTTGCTCCTTATTTTTTAGTATCGCATACAGAAGCTATTAATAGGAAGCTTACTTCTTTTATATCCAATTTGTATTTTGTTATCGCCTTATTGTTAATTGTCCCTTCTATATATATTGCGAGTCAAGTTTATGCGTCATTTAAAATACAAAAATATGTAATGGGGGAAATTAATGCGAATCCAGTGTATGCCACCGACTCAGTGACTTTATTACCCAATATACCCAATTTGTCAACCTCAGCCTTACCTGTTAGGGCTTTAATTGCTAGATATTATATAAGAGATAAGAATTATCCAGCAGCTATTAAATTATTAAAAGAAAGTTATAAGGACAATCCTTTCATTCATTACAACGACTTTTTATTAACCAGTGTATATGCCTCCTTAAATAATTACGATAGTACTTTGTATTATGCAAAGTTGGCTTATTACAATTGGCCTAGAGCAACTAGTTATTATAAGAACATGATGTTTGCTGCTGTTCGTAAAAAAGATACAATTGAATTAAATAAAGCTTTTGATACTTCGGTTAAATATTCAAATACTGCATTAACTTATGAGGAGTATGTAAAAGCAAGTTTTGAACTCAAAAGTAAAACCCTTGCTCAACTTAATACTTTGTTAGATATTGCATCGAAAAAATTTCCAAAAGAAGATTTTAATAATACAAGAGCACTTATCAATAGCAATGGTTTGGTTGCGCCAACTACCAATCAATTTGCGGTAATAGGATTACAAAATTTTCAAAAAGGGAAGTTTTTAGAAGCTGCTGAAAACTATAAACAAGCCATTCAACTAGAACCAAATAATTATACGCATTATGAAAATGTGGGCATTTGCTTGTATTCAGCTAAAAATTTCACGGATTGCATTTTTTATTTTGACAAAGCATCTGGTTTCAAAGAAAACAATACCGGTAAATCACAATTTTATAAAGGACTTTCGTTAATTAATTCGGGTAAAAAAGACCAAGCTTGTTCTGCTTTAAATGTAGCAAAAGCAAAAGGGTATACCGAAGCGGATAAGTTCATTAAATCCAATTGTCAATAATTACGTACTTTCGCGCATTATAATTCAAAAAATGAAGCGAATTGAACGCCATAGAGCCATCCTAGGAGTAGACGATAAAGCTACTTTAAGTGATTTAAAAAAAGTATATCGTAAAATTATGATGGAATGGCATCCTGATAAATTTCAGGATAGTGAGGAGTCCAAGAAAATGGCGGAAGAGAAATCTACAAAATTAATTGCTTCCTATCATTTTTTAGTGAGTGTGCATGCCGAGACGCATGCTGCCACTAAAACAGAATATACTGCTACAATCACAGAAGCAAGTATTGACGATTTTGAATTTAAATCTGAAATTCTACGTGTTGTTTTTTCTGATGGCAATGAATATGAATATTATGGGGTACCCAAAGCGATTTATGTAAAATTGGTAAATTCCGATACCCCCGATCGCTTCGCACGTAGACATATTTACGAAAACTTTTTATACCGTAGTACCAGTAAAATAGTGGGCGATAACTAGTACAAGCGTTATTTCTGTTTAATTACTTAATTTATATTACACATATTACTTAAACAGTGATTTTTTCCGTCTAATGTAAGTATAAACGCGAAGGTTTAATTACTTTTGCTATTCATAATTATCAACTCATTTATATGGAAAATAATCAAGAAGCAAAATGCCCTTTTACAGGTGCAGTAGCTACTCCAGGAAAAGTAGGAAATGCCGCTACAGGAACTAAAAACCAAGATTGGTGGCCCAATCAATTACGCTTAAATATTTTACGTCAACATTCTAGTTTGACCAATCCAATGGATCCTGATTTTGATTATGTAAAAGCGTTCAACTCTTTGGATTTGAAAACGGTTAAAGCAGATATTGAAACTTTAATGACTACTTCTCAAGATTGGTGGCCAGCGGATTATGGTCATTATGGACCCTTCTTTATTCGTATGGCTTGGCATAGTGCGGGTACCTATCGTACAACTGATGGACGTGGTGGTGCTGGTGCAGGGATGCAACGTTTCGCACCATTAAATAGCTGGCCTGATAATACCAATTTAGATAAAGCAAGATTATTATTATGGCCTATCAAAAAGAAGTATGGTCAAAAATTATCTTGGGCCGATTTAATGATTTTAGCAGGTAACTGTGCATTAGAATCAATGGGCTTTAAGACCTTTGGTTTTGCAGGTGGACGTGCAGATGTTTGGGAGCCACAGGAGGATGTGTATTGGGGTAATGAGCGCGAGTGGTTAGGAGATAAAAGATATACTGGAGATAGAAATTTAGAAAATCCATTAGCAGCTGTGCAAATGGGATTGATTTATGTAAACCCAGAAGGCCCTAACGGCAATCCGGATCCAATTGCTTCCGCAAAAGATATTCGTGAAACCTTTGCGCGTATGGCCATGAACGATGAAGAAACGGTTGCTTTAATTGCAGGCGGTCATACTTTTGGTAAAACCCACGGCGCTGCTGACCCAATGAAATATGTAGGTAAAGAACCTGCAGCTGCTGATATTGCAGAACAAGGTTTAGGATGGAAAAATACTTTAGGAACGGGTAACGGTGTTAATACAATTACAAGTGGATTGGAAGGTGCTTGGACAACTACACCTACACAATGGAGTAATAATTATTTTGAAAACTTATTTGGATTCGAGTGGGAATTAACAAAAAGTCCAGCAGGGGCACATCAATGGAAACCTAAAGCAGGAGCGGGTGCAGGAACAGTGCCAGATGCACATGATGCATCTCTTAAGCATGCACCAACAATGTTAACAACCGATTTAGCCTTACGTTTTGATCCAGCATATGGACCTATTTCAAAAAGATTCTTTGAAAATCCAGATCAATTTGCAGATGCATTTGCAAGAGCTTGGTTTAAATTAACGCATCGTGATATGGGACCTCGCTCAAGGTACCATGGTGTTGAAGTACCTGCTGAAGTATTAATTTGGCAGGATCCTTTACCTGCAGCAAGTTATGCGGCAATTGATCAAAAAGATATAGATGTATTAAAAGCAAAAATTAGTACATCAGGACTTACAGTATCACAATTAGTTGCTACTGCATGGGCTAGTGCTTCTACATTCCGCGGATCTGACAAAAGAGGTGGAGCGAATGGTGCTAGAATTCGTTTAGCTCCTCAAAAATATTGGGCTGCAAACAATCCAGCTCAACTTTCAAAAGTATTGGATGCATTGGAAGCTATTCAAAAAGAATTTAATGCTAGTGTTGCTCCAAAGCAAGTTTCTATTGCAGACTTAATTGTTTTAGCTGGAGGCGTAGGAATTGAAATGGCAGCAAAGCATGCAGGTAAACAGGTTGCTGTTCCATTTACACCAGGTAGAGTAGATGCAACTGAAGCAGATACCGATGTTGAATCTTTTACTGTGTTAGAGCCAATTGCTGACGGATTTAGAAATTATATTAAACCAGGTAATGTTGTTTCTCCAGAAGAGATGTTAATTGATAAGGCGCAGTTATTAACTTTAACGACACCAGAATTAACAGTATTAGTAGGCGGCTTACGTGTGTTAAATACCAATTTTGATGGTTCACATCATGGTGTATTTACCAATACCCCAGAAGCTTTAACAAATGATTTCTTTACCAACTTAATTGACTTTTCTACTACATGGTCAGCTTCAGCTACAAAAGGCATTTTTGAAGGTAAGGATCGCGCAACAGGTGCTGTAAAATATACTGGAACGAGAGTAGATTTAATTTTTGGATCTAACTCTGAATTACGTGCTTTAGCCGAAGTATATGCAACTGATGATGCAAATAATAAGTTTGTTAATGACTTTGTTGCAGCATGGACGAAAGTGATGAATTTAGATCGCTTTGATATTAAATAGTCATATAATTATTATTTTTACTATATTGTAGTATAAAATATAATTTTTATGAAATCCAAAATTATAATTGCAGTGGCTTTGTTTGTAACCATTCAAGCCACTGCTCAATTTAATACTTTTCGTGGCGCCGGTTTTGAAGTAAATTATCCTGCTAGTTTTAAAGCACATGGTGCACCAGGTTCTTTAGAGTTGAACCTTGAAAGTGTTTTCTTTACTTCGCCTGATAATTTGGTTGAGTTTTATATTTTCTCTCCAATACATAAAGGAGGAGTTGCAAATGATATTGCGTTAAAAGCAAATGAAAAATTAGCTCCAGGTGAAGTTTCAAATGGCAAAACAACCATTGCAAAGTATTGGACCATTATTGCCAAAGACAATAGTTACGAAAGAACTTACCAGGAATCCATTGATGTAAAAACAGGAGACAATTGGGTGATTGGATTAAAGTATAAAAACCAAGCAGCGTTTAATAAATACAGAAACGAATATTTAGCTTTTAAGAAATCTTATCATAAAACAGGATCTGGTAATGCATCTCAGTCAACTGCTTCAATACCAAAACTAAATGCAAGTTTCGGTTATGAGGAAAAGGATGATGAACAAACAGGAGGCTCATTAACTACGGTTTATTTATTATTTAATAGCAACAAATATAAGCTGGGTACCATTCATGGTTCTGGTGATAATATTGACAAATCAGATTTTCTTAGCAAGAAAATTCCTGCATCTGCAATAGCTGCTTGTGGTGCTTGGTATGCAGGTTCAGGTTCCTACTATTATATCATTCAAAAAGGCACTAAAATTGTATTATACCAAGGTTATAATGGGGAAGAAGATCCAAATATTAGTTGGCAAAAAGTAAAAGAATTCTAAGGATTAGATTTAAGATTTAAATCTTTGGTTAGTGCTCTTACGCCTTCCATAAATTTCTTGCCAGGGTCACTTTTATAAGTAATATATTTTGGATCGGTTTCTTTCCAAAGTGCCGTGTTTTTAAATGCAGTGTATTCAGAATGGCCAATAAGGTATTCAATTTTATATTTCTTAGCTAAGTGTCTTACAAGGCCAGCATTGGCAATAACTTGTTCTTCCGTTAATGGATTTTTATCGCTTCCAATATTTTCTACACCAATTGCGCAATAATTTAAACCAATTGCGTGTCTTGCTAAATAGTTATCCGGCATCAGTTGATAAATTTTTCCATCTCTATCAATTAAAAATTGAGAACCTACATTTAAGGCACTTACTCTTTTATTAATGGCTCTGCTGTCCTCAATGGTTGGGCTATTAAAATAGTCATGTATACTTTTAATAGTTCCTCCGTCGGTAAAATGCAATACAATCATCACAGGTTTAATAACCGGAGTGCTTTGTGTTATACCGTGTCTGTTTTTTAAATATTCAATGCTTAAATCGGTTCGCTCTTTTGAATAATTAATAGGGAGTTGAATAATGTTTATAGCAGTATCATTTACATTACTTGTTGCAAATAAAGCGTTGCTTGAAAAAGCAAGTATGAATATTAAAAGTAGTTGGGTTAATTTTTGCACTTGTATCTTTTTATTATATTTTTTGGTTTATCTAATTAAAATCGCTTTCTGCCAGCTTCATCAAATATATTAATGGGGGCTCTAGGATGCCTAGAACTAATACCGTAATTGCAAGCATCCGTAGGAAAAATACATTGGTCTTCAATAAACCATTTCCCACCTCTATTTACAAATAAGGCGCCCACATAGCAACAGTCATGACTTTCATCTTGTGGGAAAACAATTTCTCTTCCGTCTTTACGTTCTGCTTTTCCTGTAAAATAAGCATAGCCGCCACCTACTTTAAAATGATTTACAACGTAAATAAATTCTTGTTTATACCAAGTATACATTTCCGATCTTAATAAATCAAGCATCATGGTTCTATCCTTTTCGTTAGCAGCATTCCTTACCTTAAAATCATAAATCATTTGAGCGTTTGTAGCAGTATTCATGAAAAACAAAAAAGCTATTAAGCTTAAAATAATGCGTATTTTTTGCATAAGATTATATTATTTATAATGTGAATATATGAAAAAAATGTGTTTCTTTCAGGACTCCCTCGTCCTTCGGACTCGGAGTTCCTTCAATAGTCGGGCGTACCCAAACCCTATTTCAGGACTCCCTCGTCCTTCGGACTCGGAGTTCCTTCAATAGTCGGGCGTACCCGAAACCTATTTCAGGACTCCCTCGTCCTTCGGACTCGGAGTTCCTTCAATAGTCGGGCGTACCCAAACCCTTTCAACAAATCACTTCGTGCTTTGTTGGGGACTGCCGACTCACTGCGTTCGTCGTCTTCCCTTACTTCAACGAGGGGCGTACCCAAACCCTATTTCAGGACTCCCTCGTCCTTCGGACTCGGAGTTCCTTCAATAGTCGGGCGTACCCAAACCCTTTCAACAAATCACTTCGTGCTTTGTTGGG
>CANGFA010000004.1 GCA_947453145.1 Bacteroidota bacterium
CAATATATAGGACCTAATTTTAGGTACAATAATGATGATGGTCTCAAATGGACCCACTGGCTCAATATAATCTTGCGCAATTACCGATACCCTTACTTGTAAAGTATTTAATGAGGTATCTCCATAAACATCATTGAACTTGGCACTTTTCAACCGAATAATACCAGATTTGTCGGCCAAAGCAAATTCATACTTTAAATCGGTTATCGCATACTTTTTTAATGCAGTACTAATTTTCTCATTTAATTCTTTGTCATTGTAATAGTCTGCAACAGAAGGTTCGTCAAAACTATGAATGTGAAAATCCTCACTTAAACCCGGCCCTCGCTTGGGAAGTCTAAATGAAATACCATTATTCATTTTTTTACCTACTTCATTGGAAACGGCTACGGCCGACTGATTCACTCGCTCCGTTAACTGATTTCTTGCCAATATGATTAACCCCTGTACCCAAGTTATTTGAATAAATAAAATACCCACAATGGATAAAGCAATTAAAGTAAATATGACAGGGAATGTCTTTTTCATATGCAAAGTGCAACACTTGATTTTGCGTATGTGAATATATAAAAAATCCCTTGGCTATTTACCAAGGGATTTTAATATTTCAATGAATTAAGTTTTCGTTAACTATAAAACACCTTCTACAAGTACCGTAGTTTTATTATTAATCACTTCAACAAAGCCTCCTTGAATTGCATAAGTCTCAGAAGGATTGCCTTTTTGTAAAACTTTTACGGTGCCCACACCCAACGCACTCACTAATGGAGCATGCTTATCTAATACCTCAAACAACCCGTCAATACCAGGCAATTGAACGCCTTGCACATCTCCACTAAAAAGCTTTTTTTCGGGTGTCAATATTTCTAATAACATATCTCTCTTTTACAAAATAAATTAAGCCATCATTTTCTTACCCTTCTCAATTGCATCTTCTAAAGAACCTACTAAGTTGAAGGCTGCTTCAGGATACTGATCCACTTCACCATCCATAATTGCATTAAATCCACGGATTGTGTCTTCGATGGAAACGAAAACTCCTTTTAAACCAGTGAACTGTTCGGCAACGTGGAATGGTTGAGATAAGAAACGTTGTACACGACGCGCGCGTGATACAACTAATTTATCTTCATCACTTAATTCATCCATACCTAATATGGCAATGATATCTTGTAATTCTTTATAACGTTGTAAGATCATCTTCACTTTTTGTGCAGTATCATAGTGTGCATCGCCTACAATGGCAGGTGTCAAAATTCTTGAAGTAGAATCCAAAGGATCCACCGCAGGATAGATACCTAAATCGGCAATTTTACGAGACAATACCGTTGTCGCATCCAAGTGAGCGAATGTTGTCGCTGGCGCTGGATCCGTCAAGTCATCCGCAGGTACATATACCGCTTGTACAGAGGTAATAGAACCATTTTTTGTAGAAGTAATACGCTCTTGCATGAGTCCCATTTCAGTAGCCAATGTTGGTTGGTAACCCACCGCTGATGGCATACGACCTAATAAAGCCGATACCTCAGAACCTGCTTGTGTGAATCGGAAGATATTATCTACGAAGAACAAGATATCCTTTCCTTTTCCAGTACCATCTCCATCACGGAAATATTCTGCAATCGTTAAACCACTCAAGGCAACACGCGCACGTGCTCCAGGAGGTTCATTCATTTGACCGAATACGAAAGTAGCTTTTGATTCTTTTAATTCTTCTAAGTTAACTTTACTTAAATCCCATCCACCTTCTTCCATGCTATGCTTGAAAGCATCACCATATTTCATGATACCTGCTTCAATCATTTCACGTAATAAGTCATTACCCTCACGCGTTCTTTCACCTACACCTGCAAATACGGATAATCCACCGTGTCCCTTTGCGATATTATTAATTAACTCTTGAATCAATACTGTTTTACCTACACCGGCACCACCAAACAAACCAATCTTACCACCTTTTGCATAGGGTTCGATTAAGTCAATTACTTTGATACCTGTAAACAACACTTCTGTTGCCGTACTTAAGTCTTCAAACTTAGGAGGGTTCGCGTGAATAGGACGACCATTTGTTTTATCTACTTGTGGTAAACCATCAATTGCATCACCTGTTACATTAAACAAACGACCATTGATACCTTCGCCAATTGGCATTGAAATAGCTTTACCTAAATCAATTACTGCCATTCCTCTTACTAAACCTTCCGTACCATCCATCGCAATAGCACGTACGCTATCTTCTCCTAAATGTTGTTGTACTTCAAGGACTAATTTTTCACCACCTGGTCTTGTAATTTCTAATGCGTTGTAGATTTCTGGAAGTGCTTTTTGATTTGGAAATTGCACGTCCACTACCGCACCAATAACTTGTTTAATTTTACCTGCTGTTGACATAATTTTCGGTTTCGGCTGCAAAGGTATGATTTTACCTCATTATTGCAAAAATTGTAGGTATATAATAGCAGCTAAAATTCCCCCAAGTATAGGTCCAATTACTGGAACAAGGGCATAACCCCAATCACTTGTCCCTTTTCCCTTCATGGGAAGAACAAAATGCATGATTCTAGGGCCTAAATCCCTAGCTGGGTTAACGGCCCAACCCGTAGGCCCGCCTAAGCCAAACCCAATGCCTGCCACGAGCAAAGCTACCGGAAGTGCCGACATAGCTCCCATTTCAATCCCTGCAGGTTTTATGAAAAAGATGCCTACTAAAAATACACAGGTAGTAATTGTTTCCACCAGTAAATTTTGTTTAAGGTCATTTATCGAAGGACCCGTTGAAAAACATGCCAGCTGATCCCCAGGATTGCTCGCTTCATTAAATTGCGGTCGGTAAATCATCCAAACCACAAAGGCGCCAATCATGGCTCCCAACATTTGAGCCAAAATATACATGGCTACTTTTTCCCAAGCAAATTTTCCAGCAACGGCCATTGCAATGGTTACCGCCGGATTTAAATGCCCGCCACTTGCAGGTGTAGAAATATAAACGCCTACAAATACGGCAATCATCCAACCCAAAACAATAGCAACGAGTCCTCCATTGTTCCCTTTGGTT
Source organism: Bacteroidota bacterium (assembly GCA_947453145.1). Classification (GTDB taxonomy): domain Bacteria; phylum Bacteroidota; class Bacteroidia; order Chitinophagales; family Chitinophagaceae; genus Sediminibacterium. The sequence goes on from CANGFA010000004.1 coordinate 3,056, forward strand.
TTAGGAAGTACCACATTGGCAACTACGCCATTTCCAATAATAATTACAATGGCAGTACCTACAAGTTCAGCAATAAATGGTGTCATCTTTTTTTTATTTTATATTGTTTACCAATTGTTGGTTGCTTTAATAGCACGCTCCCAACCTTGAATATGCTCCGCTCTTTCCGCTTCATCAATGGTTGGAGTAAAAATTTTATCTACCTGCCATTTACTTCGCAACTCTTCTATATCCTTCCAAAAACCTACCGCTAATCCTGCTAAATAAGCAGCTCCCAAAGCGGTCGTCTCCACCATGGTTGGACGAACTACTTTTGTGTTTACAATTTCCGATTGAAATTGCATGAGCATATTATTATGCGTAGCACCCCCGTCCACCCTCAACTCTGCAATAGGAATACCTGCATCCCCTTCCATAGATTTTAGTAAATCATAACTTTGAAATGCGATACTCTCTAGCGCCGCGCGCGCGATATGTGCGGAACTGGTACCTCTAGTTATTCCCACAATAGTACCTCTTGCATGTTGATTCCAATAAGGTGCACCTAATCCTGCAAAAGCTGGCACCATATATACCCCATCGGTGTGCTCTACCTGACCAGCTAAATCTTCCACCTCACTGGATTTTCTAATTAAATGCAAGCCATCCCTTAGCCATTGCACCACGGCACCTCCAATAAATACACTTCCTTCTAATGCATAATAAGTGTGTCCATTTATTTGCAATGCTATGGTGGTTAATAAATTATTTTTTGAACGAACCGCTTTTTCTCCTGTATGCATGAGCATAAAACAACCTGTACCATAGGTGTTTTTAACCATACCAGGCGCAGTACACATTTGTCCAAACAAGGCTGATTGCTGATCCCCTGCGATTCCTGCAATTGGTATTTCAAAATTGGAAAATAATTGATTGGTGTGCCCATAAATTTCACTGCTTGATTTTACGGTTGGTAAAACAGAAACAGGAATGTCCAATAAACTTAATAGTTCAGTATCCCATTGTAAAGTATGAATATTAAAAAGCATAGTTCTGGAAGCATTCGTAGCATCGGTAACATGCACTTTACCATTGGTTAATTTCCAAACTAACCAAGAATCAATGGTGCCAAAACATAAATCACCCTTTGCTGCTAAATCTCTGGCGCCTTCTACATGATCTAAAATCCATTTTAATTTTGTTCCAGAAAAATAAGCATCAATTACCAAGCCGGTTTTTTCTTGTATTAGCTCCGCTTTGCCTTCCGCTTTTAAAGTATCGCAATAATCTGCTGTACGCCTGTCCTGCCAAACAATGGCATTATAAATGGGTAAGCCTGTTTTATTATTCCAAACAACCGTGGTTTCTCTTTGATTGGTAATGCCAATAGCTGCAATATCGGTTAACGCTAAATTTTGATGGCTAATGGCTTCACTTGCTACGCCAATTTGCGTACTCCAAATTTCCATAGCATCATGTTCAACCCATCCTGGTTTTGGAAAATGTTGTGTAAATTCTTTTTGTGCAATACCGTGAATTTGTCCTTGATGATCAAATAATATTGCACGACTACTTGTTGTACCCTGATCAAAGGATAAGATATATTTTGACATCACAATCGTTTATTAGATTGTAATATAAAAAAAGAAATGCAGAAAAAGAAACGAGAATTATCTTCTACTACGAAGCCAAGATTCAGGATCCAAGGACCTTCCTTCCTTGCTTAAAATAAAGAGTAAGGAGCCTTCGCCTTCCAAATTAATACCCGATCTGCCTAATACGGTACCGGCTTTTACCTCCTGTCCTACGGATACATTGGTACTACTTAAATGGGATGACATGGTAAAATATTTTCCATGCTGTACAATAACGGTTAAGTCTCCATTAATATCCCCTGTATATTTAACCACTCCATTGGCTACACTTTTAACAGACGAGCCTTTAGGAACCGCTATTTCAATATAATCCGCATTTCTATTTAATTTGGTGCCCGGAATATTTTCAACCCCAAAATGAACAAATATATTTCCTCTATCCACCGGCCAAGGTAAAGCGCCCTTGCTACTTTCAATGGAAATGGAAGCTTCTCTTCCTTCCTCAGTAGTTTCTAAAGCAGAGTATGGACGGTCACCCGAAGTTTTCGTTAACCCCCCTTCGACTCCAGCTACTTTACCTCCACTTTTATTGGTTGACTTAGTACTCTCTGTTTTTACGGATGTTTCATTGGATGCTTTTTGCTTTGCCAATCTTTCTTTCTCTTTCTTTTCTGCTTCGGCCAATTCACGTTTAATGATACTCATTAACGCCGATTGCATTTTTTTTCTTTGCGCCTCTTTTTGTTTTAATTGCGCAGTGACTTCTTGCTCTTTCCCTTTTAATTGAGAAATAATTTTATCCTGTTCCTTTCTGTCATCCACCAATACTTTCAATTGATCGTTTTGAACATTTAAGGTAACCACCCTGTCTTTTTTATTCAATCCCAATTGATTGATTTTGTCATTCAAGTCCAATGATGACATCGCAATTGCTTTAGCTTGCGCTTCCCTATTTTGACGATAACTTTTTAAATAGGTAATTCTTTTTACGGCATCGTTAAAACTATTAGCAGAAAATAAAAAGTTAAGATATTCGTAACCACTCCTGTTTTTGTATGCAAACTCTATGCTCTTTGCATATCTGCTTTTTAAAGTATCCAACTCCGTATTTAGTTTGACCACATCTTGCTGATTGGCAGCAATGGTATTATCAATAAGCGCTACTTGTTGCGCAATACTATTCACCAAAGCTTCCCTTTTTGCAATCTTACTTTTAATTACGTTTAATTGTGCTAAAGTGGTTTTCTTATTTTTTTGAATCTGATTTTTCAACTCATTTAATTCATCCAATTCCTTACGCAAACTTTGCTCTTGTTTTTGCAATTCTTCCCTACTTGGATTGGTTTGCGCAATGGCGCCAAAGCTTAAACTAATAAATAGTAAAATAAATATGGAGCACCTTTTTGTCATAATTTACTTCCTTTTCGTTTTAGTTTTAACGGATCCTTGCTTAGGCATGACAAAGGTATATTTTAATGGTTCATTAAAAGCAAACTCTTTTACTTCCAAATGAAGTTCAAATCTGGACTGAGAGGCAAATGCAATATCTCTATTTAAAGGGAATTGATTTTTCAAGGCCAAGGTGTGATTAGAATAAGTGATATCGCAGGTCCGATGTTGATTTATATCCAAATCATCTAATTTTAAATGTAGCACTTTTGTATTGTCCTCACTTAAGCTTACTAAATTTTTAAATAGCTGACCCACTAAACCAATTTGCAATTGATGATTATTTGCTTTATAGCTCGCAATGGTTACGTTTTCCAAAAAAATGGGATTCCCCACAATTAAATCCTCAAGCATGGAATAAGTGACTGGGATTTTAATAATTTCTTGCAAATAAGCCAAGGGCCTTACTTCTAGTTTCTTATCCAGCGGGTAATATAATACAACACTGTCTTTGTTTATTAAAGCCCTTAACCCAATAACACCCAAGGACCCTTTTACAATAATATAAATACAGTTTCCTTTATCAATACTCACATTGGCAACTAAGGCATCGGATTTATTAGCAGTTTCATAATCTACCTTTAACCTCGCATTTAATGAAGTGTATGTAAGTTTCGTATGCGAAATTTTATCAAATATATCTTTAACGATAATAACTGAATCCACTTTGGGAACTTCTGAAATAATTTGATTCGCAGAAGTATCTTTTTTGCTTAACGCATCCTGAATAACTTGCACCTTTCTTGAGGTAGCGCAAGAAACCAAAAAAACAGTAGCAATAAAAAGATAACTAATTTGTTTGCTCATTCATTTATTTTTTACCTGTGTGACCAAAGCCTCCTTCGCCTCTTTCAGTTTCATCCAATATATCCACTAATTCCCAGCTGGCTTTTTCCACTTGTTGAAATACCATTTGCGCTATCCGGTCACCATCTTGAATTTTTTGTGGTTCATTTGAAAGATTAATGAGAATTACTTTTATCTCACCTCTATAATCTGCATCAATAGTGCCTGGTGTATTTAGGCAAGTAAGCCCTTGTTTAATTGCCAACCCGCTTCTGGGTCTAATTTGAACTTCTAAATTAGAGGGGATTGCAATAAATATTCCGGTAGGCACCAACACTCTTTCGAGGGGTGCAAGCTGTATAGGGCTTGAAATAAAAGCGCGAATGTCCATGCCAGAAGAACCTTCTGTAGCATAAGCCGGCAATGCATGATGGCTTTTGTTTACAATTTTTACGGGAATAGACATGTTGCGCAAAAATAGGCAAAAACTAAGGAATTTAAGCCACTCAGTTTACGATTTAACAAAGCTGCAATTAAAAATAAAAGATGCTTCCAAAACGAAGGGTGTTAGAAAGCGGATTTTTTGTAATTCCACCACCAGAAGGCACTAAATAACTAATGTTAAATTTAGATTGTTGATATTGAAAACTGGTTCCCAATGTGAAATATTGCATATTCCCCAAGTTCTTATTGTTATCCATAAAATAACCACCTCTCAAGTAAAAACGATTGGTATAATTGTACTCTATTCCTACAGAAGCCTTTAAAGATTCTGAAAAAGGAACCCCATATTTTGTGGAGAAAGAATTAAAATAACTATTAATTACGGATTGCGTAAAATATTGATTCACCGATTCTGCATCGGTATTATCTGGACTAGCAGGAACCATTAAACGATTTACATCTACTCCAAATTCCACTGAATTATCGGGATCCATTTTATTTAAATACCCAAAACCAATGCCAATATTTGCAGGGATATAATACTTGTTTTTTGTTTCATTAGAGTAGCTAATCTTACCCCCTAAATTAGATAGTAGCAATCCAGCATGAAATCCTCTTAAGTCGTCATTTTGCTTGTAGAACATACTAATATCTCCAGCAACTGTATTACCCGCTTTATAGTTAATTGCAGTTGCGCCAAAGGAACCCTGTACCAATTTAGAATGTATGTACCTTAAAGTTGCACCAATACTTATTTTATCATTTAATAATAAACTATAACCAATATCATAGCTAAACTCAGATGGTCTTTGGGATGGCAATGTGGAACTTCCGGATTCGTCTGTAAAATCAATATTTCCTAAACTAAAAAAACGTAAGGAAGAATTAATAGTGCTTTGTTCATTCAATTGCTTGTAGTAACCAGCACTGGCTAAATACACATCGCTTAAACCAAGGTCTTTTAACCAGGGAGTATAATTAATTAAAAAACCTTGTGGTTCTTTAAGGTAACTGAGCTTTGCAGTGTTCCCAAACAAATCATTTGCCTCAGGCGTCATTCCCAATGACAAATTACCCATACCACCAGAACGCGCATCTGGCGAAATCATCATAAAGGGTACCGCCGTACTTTGCAATTTCAAAGAAGTTGTTTGTGCATTGATTGTTGTGTGAAAAACAATGAATACAATGGTAAGTAACCAATATTGTAAACTTTTAAATTGCATTGGAGGAGTTCATTTAGAATAGTATAAAGATAGTCAATGGAGCTTATATTTTAAAGTTTGATAAAGGAATTGGATAAAATAGTAGTCTCTTTATTATTTAGAATGGTAAATCGATAATAATACACGCCTGGTGTAAATGAATTACCCGAACTGGTTTTACCATCCCAGTCCATGTAGAATTTTGTCAACGTATTTTCCTGCAAAGCGGATTTTGAATATAGTACTTGTCCACTAGGAGATAGTAAGTCTAATTTAATAGTAAGACTTTTCCCAAACTGATTGGTCTCCAATCCAAATTTGGCTTGCGTTTGGACAGGATTCGGAAATACAAAGGCATGGGTGTAGCTGGGTGTGTTAGATTTGGGTACATCAAAAAATAAGCTGTCTTTGTTTCCATTGCCAAGTAAATCCCAGGCTTTTATAACAATGACATGCTTGCCTTCTTTCAATTGTGGCAAGGAATATAAAATAGTGCCCGATTGATAAAGATCAATGTCTGCAACAAAATAATTATTTAGGACAATAGGAATTGGATTTTGATCTATCCAAATGGCTAAATCATGCCCCAAAGCATTGCCTGAAGTTTGAATGCCTGCACTGTCTTTTAATTGGATATACAATGTGGAATTGGGGGCAGCCCAATTTCCATTTTGAAAATAGGGCTCGTTTAAATAGGCTTTAATTTGTGGCCCCATTGTATCTTTTCGATTCAATAAATTGGAAGACTTTACATAAATAGAATCGTATACCTGAATGGCATCATTTATTCCACTAGTTGCGGCCAATTCAATTCGAATTGGATTAGAAACATTGGATACTTGAATGGGTAAAATAAAATCGGCACTTACTACTCCATTTTTTACAGTGGACATGCCTTTAAATAATATCTGATCCTGAATACCAATCGGAACCGGCATACTAGTGGACTGATTAGCTAAGGTATTTTTATACTTTAATGCATCATAAATAGTCAAGGATAACAATCCATTAAAATCTGTTTTTGTTTTACCACCTTCTTGCACAACCCCTTTTAACTGATAGGTATTTCCAGACAATAAGGTATCATTAATTTTAAATTTATTGCCATTGATTGTTTGTGTAAGCAATTGATTATTTGGATGAGATAAAACCAGCGCCGGATCGCCTATTACACTAAATTTAAAATCATTCACCCTGTCACCACCCATTGCCCAATTCTTGGTTTTGGCTATTTGTAAAGCCTTTCCAATACTCATTAAATTACCTGCCGAATCATTGACTAATAATTGCTGAATAAATAAATCATTTATTTGTTTATTGCTATAAGCAAACACGAGCCGATTGGCAGCAACTAAACTAATAATTCCTTTGCCATTTTTCATAAATGCATCCCAGGCGATTGCATTTAATCCGGGTTGATCATAGGGTGCAAAATTGCAGGAAGCAGTTACCAAGAGAGGTAGCTTATCCCTATTGTTCCAATTCTCAAATTGGGTTTGAGTAATCACCCCTTCTTCCGATAATCTTAAATAATTTCCATGCCCAGTGTAGTTAATTAAAAGTGTGCCGTCTTGTACCGATTGTTGTAAATTATTATTGGCCAATGGGTAAGTATTTCCGGAAGTAGAAGCAACTGCCGAAAATAAATCTAAATACATTTTATTATGATTCCAATGCGGTGCTTTTGCTTGTAAATGTGCAACTATAGATTCTGCATCTTGTAAATGCAAATTATAATCACCGTCGTCCGCAATCCAAGTAATTTTGTTTTCCCATGCACCCCCTTTTTTATTGGATTGGTAATTTATTAATTTGGAAATCGAACTGTCCGCTTCAGCAATAGTTCTTGCAGGTATCCGACCTACAGCAAGGGATAAATTTTGAATGGCATTGTAATTATTAATATCATCTCCATCCGTCAAAAGAGCATAAAAATCGTCGGTAGCAAAACTTGAAAGTATGGATACCGAATTGTTGTTTTCATATACAGGCAACTCAAAATCCAAGTTCATTTTTTTTGCATTAAAATTCCCCATACCTAACAATAACAAGTACTCCGGTGCTTTATAATTATTTTTAACAGCTGTGTTTTTTAGGTATTTAACGAAATTTCTAATGGCAATAGGGGAAGGTTCACCACCTGAAAAATCATGGTATATAGCACGTGCATCAAATACCTTTGCTTTGCGTCCAAATTGCGTTAATTGAAATTGCTGATACTTTTTTGCTTGTTCCAAAAAAGCAGGTGCTGAAATGATAATATAATTAACCTCTCCCAAAAGTCCCAGTAAATCTTGATTGGTAACCGCCCCTAACAAAACAGGTGTTTCGTACACATTATTTTTTACCGAAAAAAATGCCTGGGCGGAATCTGTTTTTTGAAAAAAACTACCTCCATTATTAGGCTGTATTTGCCAATTAACTTGAATTGGATTTTGTGCATTTGTAACATTCCAAATAATAGCGGATGCATCTATATCCTGAATCAAACAATTCACTACTTGACCTTTTTGAAAATCTTTTTCAATACCAAAGGATAAAGTGCTATCCTGCCAAAAACCAATGGGTTTGTTTATTAATAATTCAAGGTAGTCTATCCAACCTGTGGCTGTGTTACTCGCACTTGAATAAGCAACTTTTAAAGTACTTTTATTAGGCCAGCTTATATTAGCAACATTCGTAAAGCTGTCTATTGCTTCTTTGGCAATATCATCAAACAACATACCACTTGCAGGTTGCAACATGGTCGTATGCGCTAATTGATCGTTCCAATAAAAATCAAATTGACCTCCAACTTGATAAGATGTAGAAGCAACATGCACAAAGTAATCTATTTTACTTGCACTGTTCATATTGTTGGTATTAGCCAAAAAGCTAAGTGTGTTTTGCTTCCCTGCCCCAACGCCCATGGGCAATCCCCAAAAAGTTTTACCACTATTTAAAAAAGAGATGGTGTCTTTTTCGAACAACAAGTGTTGCGTAAAAATGTTTCTATTTTCAAAGATGGCTGTTGGGGTATTTTGAACTGCAATTCTTTTCCCATTTGCACCAATAGTTAAGTAGTAAAAAACAGAATCATTCACAGTTCGTGAAAAATGTTTACCCGCATTTTCTGGACCGGATTGTTTCCATTGAACTGGCCCTTGGGTATAAAATAAAAAATAATCCGCATCATCAAATTGTCCATCTCCTCCATCATTTATTTTAATTGCGTTTTCAGTTAATCCAGTAGAAGGATTCGCGGGAACAGCTTCCGTAAGCAAAGCAGCGTTAAAACTAAATAACTGAATTTGCGAGGAAGTAATTGGAAAACTAAAGCCCAAGGCACGCATTTGAGCACCAGTGAGCTTAAAAATGCCATGTTTATTCACCGCCATTTTTGCCCATTTCCCTTTTGCCAATGGGCTATTTTGAGCCAATAAAACATTGGTAAAACATACAAAAAGTAGTAAAATCTTGAACTTGGCCCTATTCATGTGCTAAAATTAGGATTTTACTAACATAAGTTTATGGCTTTATGATGATTAAATAAATAAAAAACGAACTATATTCGCAGGAGTATTTCCGTTGATTTTGAATAAACTTTTTATATGAATTTCATTAATAGTATTTTATTGTTTTTTGCAGTATTGTTTTTGGGCCCAACTATGCTCTCATCTACCCAAACAAATAATGCAACAGCTGTTCAATTAGCTGCTAAAAACACCAACCCTTTTCAGGATATGGCAATGGTTCGAGGAGGAACGTATAATATTGGTATGAATACGGAAGAAAATGAAATGAGACAATGGAATAATCCCTACCGCAGAGCTACGGTGAGTTCATTTAGAATTGACAAATACGAAGTAAGTAATAAAAAATACAGAGACTATACACATTGGTTGGAAAAAAATTATGCTGCCGTTGCTAAAGCAGCACTTCCTGACACCTTGGTTTGGAGAGAACCCTTAGCTTACAATGAACCCATGGTGCAAGGTTATTTTAGAGCAAAAGCATTTAACGATTATCCAGTGGTAGGTGTGAGTTGGGTTCAAGCAAATGATTATTGCAGATGGAGAACGGATAGAGCAAATGAACAAATCTTATTTAGATATGGTTTAATTCCAGATCCAAAAACAACACCATACTTAGGTAAATTAAATATAGCAAATGGGAATGCAAATCCAACTCCTGCTGCACCTGCAGCAACTGCAAAAAAAATAAAGTCGGACGAGGAATATATTGTAGTTCCTGAATTTAGATTACCCACCGAAGCAGAATGGGAGTATGCTGCTAAAGTATCAAGTTCTAAAAATTATATTTCCAATTTTAAAAATAAAAAGGCTGGGTCCAATGCTGCTAATCCCGGTGCAAGTGTAGTAGATTCAGATTCTCCATATCCATGGGGAGGTCTTGGTGTAGAAGATTTAAGAAATACCAAAAAAGGAAGACAAGGGATGTATATGGCCAACTTTAAAAGTGGTAATGGCGACTACATGGGCATGATTGGTTATGCAAATGATGGTGCTGGTTTCCCTGCTAAAGTAAATAGCTTCTTACAAAATAAATTGGGATTGTACAATATTAGTGGGAACGTAAATGAGTGGGTGGAAGATATTTATCGTCCATTGAGCAGTAAAGACATGAGTGATATGAATCCATACAGAGGATCTGATGCTTTAGACGGTGACGAGCCCGAAGTTGCTTCTTATGATTCCGATGTAACAACGCTTATCTCCAATAAATCTAGAGTATACAAAGGCGGAAGCTGGAAAGACCGTCCTTATTGGTTAAATATTGGTACTAGAAGATTCCTAGATCAAGATAAATCAAGTAGCTCTATTGGTTTTAGATGCGTTTCTTCCGCTTTTGGCTTAGACGCAGCAAGTCAAGCGGTTGACGATGCTACACCCTGGTACAAAAGACTTTTTAAAAAATAAGTCAATGAAATTACGCATTGGCTCTGGTATCGATTTTCATCAATTAGTTGAAGGTAGAGATTTGTGGATTGGAGGTATTAAAATCCCTCATAATAAAGGTGCGTTAGGTCATAGCGATGCCGATGTTTTATTGCACGCCATTTGTGATGCTTTATTGGGTGCATTAAGCTTAGGTGATATTGGAACACATTTTCCCGATACAGATAATGCTTATAAAAATATAGATAGTAAAATATTATTAGCACATACCTACGATTTAATTACTGCAGAGGGATATCAAATCGTAAATATCGATGCAACACTTTGTTTAGAAGCGCCAAAAATTAAACCTTACGTTATTGAAATGCAAAACTGCATAGCGAGCATTTTAAAAATTGGCGACAAAGATATTTCAATCAAAGCAACCACGACGGAAACGATGGGTTTTACAGGACGTCAAGAAGGTTTGGTTGCGACTGCTACCTGCTTGCTTACCGCAATAAATAGATAATACTTTTTTAAAATGAAGCTCCCTTCAATTTCATTTTTATACGAGCTTTACAAGAAGCATCCTCAAATTCAAACTGATACTAGGAAACTAAAACTAGGGGATTTATACTTTGCTTTAAAAGGTCCTAATTTTAATGGAAATGTATTTGCATTAGCTGCATTAGAAAATGGTGCCAGTTTTGCCATTGTGGACGAACCCATTGCATATAGTGAAGCAATTGACAATCGCATATTACAAGTGGATGATGTCTTAAGTACTTTACAAGCCCTCGCAAAATATCATCGTGAACAATTCACCATTCCTTTTATTGGCATCACGGGCAGCAATGGAAAAACCACCACCAAAGAATTAGTGTATGCGGTTTTGGCTAGTCATTTTAAAACCTACACGACACAAGGAAATTACAATAATCATATTGGTGTGCCCTTAACGCTTTTAAGTATTCAAACCGATGCTCAAATGGCTGTGATTGAAATGGGTGCCAACCATTTAAATGAAATTGCAAGTTATTGTGCATATGCGATGCCTAATTATGGATTAATTACTAATTGTGGCAAAGCGCATTTAGAAGGATTTGGATCCGAAGATGGAGTTAAAAAAGGAAAAGGTGAGTTATATGATTACTTAAGAAATCATAACGGAACTGCTTTTGTAATGAGTGATTATACCTACTTGGTTAATATGAGTGATGGACTTTCATCGGTATATACTTACGGAAACGTAAGCGGTGATTTGCAGGCCAATGCTACAACCGTAAATAGTTTTTTACAAGTAAACTTCATCAAGGGCTCCCCTATTCAAACAATTCAAACGCAATTAGTTGGTGAATACAATTTACCTAATATTTTAGCAGCAGTGAGTATTGGCTTATACTTTAAAGTACCTGCAGAAAAAATAAAAGCTGCCATTGAAAATTACGCTCCTTCAAATAGTCGTTCCCAATTATTAAAATGGAAAGGCAACGATGTTATTTTAGATGCTTACAATGCCAACCCAAGTAGCATGCAATTGGCAATAGAGAATTTTGCTAAATTAAACGCTACACATAAAATTGTATGTATTGGGGGGATGAAGGAATTAGGCAATACTAGCTTGGCCGAACATCAAGCGCTTATCACCTTATTAGAAAATCACCATTGGGAGCAAGTTATATTGGTTGGTGGCGATTTTGAAAAGTGCAAGCATCATTATACTTATTTCGAAAATGCATTGGATGCAAAAAAATGGCTTAAGGCGCAAGCTTTGGAAAATCGCACACTCTTAATAAAAGGTTCCAGGGGGATTAAAATGGAACAGGTATTAGAAGATTAGCAAGCCTCCTCTTTTTTCAATACCTTTGTGGTATGGCTAAAAATATATTTTCAAGTATATTGACTAATAAATGTCCTCGTTGTAGAGAAGGTAAATTATTTGTTTCTAACAATGCTTACGACTTGTCTAATATTACCAAGATGAATGATCGTTGTCCCGTATGCGGACAACCCACCGAAATTGAAGTAGGTTTTTATGTAGGTACTGGGTATGTGAGTTATGCTTTAACCGTTGCTTATTTTGTTTCCAGTTTTGTGGCATGGAAAGTCCTCATAGGAATGACATTTAATTTAGATGACAACCGCATTTTATATTGGTTATTTAGCTCCATCGCATTAGTCATTTTATTACAACCTATTTTTATGCGCTTATCTCGATCCATTTGGATTGCCATGTTTGTTTCCTACAATAAAAATTGGGAAAACGAACCTTTACAGTACAACGAAAGAATGGATGAGCATATGAAGGAGAAGTAGGAACTTATTTTTTTGAAAAAATACTGCTATCCTCGACACTTTGCGTTTCCCCCAAAACACGAATAGTCTTAGATAGCAGCATTTTATAAGTTTAAAAATTTAGTTTCTCTATACAATGTATTTAGCTCTAACTGATCTTTAGTGTCAAAGCCTAATTTCAACTTCTTTTTCAAATTCAAATATTGAATACCATAGTATTTTTGGAAAATAAAATGGAAATGGTCCCTATCAAGTTTTGAGAAAATTGATGTTGCTTTTTTTATATCACCCACCCCTTCCAAAGCAATACAATAAATCAATTCAAGTGTTTCATAATATCCAGTTTCCAACCAACTTGTAGGATGGGAATTAATAGACCTTACAAGCTCAATCATTTTAATTGATTCTTTATACAATTTGCAATGATTAAAATAATCGACCATCATGTAGTTAAAAAAGGGGAAATTAAACTCATTAGCCAATACATTATTTTGTTTTTCAGCATAATCAAAAGCCATTGATACCAATTCATTTTTATCCCCTTTTAAATGAATTAAATAAGTGCCAATAAGTCGAGCCTGTAAAAATGGATGTAGGCTAGGTAATTGTTTTATACTTATACTAATGGGCATCTTTCCGGATTTCCCATCTTTTAAAAAATTGGCTAAATACAATAAACTATCTACAAAAACATTTGAATCAATGTCCCCTTTGTTTTTAGCATAAGCTTTTAATGACCTTCGGTATATTTCATTATTGGCATGATCAATAAAAGGGAAACGTTCAAATAAATATTCTTGTGCAACTTTGGAAGCACCTAAAAAAGAAATGTTTTCATCTAGCTTGTTCAAATTCATGTAAAAATAATGGGCCATATTCCTACATGTATAATGAAAATTTAGGTCTAACTCTTTTCTTAAAGGAATATTATATACCAACTCTACGATACTATCCTTTTTAAGTTTTTTTGCCCCGTTAATAAAATCCTCATAATGCCGAGCGCCGCAATACTTTGCTAAAATATTTAAGGTTTTTACCGTTGGCTTCTTTGGTTTATCGATGAAGCCAAAAAACCTTCTTAAGGTTTGAAAAGAGATATACTCCCCTGTTTGTTCAAAAATAGCTAATGAAAGCTGCTGGCACTGGTTGCCATATTTAATGGGCATCCCATATACCTGTTCAACTTGTATTTTTAGCTTTTTAGACATATATAACAAAGTTCTAATAATTTGTTTATATAATGTTATCGATTAGGGTAAATGGACAGAAAAGGACAAAATATATATTTTGATGATATCTATTTTTATTATGAAAAATAAAAATACTATGATAACATTAGTTGATTATAATACGCCAACTGGTATTGCAGGTAACTACTTTGATGGGAAAGCAATCCCATTATTTAATGTTTACTTTAATAATTACCATGTTCACTATTTACGATATTTATATTACATGTGTATTTTAAATGCTGAAGGAGAATATCCTAGTGAAGTTGACATTGAAAAAATCATTCATGCATTTTCAATGCCAAAAAACTCAAAATGTAAACCACACATTAAAAAAATACTAATTGGGGAGGCTCCACCTATAAATCCTGTAAATTATTTCTATAATCCTTCACCTGCAAGTTGGTCAGCAGCTGGCAGACCAGCTGTAGGAAGCACAGCTTGGGCTGGAGCAATACAAACAGCATTATTCCCTGGTGTTTTATTTGCAAGTAAAGTAGATTTTTTAACAGCTTGCGCAAAGAAAGGCTTTTTACTAATTGATTTATTCCCTTATCCTATTGTATATACTAGTACAAATTCATTGAAGTATAAAACTGCATTGGTAAACGCATTTGGATCGTCAGCAACTGCATATCCTTATAATTTATTTGCGCAACTTAATAATATTAAATGTTGTCTTTCAAATGAAATAGCAATAGGATTTGGCTTAAAAAGAATTGGCAATCCAATACTTAGCAATATGTTGTGCGTTGCAGATTTTACTGCATGGCTTTTAGCAAATGGCATCACACTTATTCCTTTTGGAGGAATTGATCTCCCTAGAGCTATACCGGCACCTGTTCCATTAACATCAACATTTTTAAGAGTATGTGGAAGAAATGGCCTTTTTGGACCATGTCCAATACTTTTAAATATTGCAATGATTTAATTAAAATTCAATAAAAGCAATATGTTAATTATTCAAACTGGAAATTGCGAAAAATGTAAAAAGGCTTTCGGGCAAATAGATACTGTTCAGTCTACAAATGTAGAATGTAAAAAATGTAAAAAGAAATTTATTGTTTGCATGAGTTGTAAAGAAAAAGGATGCGAGTGCAAAGGAAAATTATTAAACGTTTTTGACACACATCCAGATTGGATGTGGTAGCTAATAAAAAAAATGATATATGAAAAAATACATAGTTATTTTAATCCAAATCGTTGTATTCAGTATACTTGCGATCAGTTGTGATCAAGGTCAAGCAAGTAGTATTCCTGAGGAAGATGCAGAAATTAAAACAAGTAAGGAAAGTTCTAAAGTTCGAACTGAAACGGAAGCAACTTCAAATGATAGTACTTTGGATGCGGATGAAGCCAGGGGTGAAATTGTTATACAGCGCATGAAAAGGAGACAATTTGATGAGGAGGATCAAAGAGAGGCCAATTCAAAGAAAGCAAGCAAAACTTACAAATGTCTTTATTGCAATAATGAGTTTACAAGTGGTGTAGATGATAAATGTATGATAATGAAAGACAGTCATGGGAATAGAATTGAAACTGGTTTCGATTATCTTGTAGGTGCTGGGCCAGCATTTTGCAGTCAATCCTGTTTTGATCGATTTCACGAACATAAACATGAGGGACATGATGTAATTTATTAGATACTATGTTTAAATCCAATTAAAGTATGAAAAAATTATTTATAATATTTTTGTCGATAACCATTTTCGGGATCAAACTACAAGCTCAGAAAATTTCTGAATATGTTTATACAAATCACTACACGTACAAGTGTGCTTACTGCAAACAAATCAAGAAAGAAGATAAGGTTGATTTGACCACCATAAAGGATCCTCAGATTTACAATAATGCAATGCAGTATGGTATACTTAGCGGTGTTTTATACAACTCTGGATATGAAGAAAAAAAATACTGTGATATTAGTAGAAGTGGAGAACATCGTTATGAATTAATCAACAAAACAAGAACAAGTAAGCTATTTTCAAGAGATATAAATAGTGTAACAAATAACACAAATGATAATGACACAAATGATAATTCAGAAAATGAAGAAATTAAGGAATATCAAAAAAATTTATACAACTATTTTTTAGACTACAACAAGAAATATTCAAAAGATAGAAAACTAATAAAAAATATTTCTCAAAAAGAAGCTGACATGATTTCAAATAAATATAATTATAAAAGTTGGAACAAATTAAATGAAGAAAATCGATTAAAAGAAATAAACAAAATTCTTAATACATACAACCTTTCAAATAGACTTAGAGAAAACTATGATGAAGCTACTAAAGTTGGAGATGATGGTTGGAAGGCATACGAAAGGGGGGACATTGATGATGCAATTCTTTTAACATTTAAATCAATTTCATTAAATGATTCGATTGGATATACCCTAAGCAATAAGGCTTTTTTTGAATTAATAAAAGATACAAATAATAATTTTAATGCTGGCCAATATACCACAATAGATTTTAGCAAATATAAGTTTTGGGAAAGCTATTTTAAATTTGCATGGATTACAAAATCATATAATGATTTAAATGCTGCTCAACTTACATTTAAGGCTGCAATTGAAGATTTAAACGACTTAATGAGTAAAACATCTCAATCAAAAAGACTCTCTATTGAAGCGATAAAAACAGCTATTCAAATAATCAACATCTATAAAAAGGAAGTAGATGAAATGTTAGAAAGTAATAAAAATGGTACTAATTAATCTACATTTTAACATATGTCGAGCTCTTTTACCAAAGCCTTTCAAACGATTCGGATAGCCGCCTCACTATGCTCAGCGACATCCCCAAAACTTGGATTGCCGTCGCTTTGCTCCGGCATCCCAGAGTCGAGCTCTTTTACCAAAGCCTTTCAGAAGCAAACTTCGTTTGCTTCTGTCTTTTATGCTTTTCGTCTGCTTACACAAGCGAGCTTGTGACGCAGCCTTAAAACATAAAAGCCTGTCACTTTCGTGACAGGCTTTGCAGAGAGGAAGGGATTCGAACCCCCGATACGTTGCCGTATACACGCTTTCCAAGCGTGCTCCTTAAACCACTCGGACACCTCTCTATTGGGGTTGCAAATGTAAGATAAAATATGGGAATTGGCTTATTCTACATCCCAAACAACCTTTCCGCATTGGCAGTTGTAATATCCGCTATCTCATGTAAGGGTAAGTCCTTTATTTCTGCTAATTTCTTGGCTACTTCTATCATAAATGCAGGCTCATTTCTTTTACCTCTATAAGGAACGGGTGGCAAATAAGGTGCATCGGTTTCTAAAAACAAATACTCCATTGGAATATCTTTTATTGCTTCTGCCACACCCGCATTTTTATAAGTAAGTACACCCCCTAATCCTAAATAAAATCCCATGTCAATAATTTGCTGTGCCGATTCCTTACTGCCACTAAAACAATGAAAGGCGCCACGCAATCCTTTTTTTGCAAATGGTTTTACCGCTTCAATGGTTTCCCCCATGGCATTGCGCGTATGAATCACAATGGGTGTATTAAAATCTATAGCCCATTGCATTTGTGTTTTAAAAGCGATGAATTGTTGTTCAGTAAAAGTTTTATCCCAATAAAAATCCAATCCGATCTCTCCTATGGCCACAAATTTTCTTTTGGATAACCATTCCTCCACAATTGCTAATTCGGATTCAAAATTTTCTTTCACATAACAAGGATGCAAGCCCATCATAGCAATACATTTTTGCGGATATTTTTCTTCTAATTCCAACATATCCTTAATACAAGTGCTATCAATTCCAGGCATCAATATTTTTTCTACACCACTCAAATGAGCATTGTTTAATATATGATCTATCTCTGGAAGAATTGATTCATCATAAATATGAGCATGTGTATCAATAAAACGCATATAACATTAGTTGTAGATGCAAAAAAAAGGTTTTTTTTCCACCCCACATACTAAAAAGAATTATTTCATCGTTTTAGCTTTTGGACGATAGGTCTTATTAGTACAGACTTTATCTTTTTGTTTTTTATAGGGTACGGATTATACAGGCCGAGGTTTCTACCTTGGCCTTTTTTTATCATATAAAAAATAAAGGAAAGATTAAGGAATGGCTTCGTATCGATATCCCAAATTGGAAAAATATTCCAAAACCATGGGCAAAGCAACCGACATCCTGTTCCATGCTTTTTGGCTATCATGAAAAACAATTATGGATCCAGGCTTTGTATATTTTATAACATTTTGCGCGCAATCTTCCCCCGTTAAATTCAAATCAAAATCACCACTTAATACGTCCCACATAATTATTTG
The DNA here is from genome assembly GCA_947453145.1 of Bacteroidota bacterium. Lineage (GTDB taxonomy): Bacteria > Bacteroidota > Bacteroidia > Chitinophagales > Chitinophagaceae > Sediminibacterium. The sequence continues at coordinate 21,207 of CANGFA010000004.1, forward strand.
TTGTGGCAAATTTTCCGAAGATCTTATAAAACGAATTTGCTTTTTAGTGATCCGGCCATACGGTGGTCTAAATAAATTACTTTCAATTAAATTGGCAGCGTCTTTTATATTTTCTAAATAAATACTGCACTCCGTTTTCCAACCATTCAAATGATCATAGGTATGATTGCCAACCCTATGACCTTCTTGCAAAATAGACTCATAAATATTGGGATGTTTTAGCACATTGTTTCCAATGCAAAAAAAAGTTGCTTTTGCATTATATTTTTTTAATTCAGTTAAAACAAATGGGGTCGCTTCTGGGTGTGGCCCATCATCAAAACTTAGATAAATCACCTTTTCTTTGGAGGGGATATTCCAGGTACATTTTGGATAAAATGTATGCAACCAAAAAGGTGTTTTAATCAAATACATACCCAAAGATAAATAGTTCTTTTGCCCGTTTGAATATTATCTTTGTAAAAATGATGTAAAGTATGGATGCTAAGGTTAGAGTTCGATTTGCCCCCTCTCCCACAGGTGGTTTACACTTGGGTGGTGTCAGAACTGTTTTATTCAATTATTTATTTGCTAAACACCATAACGGAGAATTTATACTAAGAATTGAGGATACCGACCAAACCCGTTTTGTGCCGGGTGCCGAACAATATATTCAGGACACTTTGGCTTGGTGTGGTTTAGTGCCTGACGAGAGCCCTTTACATGGAGGCCCTTATGGACCTTATCGTCAAAGCGAACGGAAGCCCATGTATAAAGAATTTGCAGATAAATTAATTGCGCAAGGCAATGCTTATTATGCATTTGATACCCCCGAAGATTTAGAAGCCAAAAGAAAAGAGATCCCCAATTTTCAATACAGTCGCGCTCATAGATTAGATATGAAAAATTCCTTGACCCTTTCAAAAGAAATGGTAGATGAGTTATTAAAAAATAATACGCCGCATGTCATCAGGATTAAGGTGCCCGAAAATGAGGAAGTGAGTTTGGAAGATGTAATTAGAGGTCATGTAAGCTTTGATACCAATATGGTAGATGATAAAGTTTTATTAAAAGCCGACGGCATGCCTACTTACCACTTAGCAGTGGTGGTGGATGATCATTTAATGAAAATTACACATGCCTTTAGAGGTGAAGAGTGGCTTCCAAGTGCGCCGGTACATGTTTTATTATGGAAGTATTTATTTGGTTTGGATCAAATGCCTAAATGGGCGCATTTGCCTTTGATATTAAAGCCAGACGGTAATGGTAAATTAAGCAAGCGTGATGGAGAACGTTTAGGATTTCCAGTGTTTGCGATGGATTGGTTTGATCCCAATACCAACACTACTACCATTGGATTTAAAGAACGAGGATTTTTACCAGAAGCCTTTGTTAACCTTCTAGCTATGTTAGGATGGAATGATGGAACGGATAAAGAAATTTACAGCATGGAGGAATTGATAGCTGGTTTCTCTTTAGACAGAGTGCACAAAGGCGGGGCGAAATTTGATTACGAGAAAGCAAAGTGGTTTAATGCAGAGTGGATCAAGAAAATGGATAATGAAAAATTAGCATCATTAGTGCAGCCACATTTTGACAAAGAAGGTATTGAAGTGCATGACCCTAATTATTTAGTAAAAATTATGGGGCTGGTTAAAGAACGTTGTCAATTAATCCCTGATTTTATCACTCAAAGTAGTTTCTTTTTCCAAGCACCTACTCAAATTGATACGGCAAGTATTGCACCAAAATGGGACACTAAAAAAAGTGAATTCTTTACTGAATTGACAACATTATATAAAAGTAAAACGGACTCAGGTATGCTTACTGCTCCTTCAGCCGACTTAGAGAATGAGTTTAAAGAATTAGTTGTCAAGCATGCATTAAAACCGGGTGAATTGATGTTGCCTTTTAGAATTATGCTAGTAGGTGGCAAATTTGGACCCGGCGTTTTTGAAATTGTGGAAAATATCGAATTGAAAGATACAGTTGCGAGAATCGAATACAGCTTGCAATTATTATCCTCAAATTAATGTAACTTGTATCTATCATGGATGTTTAAATAAATCCGAATGAGCGCAGTAAAACCCATTAGAGTATTAGTAGCGAAAGTTGGCCTTGATGGCCATGACCGAGGCGCCAAAATAATTGCTACTGCATTAAGAGATGCAGGCATGGAAGTGATTTATACTGGCCTTCGTCAAAGTCCCGAAATGGTGGTGCAAGCAGCATTACAAGAGGATGTTGATGCAATTGGAATTAGTATTTTATCCGGCGCACACATGACTATTTTCCCGAAAGTGTATCAGTTAATGCAAGAAAAAGGATTAACCAATACCTTACTTACCGGTGGAGGAATTATTCCAGAACAGGACAATGTCAGTTTAAGTGCAATGGGGATTGGTACCTTATTTAGTCCTGGTGCAACTACCAGCGATATAGCAGATTATATAAAAAAATGGGTGGCTGAACATAGAAATTAAAATCACTTCAATATGTCTTTCCAAACTTTATTTACCAAGATGGAAGATCATACTTTGATCATTACCATTAATCGTCCCGATGTATTAAATGCGTTAAATAAACAAGTCATTGCGGACTTGGATGCAGTGATAGATCGCGTTTATAAGTTCCCAGAAATAAAAAGTGTAGTCATAACTGGTGCAGGATTAAAAAGTTTTGTTGCCGGTGCCGACATAAAAGAATTTGAATCCTTGTCAAAGGAAGAAGCCATTGCAGTTGCTAAACGAGGTCAGGCCGTCTTTGCTAAAATAGAAAATGCGCCTAAACCAGTAATTGCATGTGTAAATGGTTTTGCATTGGGCGGCGGATGTGAATTAGCCATGAGTTGTCATTTTGTAATTGCATCGGAGAGCGCTGTTTTTGGCCAACCCGAAGTGAACCTTGGCATTATGGTAGGTTACGGTGGATCACAAAGACTAACACAACGTGTAGGAAAGGGGCGAGCAATGGAATTAATTATAACAGGTAAAACTATAAATGCTACGCAAGCAATGAATTATGGTTTGGTAAATTATGTAGTCCCTCAAACCGAACTATTAGATAAAGCTTTTTCTATATTAAAGGTTGTACATGAAAAATCTCCTATCGCAGTTGGCAATTCCATTAAAGCCATAAATGCAGTTTGGGACGACAACGTAAATGGCTATGAGATGGAAGCCAATTTGTTTGGCGAATGCTTTACGACTGAAGATTCTAAGGAAGGCATAGCTGCCTTCAAAGAAAAAAGGAAGCCTCATTTTAAAGGGCATTAATTCCATCAATAGCAGTGCTTAAGGTCATTGAACTGTTCCTATTTTAGTTCATTTTATTCCTTTTATTTTCTCAGGGTGTATTACCTTTGCGGTATTAAAATATGCCACTATGGAATACAGAATTGAGAAAGACACGATGGGTGAAGTAAAAGTGCCAGCCCATGTTTACTGGGGTGCACAAACGCAAAGAAGTATTGAAAATTTTAAAATAGCGCAGGACATTAACAGAATGCCCAAGGAAATTATTCGCGCATTTGCTTATTTGAAAAAAGCCGCCGCTTTAACTAATTTTGATGCCGGTATTTTACCTAAAGAAAAATGTGATTTAATTGGTCAAGTATGTGACGAAATTTTAGCAGGCAAGCTCGATGATCAATTTCCATTAGTGGTTTGGCAAACAGGTAGTGGTACACAAAGCAATATGAACATGAATGAAGTAATTGCTTATCGTGCCCATGTAATAAATGGTGGAAGTTTAAACGATAAAGAAAAATTCATACATCCTAATGACGATGTAAATAAATCTCAATCTTCAAACGATACTTTTCCAACGGCAATGCATATTGCAGCTTATAAAATTTTAAGAGAAGTAACCATTCCAGGAATTACAACTTTAAAGAGTACTTTGGATGCAAAGAGTGCCGAGTTCATGCATATTGTAAAAATTGGTCGTACCCATTTTATGGATGCTACCCCGCTTACATTAGGTCAAGAAATTAGTGGATATGCAAGTCAATTAAAGCATGGATTAAAAGCCATTGAAAATACATTCGCACACTTAAGCGAATTGGCATTGGGTGGAACTGCAGTAGGTACAGGTATTAATACACCAAAAGGATATTCCGAAAATGTTGCAAAACATATTGCCAACCTAACTGGCTTACCTTTTGTAACAGCTGAAAATAAATTTGAAGCCTTAGCTGCACATGACGCAATTGTTGAATCACATGGTGCACTAAAAACAGTTGCTGTAAGTTTAATGAAGATTGCAAACGACGTGCGCATGTTATCTTCTGGACCAAGAAGTGGTATTGGTGAATTATTTATCCCTGATAATGAACCAGGATCCTCTATTATGCCAGGCAAAGTAAATCCTACTCAATCGGAAGCATTAACCATGATTGCTGCACAAGTAATGGGTAACGACGTAGCAATTAATGTTGGTGGATCAATGGGTCATTTTGAATTAAACGTATTTAAGCCTGTGATGATTTATAATTTCTTGCACAGTGCAAGATTAATTGGCGATGGCTGTATGAGCTTTAATGAAAAATGTGCAATTGGTTTAGCCCCTATCGAAGAAAACATCAATAAGCATGTAAACAATAGTTTAATGTTAGTGACTTCATTAAATACTAAAATTGGTTATTACAAATCAGCTGAAATTGCTCAAAAAGCACATAAAGAAGGAACTACACTTAAAGAAATGGCGGTAAAATTAGGATATGTAACCCCTGAAGAATTTGATGCATGGGTAATACCTAAGGATATGGTGGGATTGTAAGTTCAAAAAGTTTTGGAATTTAAAATTTCCAACCAAAACCAAGTCCTGCATAAAAAGGAAATAAACCATCCTCAGTAAACACCGGATTCATGGTAGCCCTAAATGTAAAGCCACCATCCTTTGGTTGTAGGCGATACCCTAAAGTGGTGTGTCCAAAACTTCCACTAAATATACCGCTACCATCAGGGTTAGCAGAAATAAAAGTGAATCCAGCACCAAATTCAAAAAAGTTTCTATTATCCTTAGAAGCAATGTAATTTAAGCCAACTGGCAAGGTGAGTAAGTTAACATCATACGCGGGAAATCCTCCAATACCTGCCCTAAATCCCAGACCTTGTCCGGTTTTATTAAATCGCATATCATAATTTACGGATGCTAAACCTGGTCCACCTAATTCAAAAAAGATTGACTTTGCATAGGGGTTTCCTGAATTGTAGTTAGTTTGTCCCTGCGAAGTATATGCAAGTCCAATAATCAATAGTAGAGATAAATAAATTTGTTTCATAGGTTTATTATTAGTGTACCCTTTCCCCATTCAGATAGGTACGATTAACTTTAACATTTAAAATATCATTTGTAGCAACTTTCATTAAGTCTTTATCTAAAATTATAAAATCTGCTTTCTTCCCTACTTCCAAAGAACCTACTTGCTTTTCCATACGATTTGCTTTTGCTGCCCAAATAGTCATACCACGTATGGTTTGTTCACGTGTTAATGCATTTCCCATTTGAAAGCCACCAGCAGGAAAACCTTTACTGTCTTGTCTTGCAACAGCTGCTAAAAATGTTTTAAAAGGATTAATTTCTTCCACAGGGAAATCGGTTCCCAATGGCAACCAATTATTTTGTTCTAATAATTGCTTGTATGCATAGCCGCCTTTTAAGCGTTCTGCACCCAATCTATCGCCTGCCCAATACATATCACTCGTGCCATGGGTTGGCTGAACCGATGGCACAATACTATTGTCTCCAAACAAATGAAAATCGGCAGGATTCACAATTTGCGCATGTTCTATTCTCCAGCGTTTATCATTTTTGCCTTTTAAATATTTAGCATACACATTTAATATAGTGCGGTTAGCACTATCCCCAATGGCATGTGTACACATTTGAAAATCGGTATTAATTAATTTCGCTGCGATGGAATCAAAATGCGCTGGACTACTTAATAAAAATCCAGTCCAATCGGGTTTGTCTGAATAAGGGTGAATTAAGCAAGCACCTCTGCTTCCCAAAGCCCCATCTCCATATACCTTTACGCCTTTTACCGATAATCTTTCTGTTACATAACCACCACCTGTAAAATATTTTGATGCATAAGATTCAGGCTTATCGCTAAGCATTACATACAAGCGCATTTTTAAATCATTGCTTTTTTGCAAAGCATCTACATTGTCAATATCTGTAGGACTTAACCCACAATCCGTAATAGTCGTCAAGCCTGTTGCAAAACAATTTTGCTGTGCCGCTGTTAACCAATCTTTATAATCATTTCGAGTAGCTGCTGGCACATGACTTTCTACCACTCCAACAGCATTATCCACTAAAAGACCTGTGAGTTTGCCGTTCTGCATCATAAACTGTCCTCCCTCAATAGTTTGACCAGGCATTACACCCGCTAATTTCAGGGCAAAATCATTCGCAATACTTGCATGACCATCTACTCTTTCTAATAACACTGGACGGTCGGGAAATAATACATTCAATTCTGCATTAGTTGGAAATTGCTTACCAGGAAAACGATTCTGATCCCAACCTCTTCCTTTTATCCATCCTTTACCAGGATGCTTGGCAGCAAAGTCTTTTACACGTGTAATTGCTTCCTCCCAACTAGGCACAAACATTAAGTCTACTGCATACAAAGTTTGTCCGTATCCTAAAAAGTGCGCATGCGCATCAATAAAGCCGGGATAAACGGCAGCGCCCTTTGCGTCAACTAAACTATCGGATTTATATTCTTTCAAAATTTCATCATTGGTGCCAATAGCAACAATTTTTCCATCCTGCACCGCCATCGCTTCTGCTGTAGCAAAGTCATTATTAACGGTATAAATTAGTGCGTGGTGCACTATTAAATCTACTCTTTGATTAATACAAGAACTAAACAATAAAATGGCAGCAACGGCTAATAAATTTCGCATAGAATTATTTTATAGAACTAAAATTAACTAAAAAAGGAGTAGAAAAAATAAATGGCAATTGAACGGGCTAGATTAAGCCAAATTAGTTCAACAATTCACAAGGCTTTAAGCCAGTATGCTTTTTAAATGCAGCGGAAAAATGAGAGATACTAGAATAGCCCAATAAAGCAGAAACATCCGTTACACTTAATGCCTTTTCATACAACAAATACTTGGCATGCTCCATTCTTTGCTGTTGGTAAAAATCAAATATCGTAGTACCAAAAACTTCTTTAAAGCCTTTCTTTAAGTAACACTCATTCATGGCCACTTTTCGACTTAATTCCTTTATGGTAATAGGGTCCCCAATATGTTGTAATAAAATTTCACGGGCTTGATAAATACTTTCTTTACCGCGATCATCAGCTAAAAATTTACAGGTAAAACCTGCTTCTTTTTCATCATCAACAATTACATCCAAACTTTGTAAAAGTAATTCGTGGATTTTTGCATTGATAAATATGTTTTCTAAAGAACCACTGTAGCTATGGTTTAAAACACTATCTAAAGTGTTTCTCTTACGTACACTTAATGGAAATATTTTTGTAAAAGCATTGGGATGCCTAAATGCTAATACTTCATCCTTTGTGTTTGTCAACTTAACGTTATGCATAAACTGATGCAAGAAAGTAGCTGTAAAATGAAAGCTAAAAACATCTACCGTACGCAATGGTCCAGCGCAATCTTCGGTGGGCACTTGATTGCAATTACCACATAATTTATTTTCACAAAAACGATTTCCAGCGATACAAAAACGCAACTCTAAAAAATTATCCTTTGGATGCGCATCATTGAAATGATATACAAACATACCCGTATCCTCTGTGGTCCAAGTATCCTGTGCCGCATAACGCCTTATGTTGTATTGAGTAGAACCAGGAATATGCTGATCCTTATGCCATAACAATGCCATCCCGTTGTATTCGGCAGGTTTATTAGCATATTTTAGGATATCAAGTGCTTGCATATTGATGTAAAATTAATATATAAACACTAAACGGTGGTAAAAGGTTCATTTTGTGACCCAAAAATGACATTTTGAATTAAAAAATTATACTGGATATGACTGCCTAAAAACTATGCCATTTAAAGGCCATTTTTAGCCTCATTTTCGGCTTCTAAATAATTCACAAGCGAATTAGGTTGGGGATAACTAAAGCGACTAAATTTCATTCGCTAACTCTTTAATTTTCTTAAGTTTGTATACGTTTAAAACGCCCTATAAAACAAAAAATATTCCTATTTATGTCAGAAGATTTACAATCCCCAGATTCGGCCGAAAATAAAAATTATGGTGCCGATAGTATTCAGGTATTAGAAGGCCTGGAGGCGGTTAGAAAAAGACCTGCAATGTATATTGGTGATGTGGGCTCCAAAGGTTTACACCACTTGGTATATGAGGTAGTGGACAACTCCATTGATGAGGCTTTAGCAGGCTATTGTTCTCACATTGAAGTAACCATACATAAAGACAACTCCATTAGTGTTCAAGATAATGGTCGTGGTATCCCAACTGCGATGCACTCTAAAGAAAAAAAGTCGGCATTAGAGGTGGTAATGACGGTATTACACGCTGGTGGTAAGTTTGATAAAAATACCTACAAAGTATCAGGTGGTTTACACGGTGTGGGTGTAAGTTGCGTAAACGCATTAAGTACTAAATTATTAGTAACTGTTCAAAGAGAAGGTAAAATATTTGAACAAGAATATTGCATTGGTGCGCCTCAATATGCGGTACGTGAAACTGGCGTTAGTGAAAAGACTGGAACACATGTGCACTTTTGGCCAGATGCTACCATTTTCCAAGAAACCGTTTACAAGAAAGAAATATTAGAAGGTCGCTTACGTGAATTGTCTTATTTAAATAAGCGCATTAGTATCACTTTAACGGACTTAAGAGAATTAGGGGAAGATGGTCAACCGTACACAAATAATTTTTACAGCGAAGGTGGAATTATTGAGTTCGTTCAAATGTTAGATAAGAACGCCAATAGAAACCCAATTATTAGTTCTCCATTATATGTTGAAGGTTTAGACGAAGCTTCAAACGTAATGGTGGAAGTAGCGCTAACATATAACGACGACTTTAAAGAAAACATTTTCTCTTACGTTAACAATATCAATACCATTGAAGGAGGTACACACGTTACTGGTTTTAGAACTGCCTTAACACGTGTATTCAAAAGCTATGGTGATAAAGAAGGCCTGTTTGATAAAGCAAAAGTAACGGTAGAAGGAGATGACTTTAGAGAAGGTTTAAGTGCTATTATTTCGGTGAAAGTACCTGAACCTCAGTTTGAAGGTCAAACTAAAACTAAGTTAGGTAATAGTGAAGTAAGTGGTGTGGTGCAAACCACTGTAGGACGTGCATTAGAAGCTTATTTAGAAGAAAATCCTAAAGAAGCGAAATATGTAATTTCAAAAATAATATTAGCTGCCCAAGCGCGTGTTGCTGCCAAAAAAGCACGTGATATGGTACAACGTAAAACCGTTTTATCAGGCGGTGGTTTGCCAGGTAAACTAGCCGATTGTTCTGAACGCGATCCTGAAAGATGTGAGTTGTACTTAGTGGAAGGAGATTCTGCGGGTGGTACAGCCAAGCAAGGACGTGATAGAAGCTACCAAGCCATTTTGCCTTTGCGTGGTAAAATCTTGAACGTTGAAAAAGCAATGGAGCATAAAATATACGAGAACGAAGAGATTAGAAATATGTACACAGCCTTAGGAGTAACCGTTGGTACACCCGAAGATCCTAAAGCTTTGAACATTGTGAAACTTCGTTACCATAAGTTAATCATCATGACCGATGCCGACGTGGATGGTTCTCACATTGCTACTTTGATTTTAACATTCATCTTTAGATATATGAAAGAGTTGGTGCAAAATGGATACGTTTATATTGCGCAACCTCCTTTGTATTTAGTTAAGAAAGGCAAGGAACAGGAATATGCATACAGCGAAGAACAACGTAAGGATTTGGTTGTGAAATTAGGTGGAGGAAATGATAGTTCAGTAACCATTCAGCGCTATAAGGGTTTGGGAGAAATGAACGCCGACCAGTTATGGGAAACAACAATGGATCCAAGTCGCAGAACTCTGAAACAAGTAACAATTGATAGTGCTGCTGAGGCAGACCGTATCTTTAGTATGCTCATGGGTGACGAAGTGGCGCCACGTAGAGAATTCATTGAAAGCCATGCTAAATATGCCAAAATTGACGTCTAAAGCTAGTTTTAGACCTAAAAAAGGCAATTTTTAACAAAAAATCAATGTTATATCAAAGGGAATCACAATAAATAACCTACTTTCAATTCAGCAATTTTAACACTAAAATTTATACAAAATGGACACTTCAAAAATGATCAAAGCTTATTGCTTAAAAACAAAAGAAAAAAATGTACCAATGCATGACGCTGTTGTAACTAAAACTGCAAAAGGTGGTTACATGGCAGGCGGTCACGATGGTAAAGGAAATAAGATGGCTGCTATCATGAGCGAAGCAAATGCTTTAAAAGCAATTGCTGACGGAGTAGCAACTAAAGGTTTTTAGTATACTGCTTAAAAGCAACAACTATAAAAAAAGCCGCTGATTATTCAGCGGCTTTTTTTATTTTCCAAATATCCCATTATACATTTTAGTCAATGTGCGATAACAAGTTTCCATTCCTTTAATATCTCTGATCACTAGAATAAATGTTTTTCCGACTTGTTTAAAGTGCGCATTATTCATAGAAGTGTTGGTAAACGACAATAAATTCTTAAAAGTTTCGCTTTCAAAATAGGGTGAGTCAGGCCTGTTTATAAAAAAGCAACGCATGGTATCGTCCTTTAAAGTCATCTTCTCAAACCCAAGCGCAATAGCTAATCTTCTGCATTGTATAGTTATAAATAAATCATTCACTGGCGCTGGCAAAGGACCGAACCGATCGGTTAACTCTAATTTCATTTGCTCCAATTCGGCGTCATCCTCTGATTGATCTAGTCTGGTATATAAAGAAAGTCTTTCGCCAATATTTTCTACATAACTATCAGGTATCATAATTTCCAAATCCGTGTCAATCGTACAATCCGAAACAAAATCATCCTGCTTGCTAATTTCCTCTTTAAATAATTCTTGAAAGTCGGAACGTTTTAATTCTCTAACCGCTTCGGCTAAAATTTTCTGATACATTTCAAATCCAATCTCGGCCATAAATCCACTTTGCTCTCCTCCTAATAAATTCCCTGCTCCTCTAATATCCAAATCGCGCATCGCAATTTGAAAACCACTACCCAATTCACTAAACTGCTCTAATGTTTGTAAGCGCTTACGAGAATCATCCGGCAAAGTACTTATAGGTGGTGCTAGTAAATAACAAAAGGCCTTTTTATTACTTCGCCCTACCCTTCCTCTCAATTGATGCAAATCACTTAATCCAAAATGATGCGCATTGTTTACAATAATCGTATTAACATTTGGAATATCTACGCCACTCTCCACAATATTGGTACACACCAATACATCATATCTACGTTCTATAAAGTCAAATATTTTTTCTTCCAACTGATGTCCTTCTAATTGCCCATGTGCAAAGCCAATACTTAAATCGGGACACAATTTTTGAATCATAGCACACATCTCTGATAAACCCTGGACCCTATTATGAATAAAGAAAACCTGACCTCCTCTTTCGGTTTCATAATAAATACTTTCCCTAATTACATCCTCATGAAATACTTGCACCTCCGTATGAATAGGCTGCCTATTGGCAGGGGCTGTATTAATGATACTTAAATCCCTAGCACCCATTAAACTAAAGTGCAATGTTCTTGGGATGGGTGTTGCTGTAAGTGTTAAACAGTCCACCGTGGTTCTCAAGGTTTTTAGTTTTTCTTTATGCGCTACGCCAAATTTTTGTTCTTCATCAATTATCATTAAACCTAAATCCTTAAAGACCACTTCTTTCCCAAGTATACCATGCGTACCCACTAAAATATCAATTTTCCCTTCCTTTACTTTTTCAATGGTTTCTTTTTTCTCTTTGGAAGACTTAAAACGATTGATATAATCCACCGTTACCGGAAAATCTTTTAAACGATCCTTAAAGGTTTTATAATGTTGAAATGCCAATATGGTGGTGGGCACTAAAACAGCCACTTGCTTTCCATCAATAGCTGCTTTAAAGGCTGCTCTTATGGCTACCTCTGTTTTACCAAAACCCACATCTCCACAAACTAAACGATCCATGGGCGAGGCTTGCTCCATATCCTTTTTAACATCGGCAATGGCCTTTGCTTGATCAATGGTATCCTCATACATAAAGGATGCTTCCAACTCATGAATCATATAATTATCCGGTGTAAAAGCAAAACCTGCCTGGGCTTTACGATGCGCATATAATTTGATTAAATCAAATGCGATCGCTTTTACTTTTGCTTTGGTCTTGTCCTTTAATTTTACCCATGCATCCGATCCCAATTTATTTACTTTAGGCGGAGCGCCTTCTTTTCCTGTGTATTTTGAAATTTTATGGAGCGAATTAATATTCACATATAAAATATCACTGTCTTTATAAATAATGCGCACTGCTTCCTGTGTATGTCCGTTCACCTCAATTTTTTGCAAGCCACTATACACTCCAACTCCATGATCAATATGCGTTACATAATCGCCTGGTTGTAAATCTCGTAAAGTTCTTAATGTTATGGCTTTACTTTTGCTATACGCTTGTTTTACTTTGTACTTATGATAACGCTGAAAAATTTGATGGTCTGTATAACAAACCATTTTATGATCATGATCAATAAAACCTTCGTGAATACTTTTTACAATAGGTATAAACTGGATCTCTGTTTTTAAATCCGTAAAAATAGCGTGCAATCTTTCCAATTGTTTTGCCTGTTCAGCAAATAAATACAAAGTATACCCTTGCTTTTCTAAATCTTGTAAGTTGGCAATTAAGTACTGAAACTGTCTATTAAAAACAGGTTGAGATTGAGTGTTGAAAGCAATTTTTTCTTTACTTAAATGTGCGTGAAACCCCCACTCAATAAGGACATGAGACATTAATTTTTCTTCAGTAGCAGCTACTGTTTCAAAATCATCAATATGACTCTCTTTTTTATGTGGGTCGTTTTCATCTGCCTTATTCATTGCAGCATGATGTGTAACAAAAGTTTCTAGTGCTTCAAATTGATCTAACCCTTTTTGCTTTATAACATCCCAATCTTTTAACCAAACAAGGGTGTCTTTGGAAAGAAAATCTAACAATGGGATTTTCTCTGTGTCCTCAAATTGAGTAGTTACATTAGGAATGATATTTACTTGCAGCAATTTTCTTTCACTTAACTGCGAAGCTGGATCAAATAATCTGATACTATCTACTTCTTCCCCAAATAACTCAATACGATAAGGCTTTTCATTTCCAAAAGAATAAATATCTAAAATGCCACCTCTTAAAGCAAACTGACCGGGCTCATAAACAAAATCTGTTCTTTCGAAACCATAGTCAACCATTTGTTGCATGAGGGCATTCAAATTAAGGCTATCATTGGTTTTTATTTGAATGATGTTTTGTTGCAAAGTTTTTGCTAACACCACTTTTTCAAAAAATGCTTCAGGATAGGTAACAATTATTTTCTTATTCCCTCCCATCGAAATTTTGGTCAAAGCCTCGGTCCTTAACATTACATGCGAAGGATTTAGTGCACTGAAATTATGGGGCGATTTAAAGGAAGATGGGAAGTAAAATAAATCCAAAGCCTCTGTTACACTTTCAATAGAATTGAAAAAATACGCTGCTTCTTCGGCATCATTTAAAACCACAATATGATTTAAATGATTGGTTTTAGAATTTGCAAAAATAGATTGTAATACAAAAGCAGCAGAAGATCCGTTTAAATTTTGTAAAAAAACTTGCAGCGGGTTTTCTTTCCCATTAGACATAGCAATCCTGTCCACCAAATTATTTAGGAGGGGGGATTTTTCTAAACGCTCAAACAAAGATTGCTCATTCATACCTACTCGGCAAAGATACCAATCCTATTGTTTAATTACCCATTTTATTCAACGCTTTCAAAAGCCCTTACATCAAAATCCATGGTTGTAAACTCATTTTGTTTAACCTCAATGATGGATAACCAATCCTTGCCTGCATAAAAAGGAATATAATATCCATTTTCATACTTTATAAAAACACTGTATTTCCCAGGTTGTAAATACATACTAAAAGCGCCTTTATTATCAGATTTTACAGAGTCCACTAATTTGGTATTAATCTTGCTGACCATTGGCCCAGGAACAATGCCGGCTTGAACCTGATCGGTTTTTGTAGGCTCATAAATATATAAGGTGGTCGTGAATGGACTCCCTTTAGAACTAGGTTTGTCTAACATTGGCATGTTATTGAATTTATGCTCATAAACAAACCCGCTGAAATTGAATTTTAGTTTACTCATTCGCCTATTTGCACATGAGAAAATAATCAATAAAATACAACCTGCCATGATATGATTTAACCTAATAGCCATAAGCTTAATTTGTATAAAATTACTGTAAAAAATATCGAGAAATCATTGTATTTTTAAGAAACTTAACAGTCATTTTTAAATACAAATTAGATGCATGCGTAAATCATTCATTCTTTTGCTTTCTACTGCGTTCTTTTTTCCATCTTTATTTGCTCAAATTGGGACGCAAAAAGTAGTACTATCAAATACAGCCAAATCTCTTGATGCAGAATCAAGATCTAGCTTTAGCGATGCTATCATAAAATCTAAAGAAAAAGGATGGCCTGTTCAATACAAAACTAAAAACAATCAAACAGCTAGCTTAATAGGCATCGATCGTTTTGGTCAGCCCATTTATCTAACTACTTATGCCGATCCTGTTCAGGCCATTACCACAAACACAAATCAATTATGGCAGGGCGGTAGTACTGGATTTAATTTAAATGGATCCAGTGATAGTATAACCAACAGAATTGGGGTATGGGATGAATCTTCCCCAAGATTAACACATGTGGAATTTGCAGGTAGAATTACTGTAAAAGACAATGCTAGTAAAGTAGTGGATCACCCTACGCATGTTGCGGGTATTGTTTTAGGTAAAGGCGTAAACGCATTGGCAAAAGGAATGTCCTATGGAATAAAAGGGGCTTATGCATATGATTGGAACAACGACGCATCTGAAATGTCCATTGCAGCTGCGAATGGATTATTAATTTCTAACCACTCTTATGGAACTGTTTGCGGATGGGATTATAACAATGACTCTTCCAGATGGGAATTTAATGGAAGATGGAATGAAAAAGAAGATTATAAATTTGGCTTATATACTAATAGTGCGCAAAGTTATGACTCGATTGCCTACAATGCACCTTATTACTTAATTGTAAAATCTGCAGGAAATAACCGAAATAGTGCAGGTCCGGCAGTAGGCCAGCCTTATTGGCGCAGAGACGAAAGTGGCAAACTATATAATGCAGGAAACAGACCAGATAGTTTAAGTAGCAATAATAGTTATGAAACTTTACCCACGGATGCGAATGCAAAAAATATTTTGACAGTGGGTGCCATTGGACCTATCAGTGGTGGCTATTTAAAAGCATCCGATGCTGCAATGACCACCTTTAGTTCTTGGGGACCAACCGATGATGGAAGAATTAAACCAGATATTGTTACAGATGGATCCTCGGTTTATTCTGCAGTAAGTGCAACAGACTCTAGCTACAATTATTTAAGTGGAACTTCCATGGCTGCACCGGGTGCGGCTGGTTCACTACTTTTATTACAGGAGTTAAGTCAAAAAGTGAGTCCAAATAAATTTATAAAAGCAGCAACTGTAAAAGGTCTTGCCATTCATACTGCGAATGAAGCAGGAACAACAGCTGGACCTGATTATAAATACGGATGGGGTGTTTTAAATATGAGTGAGGCAGCAACGGTATTAAACAATGCTTTAACAACCAATAATAATAGTTCCAGTGTTGATTTAGTGTATGAAAATATTTTACAAAATGGACAAACTGCTAATTTTTCTGTAACTGCTTCGGGAGCCAAGCCATTAAAAGCAACCATCGTTTGGACCGATGTTAAAGGTAGTGTCGAAAGCACGCTTAACGACACAACGCATAGGTTAGTAAATGACTTAGATTTAGTGATTAAAAAAGGTACTAATACTTATTATCCATGGACCTTAAATAGAGCGATACCAGATAATGCAGCCATTAGAGGCATTAATAGCATAGATAATGTTGAAAAAGTAGAATTGGATTCCACACTCGTTGGAAATACCTATACTATTTCGGTTAACCACAAAGGAACCTTAGACAGAGGACAACAATTTTATTCCTTAATCATTAGTGGAGCTGGTGGTGCTGCATATTGTGCGTCAACTGCAACCAATAGCGCTGGAACAAAAATGGATAGTATTAGCTTAAATAATATTCAATTTAGCAATACCTCATCTAATCAATATATTGACAATTCAAATTTATTTGTGCAAGGCGAACCAGGTGGTACGATTCCTGTATTTATTAAATTAACTAGTGTAGACGCTACCAATTATACCAGATTTGTAAAAGTATTTATAGACTATAATAACAATAGTTTATTTGATGCGAATGAAACTGTTTTAACAAGCACGGGCGTAACCAATGGAAATTATACCTCCACCATTTCATTGCCGAATACATTGACCGTAGGGAAATTAATGAAGTTGAGAATTGTAGTCACGGAAACTTCAAGTAGTGCCAATGTAAATGCATGTAATAGCTACCCCATAGGTGAAACACAGGACTATACTTTAAAAGTAGTAAGTGCATCCAACGATTTACAAATGAGTGAGGTTGTAAACCCTGCTCCTGGCGTTTTTAAAAGAAATGCGCAATACGTAACAGTAAAAATAATGAACAATGGTTCTAGCAATCAAAGTAATATTCCTTTAAGTTTAGTTGTTAAAAAAGGTACTGCTACTATTTTAAATATCGCTGAAACATTTAAAGGCCGACTCAATGGATTTGAGAGTATGAATTATACTTTTCAAACACCTATTTCTATTGATGCAAACACTACCTATAACATTACTGCTGCTGCGAATGTGGCAAATGACCAGCAAGTAAATAACAATTCCCTAACCACAAGTATTGTAAGTGCTGCCGATATTACCTCCCCAACAGGAACTGCTGTAATTTGCAATGGCACACTTAAGCTAAATGTAAATAGCCCTATAACAGGTACCAATTATTTTTGGTACGATTCCAGTAACTTGTATAATCCAATTGCTATTGGAACCAATACAAGCTCATCTTCTACTGCAAGCAAATTATATTTAACACAGGGTTACCAAACTAAATTACCTCCTTACACCAATACCAGTTTAGCTGGAAGTGGAGGATACAATAGTTTTAGCGGTAACTATATGAAATTAAATACTACACAAGCGCTTACCTTAGAAACAACAAAATTATATTCGGCTTATCCTGGTAAAGTGGACTTTATTTTAGGAACATTAGGTACCGTGAACACAGATGGCAGTTTCACCTACTATCCTATTCAAACCGTTTCTTTAAATATACCTGCTAGTAGTCCTAATCCTGCGATTGGCGCCTCCTCATTTGTGGCAGGCGACACAGGTCGTATTTATGCATTGAACTTAAATATTCCAAAAGCAGGTGACTATATTATCATCTCTAAATGTGATAGTGCAAGTTTATTTAGAAACAATGGTGCAGCCGATCCTACTTATCCATTAGGCCCCTCCAGACTTATTAGTTTTACCGGGAATAGTGTTGCTGCCGCATCAGGAAATTATCAAAACTATTTTTACTTCTTTTATAATACACAAGTGAGCTCGTTGGATGGTTTAACCACACCTACGTTAGTTAATGTTACAACAAATAATAAGCCTACTATCACACAAAGTGGCGATAGTCTTATATGCTCTGCAGGCAGCGCTTATCAATGGTATTTGAACGATTCATTAATAACTGGTGCTACTAAACAATCTTATAAGCCAACCAGAAATGCAATGTATAAAGTGGCAACGATAACGATTGCGGGAGATTGTCAAAACGTATCAGATAATAAACTAATTTTGGTGACGGATGTTGCGGAAGCAAGTGCAAAAGAAATTAGCCTCAAAATTACTTCCTACGATTATGTTGAGAATTTAATTAGAGGCAATACCTTTTATATTCAATTTAGCAATATCCAAACTCAGGGGATAAGTTTAGAAATAATCAATTCCATGGGTAGCAAGGTTTTCCAAAAGGAAAATCTAATTAACCAAAGAACCCCGCAACATATTAGTATTGGAAGTTTAAATTCAGGCATTTACTTTGTCAAAATTTACGCGAACAATAAAGTATATGTTCAAAGGGTTTTTATTACGAATAATTAAAAAGTATTGCTATGGCACTTGAATGGGTAGACGGAGTAATTACAAAAATTGAAAATGAAACGCCCAATACAAAACGTTTTTATTTTGAAATTCCAAGTATTGAAAAATTTGATTTTATCCCAGGTCAGTTTGTGACCTTGGATTTACCAATACATGAACAGAAAAATAAAAGATGGAGGAGTTATTCTATTGCTTCCGCACCCAATGGCACCAATACATTTGAACTTGTTATTGTGCATTTAGAAGGAGGATTAGGTACTACCTATTTGTTCAACGAAGGCGTGGTTGGTTTAAAAGTCACCTTAAGAGGACCTCAAGGCGTATTTACATTACCTAAGAGCTTTGAAAACGATGTATATTTTATTTGTACGGGCACAGGTATCGCTCCATTTAGATCTATGATAAGATATATTCATGAACATAAAATTGCGCATAATAATATTCATTTAATATTTGGTTGTAGAAAATTTGAAGATGGATTATATATTGACGAATTAAAAGAATTAGAAACAAAAGAACCTGGATTCCATTTCCATCCTTGTTATTCAAGAGAAACTGAAGTGCCTGCCGGCTCTCATACAGGCTATGTACACCCAGTATACCAAAAATTATTAGAGAACAATAAGGAAACAGCACATGTTTGGCTTTGTGGTTGGAAAGCAATGATTGATGATGCGCGTAAGAATATGACAGAATTAGGATTAGATAAAAAACAAGTTCACTTTGAATCCTTCGGTTAAGAAGAAGAAGATGCGTAGCATCTGATGAATGTAGAAAAGTATTAGCCATCTGATGATAGAACACTATTCCCCAAAAAAAGGCCTCAGTCCATAATCGAGGCCTTTTTTTTATATATCTATAGTTAAATGATTAGTTGATAGCTTCTAACACCAAAGACTTCACTTTACTCATAGGAATACGCTCTTGTGTCATAGAATCTCGGTGACGTATGGTTACAGTACCGTCTTCTTTTGTTTGATGGTCAATGGTTACGCAGAAAGGTGTGCCAATAGCATCCTGACGACGATATCTTTTACCAATCGCATCCTTTTCTTCATAAAAGCAATGGAATGATTTCTTACATTCGTCCATTAATTCTTTGGCTAATTCTGGTAAGCCGTCTTTTTTAGTTAATGGTAGAATAGCTAATTTATTAGGTGCAATTCTTGCAGGCAAATGCAATACCACTCTTGAATCGGTAGTGCCGTCCTCTTTGTTGATTGTTTCTTCTTCATAGGAATTAGACAGGATCAATAAGAACATTCTATCTAATCCAATTGATGTTTCAATTACATAAGGAATATAATGCTGGTTAATTTCGGTATCGAAATATTGCATTTTCTTTTTGCTAAACTCCTGATGACGACTTAAATCAAAATCGGTACGAGAGTGAATACCCTCTACTTCCTTAAATCCAAATGGGAATTCGAATTCAATATCCAATGCCGCATCGGCATAGTGCGCTAATTTTACATGGTCGTGGAAACGATACTTGTTTGAGGGTATCCCTAGGCTTAAATGCCAATTCATACGCTCATTTTTCCAATGCTCGTACCATTCTTTTTGGGTACCCGGCTTTATGAAAAATTGCATTTCCATTTGCTCAAACTCACGCATTCTAAATATAAACTGACGCGCCACGATTTCATTTCTGAAAGCCTTTCCTGTTTGTGCAATACCAAAAGGAATTTTCATCCTTGCCGTTTTTTGCACATTTAAAAAGTTTACAAAAATACCTTGTGCCGTTTCGGGTCTTAGATAAATCGTATTCGCATCTTCGGCAACTGAACCTAATTCGGTAGAGAACATTAAGTTAAATTGACGAATTTCAGTCCAATTACCGGTACCACTAACACTACAATGAATTTTATTTGCCTCAATTAATGTTTTCAAGCCAGCAAAATCATCATTGGCCAATAAAGCATCCATATCCATAATTAATTTATCGGCTCCGGCTTGATCTCCTTTCTCGATCATCTTTTCCGCATGCGCTTCAATTAAATGATCTACACGATACCTTTTTTTACTATCCTTATTGTCTATTAATGGGTCGCTAAAACTATCTACGTGACCACTTGCTTTCCAAGTAGTAGGATGCATGAATATAGCGGCATCAATGCCGACTATATTTTCATTCATTTGCGTCATGGAATTCCACCAATAATCACGAATGTTCTTTTTTAATTGAGCGCCATAAGGACCGTAATCATATACGGCACTTAATCCATCATATATTTCACTGCTCGGAAATACAAAACCATATTCCTTTGCATGTGATATAATTGCTTGTAATGTATTGTCTGTT
The DNA here is from genome assembly GCA_947453145.1 of Bacteroidota bacterium. Lineage (GTDB taxonomy): Bacteria > Bacteroidota > Bacteroidia > Chitinophagales > Chitinophagaceae > Sediminibacterium. The sequence goes on from CANGFA010000004.1 coordinate 41,830, forward strand.
GGGGTCTTACTCATAGTGGACAAAGATAAGGAGGAATCAATTATCGGTGTAATTTTTCGTTGTTTTGATGGCGCGTCGCATCCCTGTTGGTTTTCTTGAGTATATTTTTCTCTAAAGCGGTGGCTAAATCTATGCCTGTTTGATTAGCCAAACAGATTAGTACAAATAATACGTCTGCCATTTCATCGGCCAACAAAAGTTCTTCTTCTTTATTTTTAAAAGACTGTTCACCATATTTACGAACCATAATTCTGGATAGTTCCCCCACTTCTTCCATGAGGATACCCAAATTAGTGAGCTCACTAAAATATTTAACGCCAATTGTTTTAATCCATACATCTACCTGTTCTTGCGCTTGTTGAATAGTTAACTCATTTGCCATAAATCATTTTTTATTCTTTATTTTTTGAATCTATTGTAATAGTAACGGGTCCATCATTAATTAAGGACACTTTCATGTCTGCACCAAATTTTCCAGTTTGAATAGAGGCGCCTAAATCTTTTTCCAACTGAAGAATCATTTGTTCATAAAGGGGTATGGAAATTTCCGGCTTGGCAGCCGCAATATAAGAGGGCCTATTCCCTTTTTTAGTGGATGCATGTAAAGTAAACTGACTCACTAATAAAATACCACCGCCTACTTCCAACAAACTTTTATTCATCACCCCCTGCTCATCCTCAAAAATGCGCATTTGTACAATTTTGTTAGAAAGCCATTCTATATCGTTTTTATCATCCTCATTTACAATGCCAACTAAAACCATTAAGCCCTTTTGGATTTGACCCACAATTGCACCCTCCACGATCACATTTGCTTCTAATACCCTTTGAATTACCACTCTCATACATTCGGTTTTACGCCATGAAGATAAACAAAACTATTTTCACTAATTTAGCTGTAATTTCAATCCCTTGAGTAGTATAAAAAAATTAGCCAGTCAAACCATGTGGTATGGATTAAGTTCCATAGCAGCCCGTTTTATTAGCTATTTGCTAACACCTTATTTAACCCTAAAGCTTACCGAAGCTGCCTATGGGGAACAGGCTATTGTCTACTCCTTTATCCCCTTTTTAAATGTGATTGTAACACATGGAATGGAAACGGCTTATTTCCGTTTTGGTTCTAAGGAAAATGAAGAAAAAATATACCATACCAGCAGTTTTTCCATGATTATAGTAACCGCATTGGTTGTTACTGGTTTACTCATTTGGGGAGGACCCATTGCCACTTTATTACAAATTAATTTACATCCCGAATACATCAAATTAGTTGCCTGGGTAGTTGCCTTAGATGCATTAACCACCATCCCTTTTTCCAGATTAAGATTGGAAGGAAGACCCAAAAAATATGCATTCATAAAAGTGGGTGGCATTCTAATAAATATATTTGCAACCTACACCCTTATTAGTTTGCTACCCCAATATGCAAGTTCACATACTGGTAGTTATATAGCTAGTTTATATGTACCAGGTTATGAAGTAGGTTACATATTAATTGCAAATGTTTTACAAAATATTTTTGTTTTGCTGCTCTTGCAAAAAGAAATTCGTTCCTTACGCTTTCAAATAGACTATAAGCTTTGGAGTCAAATGATGCTATATGCACTTCCTCTCATTTTAGTTGGCTTTGGAGGTATGATTAATGAAACTATGGACCGTATTATGTTAGGCTGGTGGGCGAATGGTGGCAGTCCCGAAGCCAATAAGGCATTGGTGGGCACCTATAGCGCATGTTATAAATTAGCCATATTAATTACCATATCTATTCAGGCTTTTAGAATGGGGGCCGAGCCATTCTTTTTTAAACAAGCACAAACCGATAATGCTCAAAAAACATATGCAAGGGTGATGAAATTTTTTGTCATCACATTATGTATAATGTTTTTAGGTGTAGTATTATTCTTAGATATCTGGAAAGCATTTATCCGTAATCCCAATATGTATGTGGGTTTAAGAGTAGTTCCCATATTATTAATGGCCAATATGTTTTTAGGCGTATACTATAACTTAAGTATCTGGTATAAGCTGAGTAATAAAACCATGGCGGGAGCTTGGATTACTTTATTAGGAGCCGTAATTACCATTGCTATTAATTTCTTACTTATTCCACGTTATGGATATATGGCTAGCGCATGGGCTACTTTCCTTTGTTATGGAACCATGATGGTGGTGAGTTATAAATGGGGACAGAAAGTATATTTTATCCCTTATGCAACTAAAAAACTAATTGCCTATTTTGTTATTGCCCTACTCCTTTATAGTATCAATTTATTTATCCTTTGGGTGTCTAGCAATAAAGCATTTAATTATTTATTTGCAAGTATTTTGTTAGTTGGATTTATTGCATTTGTAGCAAGGGTTGAGAAGAAAGAATTAAAACTCATTTTTAATAAATAAAGCATGGCCGAAGATTTAAGCATTTTAAAAGGAAGTAAAAAAGAACAATACGAATCCCTTATTCCACAAATAGAAGGTTTGCTTTATGGTGAAAATAATTTAATCGCTAACCTAGCGAATATCAGTGCAGCTTTAAAAGAACAATTTAATTGGTTGTGGGTAGGTTTTTATTGGGTGCATGGAAATGAATTGGTATTAGGGCCTTTTCAAGGACCTGTTGCTTGTACTAGGATAAAAAAAGGCCGAGGTGTTTGCGGTGGTGCTTGGGAACAAGGAAAAACTTTAATTGTAGAGGATGTAGAAAAGTTTCCGGGGCATATTGCTTGTAGCAGTGCATCCAAATCTGAAATAGTAGTGCCCGTTTATCATAATGGAATGATTGTTGGGGTTTTAGATGTTGACAGCGAATTATTGGCACATTTTGATGAAAACGATGAATTGTTTTTAGAAAAAATAGTAGGATTGATTCCACATTTTTAAGCAACAAATGACCGAATGGGTTGGTGGACTTAAAAAGTAGCCGAAAAATTAAAAAAATCAATTAAGTTTGCAACCCCTAAGCGGATGTGGCGAAATTGGCAGACGCACTAGACTTAGGATCTAGCGCCGCGAGGCGTGTGGGTTCGACCCCCTCCATCCGCACAGTTTTATCCCTAAAAGCCCTTTTCTAAACAAGAAGAGGGCTTTTTCTTTGGAAAAACCACCCCTTTTTAGCTGTAAAAACCTACCTTTGCCCCCCTTAAACACTACAAATAAGCAGCAAAAAAAGTAAGATTATGGCAACGATAAAAAGAAGCAACATTGCACCATTAAATGACAAGTTAACAGTAACTATTGCAAAAGAGGACTACCTAAAAGGTTTTGAAACCAGCTTAAAAAAGTATTCAAAAACGGCAAACATACCTGGTTTTAGAAAAGGAATGGTACCTGCTGGTTTAATTAAAAAAATGTACGGACAATCCGTTTTTCAGGACGAAGTAATCAAGACCGTGGAAAACGAAATGAACCAATATATCGCAAAAGAGAAATTAGAAATATTTGCACAACCCCTACCTGTCACTGCCGAGTTTCCGAATATGGATGTAAATAATCCTAGTAGTTATGACTTTTCTTTTGAAGTGGGATTAAAGCCTGCTTTTACAATTGACACTAAAGGTATAAAAGCAACTCGTTTCAAAATTGAAGCAACAGACGATATGGTGAATGCCGAAGTGGAGCGTTTACAAATTCGCAACGGCAATATGACAGAGCCTGAAGTTTCTGAGAGCGAAGAGAATGTATTAAATGTAACATTCGCTGAATCAGATAAAGACGGCAATGAAATAGAGGAAGGTTTATCAAAAGACAATTCTTTATTAATTAAATATTTTGCGCCAAAAGCAAGAAAAGAATTTATTGGTAAGAAAAATGGCGATGCGGTTACAATTCAATTGAGCAAAGCGTTTGAGGAAAAAGAGTTAGATATTATCTTAGGTGATTTAGGTTTAACAAAGGATCAAGCAGACAAGTATTTTAAATTGACAATTACCAAAGTAGGTATCGTAGAAAAAGCGCCGTTGGATGAAACTTTATTCACTGTAACCTATCCAAATCAAACTATTACAACAGAAGCTGAATTTAGAGCTGCCGTAAAAAAAGATATTGAAGGTTACTATGAAGGTCAGTCTCGTAATCAATTGCATGATCAAATTTATCATGCCTTAATTGATCATACAAAAATGGAATTCCCAACCGATTTCTTAAAACGTTGGTTACAAAATGGGGGTGAAAAACAAAGAACTGCCGAAGAAGCAGAAAAAGAATACCCAGTATTCCAAGATCAATTAAAATGGACATTAATTAGCACTCAATTAATAGCAGATCATAAAATTGAAGTAGTTGCGGAAGATTTAAAAGATTTTGCAAAACAACAATTATTAAGTTACATGGGTGGACAATTAGGTGCATTGGGTGACAATGATAAGTGGTTGGAAGATTATGCTGCAAGAATGATGCAGGATAGAAAATTTGTAGAAGATAGCTACCATCGTATTAGTACCGACAAATTGTTCAAAGCCATCGAAGGGGAAGTAAGTGCAAAAGAAGAAAAAATTGCAGCTGATAAATTTGCTGAAAAATTACAACAGCACCATCATTAATCAATTTAATAGCTATTTAATAGCTATTAAATTGATATTCAAGACCCTTCCTTTAAATGAAGGGTCTTTTTTTGTCTAAATGACCCAAGTTTGGCACCCTTTTTGTACTAGCTTAAGCGAAAGCGTTTTACCTTTACAATATCTGAAAAACATATATATGAACATAGGAAAAGAATTTGAAAAATATGCCGTTAAACACCGTGGCATTAGTAGTAACAGTTTACACCAATACCAAAACAGTGTAACCAACCTTACACCTTATATTATAGAAGAAAGACCCATGAATGTAGCTAGCATGGACGTGTTTAGCCGTTTAATGATGGATAGAATCATCTTTTTAGGCGAAGGCATCAATGACTATGTTGCCAATATCGTAACTGCACAATTATTGTTCTTAGAAAGTACAGATCGTACCAAGGATATCCAAATGTATATTAACAGCCCAGGCGGAAGTGTATATGCAGGATTGGGAATTTATGATACCATGCAATTCATTAGCCCAGACGTTGCTACTATTTGTACCGGCATGGCGGCAAGTATGGGTGCTATTTTATTATGTGCTGGTGTGGAAGGTAAAAGAACCGCTTTAAAACACAGCCGTATTATGCTTCACCAGCCAAGTGGAGCAATTGGCGGACAAGCTTCTGATATAGAAATTACTGCAAGAGAAATAAAAAAATTAAAACACGAATTATACGAAGTCATTGCTATTCATACCCATAAAGATGTGGACGTTGTTGCTAAGGATTGCGATCGTGATTTTTGGATGACCGCTGCCGAAGGGAAAGAATACGGATTGGTGGACGAGGTGTTATTAACTAACCCTAGAAAATTAAAAAAATAATTAACTAATTTTTCAAACTGAAAATATGATACTGAATAAAAGTTTTTTAATGGAGGATGAGGAGGAACCAAAGGGAGATAAAAAAGAAGATAATGGACCCGGGTTCTTGAACAAAAAAATGGAGCAAATCTTTTTTGAAAAAAGATCTATCTATTTATGGGGTCAAGTGGATGATAAGTCAGCAAAAGATATTGTAACTAAATTATTATTATTAGATGCCGATAAACCAGGTGCTGAAATTAATTTTTACATTAATAGTCCAGGTGGCGTAGTAACTAGTGGAATGGTGATGTTTGATACTATGAACTTGATAAAAAGCCCCGTACACACTATTTGTATGGGACTAGCGGCAAGTATGGGTTCTATTTTATTAAGTATGGGTGAAAAAGGCAAGCGTACTATTTTCCCTCATGGTGAAGTAATGATACATCAACCAAGTTTAGGTGGTTATTATCAAGCAACCAGTGCCGACATTGAAATACAAGCAGAACAAATAAGAAAAACCAAAGAATTGGGTGCTAAAATTTTAGCAAAAAACTGTGGTAAGTCCATGGAACAAATTTTGGCCGATTTTGATAGAGATTATTGGATGAATGCCGAGGAAGCAGTTGCCTATGGTATTGTAGATAAAATTGCGAAGAGTTTATAGGACTCCGCAAACCTAATTAAAGAAAAATGAAGATGAAAACAAGCAAAGGCGATACAAGTATACACTGTTCATTTTGTGGACGTAGCCGTGATGAAGTAAAAATTCTGATTGCTGGCCAAGATGGACATATATGCGAAAACTGTATCGAACATGCCCATGAGATTATTGAAAAAGAGTTTCATCAAAAAAAAGCAGATGGCAAAGCAGGCACTTTGAAAGTGCAAAAGCCTACAGCCATTAAAGCCTTTTTAGATCAGTACATTATTGGCCAGGACGAGGCAAAAAAAATATTATGTGTAGCCGTTTACAATCACTTCAAACGCATTAACCTCCCTTCGGTTTCCACCAATGAAGTGGAAATTGAAAAGAGCAACGTAATTATGATTGGGGAAACAGGTACCGGCAAAACCTTGTTGGCTAAAACCATTGCTAAATTATTAAATGTCCCCTTTGCCATTGTAGATGCTACTGTTTTCACCGAAGCAGGTTATGTTGGTGAAGACGTGGAAAGCATGCTTACCCGTTTATTACAAAACTGCGATTACGATGTAGAAGCTGCTCAAAGAGGTATTGTTTATATTGATGAGATAGATAAAATTGCGCGCAAAAGCGATAACGCATCCATTACAAGAGATGTAAGCGGAGAAGGGGTTCAACAAGGTTTATTAAAGATGTTAGAAGGTACAGAGGTTTTAGTACCGCCACAAGGTGGTCGTAAGCATCCAGATCAAAAAATGATTAAAGTAGACACTAAGAATATATTATTTATTTGCGGTGGTGCTTTTGACGGCATTGATAAAATTATTGCGCGCCGGATTAATACCAATGCGATTGGTTTTAGCGTTAATAAAGATGAGCAAGAATTACAACGTAAGAATCTTTTGCGATTTGTAAATGCACAGGACATTAAAACTTTTGGTTTAATTCCTGAGATGCTTGGTCGATTGCCGATTGTAACCCATTTGGAACCATTGGATGCCGAAACTTTAAGAAGCATTTTAACAGAACCAAAAAATGCGTTGATCAAACAGTATACGCAATTGTTTGCGATAGAAAATATCAAATTAAGCATTGACGAGGAAGTATATGATTTCATTACCGCAAAAGCAATGGAATATAAATTAGGTGCTAGAGGATTAAGAAGTATTTGTGAAAGCCTATTCACCCAAGCCATGTTTGATTTACCTGGAACAACAACCACTGAATTTAATGTGAATTTAAATTATGCAAAGACCATGTTTGATAAAAGCAAACTAAGTACTTTAAAAGTGGCTTAAAAAATAAAATCATTTAAAAAATAAATTTATGCAAGAATTAATTGATCGTTTAGTAAAAGAAACAGGTGTAACTCCAGAGCAAGCAAAACAATCTATTGAAACCATTGCTGCTTTTGTAAAAGAAAAATTTCCCATGTTGGGAGGTGCGGTGAATCAAATTTTCAAAGCAGGCGGGAAATAAAAAAAGCCTTCCTAATGGAAGGCACCTTTTATTAATCTTATAAAATTTGAAAAATAATAAGATTAATAAAAGTACTCTAACAATAAAAAAAGCCTTCCTAATGGAAGGCTTTCAAGCAAGCAATCATAAACTAGGATTAAATCCTAGATCAATACTAATTAAATTTTTAGAAAAAACAATATTTTCTTCAAGAAATTTATTCGCAAACACCTCATTATAAGTATTTAGGCTAAAAATGGTCAATCCTCGAACCGCACCCTATCCCTTATTTGAGCGCCCTCTGCCTGCGTCAAATCCAGCTCTACTATGAGCATTTCCCATTGAAGCCGACCCTCATTTGCCTTTCTAAGTTGTAGTATTTTCCATATTTGCCTGTCGGTGAACAAACCCATGGCCTTCCAATCACTAAAGTTCATAGCCTTCGCATTAAGCTTATAAGTACTGGTTTTATTCAGTTCCAAATGCATTCTCAAGTTTTGATATACGGAATCAGTTATCCCATATATTTTTGCTAGCTCGCTTGTTTTTGTAAAAGCCCCTCGGTATTTTTTGTAGCCAAATATTCTCTGGATGATAATGAACGGAAGGAAGGTTTTTTGTTTCCACTCCTCTTCGGTTGCTGTATTCAAATCTATTTTCCAAATCTCCTCCTTTTCGCCATGAAATTGCCCCAATTTATAGTATCCCCCAGGCGTTTTAGGAAGACTACTATTATCATGATTTCCTATTTGTATGTAGGCACTTAGCTGAATAAACAAGTTAGGGCTTAACCCATATAGCTTTGCAAAATCTCCTTTGGTTTTAAAATAACCACCTTTGGCGCGGTAATGCAATAAATTACTTACTTGTTTTGCAGGTATACCAATTTGAATTGCTTGTAAACTATCTATTGTATTTGGATCAAACTTTACTAAATGTAATGTAATAGGGCTAGCATGGGTCCCATTTTTCTGTGTTAAATTTTCCTGTTTTGCAGGAAATAAAAAACGGATACTTACCGATCCCAATAAAACAAAACCTAAAACAATGATGCCTTTTATTTCTTTACTTGAAAATAGGAAATAGGCTTTCCAAGATGGCTGAATCATTTTAGTACTAAACTAAAATTTAAAATAACACTGCATTTAGGTATTTATACCGAAAATTGCAACCCATCATAAGCCATCTTTATAAATGAAGGTAATTGCGGCTCCACAACGGCTTGCAAACCTATCTGATGACTAAAGTGTGTAAAATAAACCTCTGGCACTTCCAATTCCGTTGCCAAAGCAATGGACTCCGCTAAAGTAAAATGGGTAGGATGTGGCTGCGGACGTAATGCACTTAATATAAGTACTTTGGAACCTTTTATTTTTTCTTTCTCTTCATTGCTAATGTAATTGATATCCGTTACATAGGACAAATCTCCAACCCTAAAACCTAAAACGGGCATTTCCCTATGCAATACCTGTATTGGCGTAAAATGTAAGTCGCCAATTTTAAAAGGATCTTTTTCAATGGTATGAATAATCATTTCAGGTAATCCTACATCCTTATTTTTTTCAAAGGCATAATAAAAATCTCTTTTTATGGCAACCTGTGTAATTGCATTTGCATAAATTTCCATGGGTATATTGGAATGGAAATTAAAAGGTCTAATATCATCTAGTCCTGCATAATGATCCCGATGCGGATGCGTGAAAACAACTGCATCCAAATGCGTAGTTTGTGTCCTTAGCATTTGATACCTAAAATCAGGGGTTGTATCAATGACCACTGCTCTATTTTCAGATTCAATTTTGATGCTGGTTCTTAATCGGGCATCCCTTGGATCCTTGGAAACACAAACTTCACAGTCGCAACCAATTAAAGGTACGCCTGTGCTAGTTCCGGATCCTAATATGGTGATGTTTAGCAAAATAGTTGCTTTAGCTGCTGTAAGAAATACTTCTTTCCAAATTTAAATAGCCCACTTCAATTTTCATGCTTACCGAACTCCTACTTATGCCTCAGAAAGTGACAAACGCTTTACTTCCTCAAACAATTTTTGTGAATCATGAGTAAGTTTATCAAATTGTATATCCAATTGAGGGATTAATTCAAGTAAAGTATTGATGCGCGCTTCTAAATTCAAAAATTTATTCAATACTACAATTCTTTTGGATTCCAATAAACACCAACCGCTTTGAAAGTTGCCTCGCTCGTATCTCACCACAAATTCAGATTCACCTAAAATATCTTCCAATTTGTTTAAAGTAGTTTGGGTCAATTTCATATTATGTATTGATTTATAGGGTAGTAAGTGGACATACAAATATAGTTTTTTAGCAAACTAAGGGGTTAAAAAGAGCCTAGTAGTTATTCACATTTCGTACCTTTACCAACACTTAGTTTTATGGCTTTTACACATCGAAAAATTATTAACGACCCAGTACATGGTTTTATTACCATTAATGACCCAATCATTTTTGGAATCATAGGTCACCCCTTTTACCAAAGATTAAGAAGAATTCAACAAATGGCTTTGGCGCAGTTGGTTTACCCTGGTGCCGTGCACACCCGACTTCACCATTCTTTAGGTGCTTACCACTTAATGACAATTGCCATTAATGAATTAAAAGAAAAGGGAATTGAAATAACACCTCAAGAAGCATTGGCTGCAAAGGCCGCCATTTTATTGCACGATATTGGTCATGGACCCTACTCGCATGCACTAGAAAAAGTATTACTAAAAGGAATCGATCACGAGTCTATTTCATTGCGCATTATGCAATATTTAAATGAGGAAGAAAATTCCATTTTAAAAGGCCAACTTAGTTTAGCAATACAAATTTTTACCAATCAATATCCAAAGAAATTTTTACACCAATTAATTAGCGGACAATTGGATGTAGATCGTTTAGATTATTTATCCCGAGATAGTTTTTTTACAGGTGTTAGCGAAGGTGTGGTAGGATACGAACGCATACTAAAAATGCTTACGGTCCAAGGCAATGAATTGGTGGTAGAAGAAAAAGGTTTAAATAGTGTAGAGAAATTTTTATTTGCTAGGCAATTAATGTATTGGCAGGTTTACCGACACAAAACGGTAGTTGCCAGTGAAAAAATGTTGGTTAAAATAATAGAACGCGCGCAATATTTATTTAATCAAAATGATCGCACTGTGCTTACTGGAAGTTTATTAGATTCTTTTTTAGCAAACGCAAACATACAATTAGCAGATCTTGATCTTACTGCTTATTGTAATTTAGACGATACCGATATTTTATTTGCTATCAAGCAATGGCAAAATAATAGCGACCCTGTTATATCCATGCTATGTAAAGGACTACTCAATCGAAAATGCTTTAAATGTCAAATTCAGCCCACCCCTATCGGTGAGGAACAATGGCTTAAAGCAAATCAAACCATAAAAGAGCGTTTCAATTTAAGTGAAGCGGACCTTGGCTTTTTATGTTTTAAGGGCACCGTGTCCAATACCTTGTACAAGAATGACAATGAAACCATTAAAATATTGCTAAAATCAGGTGAAATAGCCAATATTTCATCTATTCAGAACGCATTAATTGTGGAAAGTCTTTCTGCCCCGGTGAAAAAATTTTACATTTGTTTACTTAACGAATAACCCCCATTCAAACATTTAAGCATGCTACAATTTAGTGCCCAACAGATTGCAATGATGATTCAAGGAAAAGTGGAAGGAGATGCTGCTGTTGCCGTTGCTCAATTTGGAAAAATAGAAGAAGCCAAAGCTGGCGAACTTACTTTTTTAGCAAACCCAAAATATGAGGAGTTTTTATACCAAACCAAGGCGAGTATTGTGATCATTAATGAAAGCCAGGTTTTAAAAACACCCATTACTGCAACCCTTATTCGAGTGCCCGATGCCTATGCTGCATTTGCTACTTTACTTACAAAATATCAGGAATTAAAATCTCATAATTTATCGGGCATCCAAAGTCCTTCTTTTATTTCAAGCACAGCAAAGCTAGGTGAAAACCACTTTGTAGCTGCATTTGCGCATATTGGAGAAAATGTTCAATTGGGAAATAATGTGAAAATCTTTCCCAATGTGGTGATTGGTGAAAATGTAAAAATGGGTAATAATATAATCTTACACCCAGGGGTAGTCATTTACGCAGATTGTGTGTTAGGAAATAATATAATTGTTCACTCAGGTGCTATCATTGGAAGTGATGGATTTGGATTTGCACCCACCGCCGATGGTAGTTATCAAAAAATACCTCAATTGGGAAATGTAGTTATTGAGGATGATGTAGAAATTGGTTCCAACACCACTATTGATAGAGCCACAATTGGTTCCACTATTATCAGAAAGGGTGTTAAACTTGACAATCTTATTCAAGTAGCCCATAATGTTGAAGTGGGAGCAAATACCGTAATTGCTGCCCAAGTTGGATTAAGTGGAAGCACCAAGATAGGAAAAGGGGTTATGATGGGTGGCCAATCAGGTACCGCAGGTCACTTAAATGTTGCAGATGGGGTTAAAGTGGCAGCTCGAAGTGGCATTACCAAAACCATTGATAAAGTAAATTCAACCATAACTGGATTCCCGGCTGCAGAACATAGTACCGCCTTAAGAGCCCAAATTCACATGAAAAACCTGCCAAATTTGGAAAAAAGGGTTAAAGAATTGGAAATATTGGTCGCACAACTGTCACAAAAAGGCTAATTAGCCTAATTTTGTGAAAATCACCACTTTAAGCATAGGTGACAAAACTATTATAACATGGATGAAAATTTCAATCCCGATAAACAGCATACCCTTGCTGCTAGTATCAGCATAAGTGGTACTGGATTACATACAGGCGTCTTAGTGGATATGAAATTGAACCCGGCCAACCCAGGATACGGTATTCAGTTTCAGCGCATAGACCTTCCTAATATGCCCATCATAAAAGCAGATTGCGACTTAGTAACCGATACCAGTAGAGGAACTACCCTGCAAGTGGGTGATGCAAAAGTGAGTACCGTAGAACATATTTTAGCTGCATTGGTTGGATTGGGTGTAGATAATGTTTTGATAGAATTAAATGGTCCCGAAATTCCTATCATGGATGGTAGCTCGACACCTTTTATAGAATTGATCGAAAAAACAGGTGTATTAGAACAGGATGCTGCAAAAGCTTGGTATAGTATTGATGAAAATATTTTTCATTATGATGAAGGCAAAAGAGTGGAGATGGTTGCCTTACCTTCTTTAGATTATCAAATAACTACTTTAATAGATTTTAATAGTCCGGTTTTAGGAACGCAACATGCTGCCCTAAAAACCATTAAAGATTTTAAAGCAGAAATTGCTCCATGTCGTACATTTTGTTTTTTACATGAATTAGAAGCTTTGCTTGAGCACGATCTTATTAAGGGTGGCGATATCAATAATGCAATAGTAGTAGTAGATAAACCCGTTACTAATGAGGAAATGGGACGACTTGCCAAAGTATTTAAACGTGAAAAGATAGAAGTAAAGAGCGAAGGATATTTAAATAATTTAGAGTTAAGATTTCCCAATGAACCTGCACGTCATAAATTATTAGACGTCATTGGCGATTTAGCTTTAATCGGCTATCCAATTAAAGCACGCATTATTGCTAATCGTCCTGGCCATAGTAGCAATGTAGAATTTGCTAAAAAAATTAAGCAGTATATTAAAAAAAATAAGCACGTTAAAGATGTGCCTGTTTACAACCCTGCAGTGACTCCTGTTTTTGATTTAGAACAGATTGAAAAATTATTGCCACATAGGTATCCATTTTTATTTGTTGACAAGATTATTGAATTAACTGACACCGTAATTGTAGGTGTAAAAAATGTTACGTTTAACGAATGGTTTTTCCCAGGACATTTTCCGGGAAATCCAGTAATGCCAGGTGTATTACAAATTGAAGCATTGGCGCAAACCGGCGGTATTCTTTGCATTAACGCCATGCCTGAAGGAAACTATGATACTTATTTTTTAAAAATAGATAATTGTAAATTCAAACAAATGGTAAAGCCTGGCGATACCATGTTGCTGAAAATGGAATTAACGGCTCCTATCCGTAGAGGCATTTGTGAAATGCGAGGTACGGTATATGTGAACGGCAAAGTAGCTACCGAAGCTGACTTAGTTGCACAAGTAGTTAAAAGAGCTGAATAAAAATTAAATCAAAAACATGACGCATCCATTTACCTATATCGATCCTAATGCAAAAATTGCGCCCAATGTAAAAATTGATCCATTCACTGTGATACATGGCGAAGTGGTTATTGGCGAGGGCACTTGGATTGGAAGCAATGTAACCATAATGAATGGGACTAAAGTGGGCAAAAATTGCCGCATTTTTCCGGGAGCTGTTATTGGCGCAGATCCACAAGATTTAAAATTTAATGGAGAAAAAACTTCAGTTGAAATTGGAGATGGAACCACCATTAGAGAGTTTGTAACTATTAACCGTGGTACATCGGACCGCTGGATTACCAAAGTAGGTAACAACTGTTTAATCATGGCTTATAGCCACATTGCACACGATTGTATTATTGGTAATAATTGTATTTTAAGTAATAGCGTACAAATTGCAGGACACGTAACCCTTGGGGACTATGCATGGATTGCAGGCGTTAGTGCAGTGCATCAGTTTGTAAATATTGGCCAACATGCATATATCGCAGGAGGTAGCTTGGTAAGTAAGGATGTACCTCCTTATATTAAAGCGGTGCGTAACCCATTAAGTTATGGGGGTGTAAATAGTGTTGGTTTAAAGAGAAGAGGATTTGATCTAGAAAAAATAAATCACATATTAGATATCTATCGATATATTTTTAACAAAGGCATGAACACAACACAGGCATTGGAGTTTATAGAAGAAGAATTGCCTGCAACTGATGAACGTGATGAGATTGTTACTTTCATTAGAGAAAGTGGACGTGGCATTATCAAACGTTTTGGTAAAGGTGCCGTAGAAGAAGATTAATATGCTACAAATAAGCCTCCAAAAAGCAGGTAAAAGATTCAATAAGGATTGGATTTTTAAGGACCTTGACTACCTTTTTGAAATGGGGCAGCATTACGCAATCATTGGCAACAATGGTTCCGGGAAAAGTACCCTGCTACAAACTATTTTAGGATACGCAACTTTATCAAAAGGAAAAATTGATTGGGGAAACGAAAATACAGACACGATATTTCAACAAATTAGCATAGCTGCACCTTATTTAGAATTAATAGAAGAATATACTACCCTAGAACAATTTGAATTTCACGAAAGCTTCAAGCCATTGATAAAGGATTTGAGTATCCAAGAAATGATTGATCTAATTGGATTAAAAGCGGCTACCAATAAGCAAATCAGGTATTTTAGTAGTGGAATGAAACAGCGATTAAAATTAGCTTTAGCTATTTTTTCTAAAACCCCTATTTTATTATTAGATGAGCCATGTAGTAACTTAGACAAAGAAGGTTATGCTTTATACCATCATTTAATTAGTAAATATGCAATGCATAAACTAATTATTGTTGGTAGTAATGATACACAGGAATATGACTTTTGTACAAAGCATATTAATTTGATGGATTATAAAGTTGCAGACGGGAACAATTAACTCCTACTGGCAATTAACAAATTCAAATCCGTAAACTTAAGATGGAATTTTTCACTGATGTAAAAATCAGTCAATGCACCCTTGTATAAATAGATGCCTTCTCTTAAATGCACTTGTTGCCAAATAATTTCTTCTAGCCCTCCCATGTCTCCTACCTGAATTAATAAAGGCATTAATACATTGCTAATGGCTTGACTAGCGGTTCGCGCAAATCCACTTGGGATATTCGGAACCCCATAGTGGAGTACATTATGCTTGGTAATAATTGGGTTTTCATGATTGGTGAGCTCACTGGTTTCAAAACATCCACCCCTATCAATAGCCACATCAATAATAATACTGCCAGGTCGCATAGCTGCAACCATTTCCTCCGTTACAACAATAGGTGCGCGGCCAATTTCATTGCGCAAAGCGCCTACTGCAACTTCACATGTTTTTAATTGTTTAGCTAAAATTTTTGGCTCCAATACACTGGTCCAAACGCGCTGTCCTAAATTATTTTGTAGTCTTTGTAAACGTGAAACATTATTATCAAATACTTTTACACTTGCGCCTAATGCCAAGGCATTGCGTGTTGCAAACTCACCAATAATATCTGCTCCGATAATGACTACTTTGGTAGGTGGCACACCGCTAATACCTCCCAATAAAACACCTTTACCCTGATTAAAATTACTTAAATACTGTCCAGCAATTAACATGACCGCACTACCTGCAATCTCACCCATACTTCTTAGGATAGGATAATTTTGATTTTCATCTTTTATATTTTCAATAGCTAATGCGGTTATTTTTTTAGCCATTAATTTTTCTACCAACTCTTTTTTTAATGCCGACAAATGCAAAGGAGAAATAATAATCTGATGCATTTGTAAATAAGGCAAATCTGCTTCCACGGGGGGGGCTGTTTTTACTAAAATAGGGCATTTGTAAACTTCCTCCTTTTCAAAAACAATACGTGCGCCTGCTTCTGCATAATCATGATCTGAATATCTACTTCCTTCACCAGCTCCAGATTCCACCATCACTTCATGACCATTAGCAACCAATACGCCCACTGCATCAGGGATAAGACCAATTCTGTTTTCTTGAAATGCGATTTCTTTAGGAATTCCAATTAACAATGGCTTTGACCTATGTGGAATATCCAATACTTCTTCTTGGGTTTCATAGGAAAAGGAACTGGAGATTTGGGGCTTAAAGGAACTCATACTGCAATGTTTTTATGAAGTTATAATAATCCTTCTATGTTCTGGATCTAAAATTTCAATTTCTATGCGCAAACTGCCATCTGGCAAAAGTGCAGGTGCTTTTTCTGGCCATTCTATAAAGCATTTGTCAGCCTCCTCTATAGCCGCTTCTACCCCAGTTCTTCGCGCTTCTGCTTCACCTTCTAAACGATACCAATCCATATGATAGACCATCTTACCTTGCGCATCATATTCATTCATAATAGCAAAAGTTGGGCTAGCTACCGCATCCGCAATACCCATAAGTTTGCAAACTCGTGCAATCAAAGTAGTTTTCCCAGCCCCCATGGGTGCGTAAAAAGCCCAAATGGGAATATGACCAAACTGGCTTAAAAGCGTTTCTGCTACTTGATCAATTTGACTTAAATCATAGCTCATTTCCATATTACAAAGATACGCCAACTATGCTAAAGCTAAAATCAGAAATCTGAAAAGGGTTGTACCTTTGTAATGTAAAATAGTTTACATCAGAACCGAAAAGTTGCGTTATGGAACATGTACAATTAAAAGTAGACGGCATGAGTTGCACCAATTGTGCACTCTCCATTCATAAATATTTAGAAAATCAGGGTGCGGTAGAACCCAAAGTAAGTTTTATGGAAGGTGAAGTGCAGTTTGACTTGCCTGCTGAATTAAATAAAGAAACACTAGTAAAAGGAATAACCAATTTAGGATACAAAGTGCGAGGTCAAGCCGAAGCAGCCCCTGCCAAAAAATGGTTGGACAATAATAAAGATCGTGCCTTGTTTTGTTTAATTTTTACCGTCCCTTTAGTGGCACATATGATACCTGGTATTCATCAAATTCCAGGTATGCATGTATTTATGAATCCTTATGTTCAATTAGGGATAACCCTTCCAGTATTAATAGTAGGCTTGGGCTATTTTGGAAAAAGTGCGTGGAATAGTATGCTCAATGGGATTCCAAATATGAATGTATTGGTAAGTATAGGAGCAATTGCATCATTTGGTTTTAGTTTATATGGAACCCTTATTGGCAAAGGCATGGAGTTTGCTTACTACGAAACAACTGCTACTATTTTAACACTCGTATTTTTTGGAAACTATTTAGAAGATGCTTCTATTGAATCTACACAACGTGCTTTAAAAGATTTAGTGAAAGCACAAAAAGTCATGGCCAACATGATTTTTTTTGACGAAAATCATAAAGAAATTTTATTCAATGTAGAAAGTGATACTTTAAAAGTTGGTGATATTGTATTAATTAATTCGGGAGAAACCATTCCTATGGATTGTAAAGTACTATGGGGAGAGGCCAATGTAAATGAATCCATTGTAACAGGAGAAAGTGTGCCTGTTTTTAGAAAAATGAATGATATATTATTAGGCGGGAGCACCATTGAAAATGGAATGGTGAAAGCCTATATCACAGCAGTGGGAAATGATACGGTACTTGCCAATATTTTAAAAATGGTTAAAGCGGCACAAGGCGAAAAACCTCCCGTACAAATTTTAGCCGATAAAATTTCGGCCATCTTTGTACCATTGGTATTAAGCATTGCCCTAGCTACTTTAATTGGTAACTACTTTTTTGCACATAACGAAGCGGGTAACCCAATTGGTTTTGGTGCAAGTATGTTAAGAGCCATAGCTGTATTGGTTATTTCTTGCCCCTGTGCTATGGGTCTTGCAACTCCTGCAGCCATTGCAGTGGGTTTGGGACGTGGAGCTAGAAATGGGGTTATTTTTAAAAACGCAAAAAGCTTAGAAACTTTCAAGGATATTAAGCAAGTGGTATTTGATAAAACAGGTACCCTTACAACAGGTCATTTTGAAATTGCGGGATTTAAAATAAAGAATGCCCAAAGTGAAGTTGGTAATACTGCATTATCCGAGGATGATTTTAAAGTATTGGTTTATTCTTTAGAAAGATATTCCAATCACCCAATTGCAAAATGCATTAGTACACATTGGAAAATAAACAATGCAACCAATTGGCGTAAAATTGAGGAAATAAAAGGCATGGGAATACAAGCCTTTGATAAAGAAGGTAATGAATTTTGGTCCGGCTCGTTTAAAACATTAAAAGATCAAAGCGAGGAAGATGGTCACAATGTTTACATACAAAAAAATGGCAAACTACTTGGTTGGGTAGACGTAACCGATCAAATAAGACCAGAGGCCAAAGAAGTTATTGATACTTTACATAAGCAAGGCATCCATACTATTTTATTAAGTGGTGATAGAAAAGAAAAATGTGAGGCGGTCGGAAAAGTATTGGGGATTCAAGAAATAATCAGTGAGCAAAGCCCTGCAGATAAATTAAAAAAATTAGACGCACTTACTGCTATTGTTCCAACTGCTATGGTAGGGGATGGTATTAATGATGCACCCGCATTAGCAAAAGCCACCATTGGAATTTCCTTAAGCAATGCTTCACATATTGCCATTCAAAGTGCGCAGGTAATTTTAATGAATCAAGGCTTAAAGAACTTACCGATGGCATTAGGACTTGGACGACGTACATATGAAACCATTAAAGAAAATTTAGGATGGGCTTTTTCTTATAATATCATAGCCATCCCCGTTGCAGCATTAGGCTTATTAGGTACCTGGGGGCCTACTTATGGTGCATTAATTATGGGATTGAGTGATGTGGTTTTAGCCTTAAATTCGCTTAGATTATTTAAGAAAAAGCTAGTATAAACATTTTTGAAATCCTTACCATCTATATTAAAATCCTATTGGGGTTATGAAAATTTCAGACCCCAGCAACTGGCAGTAATTGAAAGTGTACTTGCAAAAAAAGATACCCTAACCTTATTACCAACTGGAGCAGGGAAATCATTATGTTTTCAAGTCCCTACTATTTTTGAGAATGGCATTTGCTTAGTAATCAGTCCCCTTATTGCACTCATGCAGGATCAGGTTAAGGATTTGCAATCAAAAAATATTCCAGCCATTGCTTTAGGTGGTCAACTAAGCGAGGAAGCCCAGGATGAAATTATAAAAGCTGCTATTCGCGGAAAATATAAATTCATTTATTGCTCACCAGAAAAACTGGCACAAAAAAGTTTTCAAGAGTCCATTACACAAATTAAATTCACCTTATTTGCCATTGACGAAGCACATTGTATTTCGCAATGGGGATATGATTTTAGACCCTCCTACCGAAAACTTCATGTTCTAAAAGAACTTTTTCCCCATATACCCATATTGGCTATGACTGCTTCTGCAATCCCCACTGTACAGCAGGACATTATGAAACAGTTGGATTTTAAGCAGTCCAACATAATAACAGATAGTTTCCTAAGATCTAATTTAAAATATAGTATTCAAAAAGTACCCGTTAAAATTCATAGCTTAAGAACAATTTTAAATACATTAAATGGAAACGCAATTGTCTATTGCAATACCCGAAGTAATGTGACGCAACTTACTCAATTACTTAAGGCCTACGGTTACAAAGTGGGGGAATACCATGCAGGTATGACCATGGAAGGACGTAAACAAGTACAGTCCAATTGGATGCAGGACGAGACACCAATTGTAGTGTGCACCAGTGCATTTGGCATGGGTATTAACAAAGGAAATGTGCGCGCTGTTATACATTATGATATACCAGGAAGTATAGAACAATATTATCAGGAAGCAGGAAGAGCAGGTAGAGACGGTACCTTTGCAGAAGCTATATTGTTGTATCAACAAAATGACTGGGATTATTGGATTGAATTACAAGAAAAAAAATATCCATCTATAGATGTTATTAAAAAAATATTTCAAGACTTAGCCAACTTTGTTCAACTGCCAGTTGGTATGGGAGAGAAGCAACAATTTCCATTTGATTTTGAAAACTTCTGTGTCATTTTTAAATGGGATAAAATAATTGCGCGCAATGCATTTAGCTGGATTCAACAGGAGGGACATATTCGTTTTTCAGAAGCTGCCTTTACCCCTTCTATGGTACAAGTATTGGGCGATCGAGAAAGTATTGAAAGTTTCCAACAACTACAACCATCGGCCGGCGTTGTATTGCAAACCATTTTACGCACTTATGGGGGCATTTTAGATAGTCCCCATTTTATCAATGAAAAATTATTAGCCGAATTATTGCAAAGAGATATTCCATTTGTTATTGAAAATTTAAAGTCTCTATCCTTACATGGTATGATAAGTTTTGATCAAAAGCAAAACCAACCCGTTGTGCAATTTTTATGGAACCGCAGTGCTGCCTCTTTTATGAAACTGGATCTAGACCATTACCAGCTAATGAAAAAAGCCTTTATTGAAAGAATTAAACAATTTATCGGCTATCTGCAATCAAACCCATTGGTATGTAGAAGTATCTATTTAGCCAAATACTTTGGTGAAAAGGACGCGAAACCCTGTGGAATATGCGACATTTGCTCAAGTACGAAGGATTAGGTAAATTTAACAAAACATTGGAAATGCTTTTTTTACATAAATTGCTAAAAATCGTTTCTTTACATCAAGCAATCATTTAAAATTATAATTATGGAAGATAAAAAAAAATACAAAGTGTTATTGTGTGAAGACGATAGCAACTTAGGATTGGTGTTAAAAAATTATTTAGAGCTAGACGAATACGATGTTACCTTAGAACGTGACGGTCGCTTAGGACTAGCTGCATTTCAAAGAGAAAAATTTGATTTATGTTTATTAGATGTAATGATGCCACATGTGGATGGGTTCACTTTGGCGGAAGAAATTAGAGACATTGATCCTGATGTGCCTTTATTTTTCTTAAGTGCAAAAACATTAAAGGAAGATATTATACATGGATACAAATTAGGAGCCGACGATTATATTACAAAACCTTTTGACAGTGAAGTATTGATGCTTAAAATTAAAGCTATCATTAAGCGTAACGAAGAAGATAATAAAATCACAGATAACCAAGAGTTTGATTTAGGTCAATATCATTTTAACCCTAAATTGCGTGAACTAATACATGGCGAAAGTATTCAAATTTTATCTCCAAAGGAAAATGAATTATTAAAAATGTTGTCTGAACACAAGAACGACGTTTTAACAAGAGAAAAAGCTTTGAAGAAAATTTGGGGTAGCGACACCTACTTTAATGGTCGTAGTATGGATGTGTATATTGCAAAATTGAGAAAATTTTTAAGAGAAGATACGCAAATCGAAATTGTCAATATTCATGGAAATGGATTTAGATTAGTGGTACATTAAGCGCCTTTCGCAAGATTTAGATTTTACAAATGAATGAAATAAAATAGCAATAAAAAGAGAACGAAAAATAAAAGCATCCGATTGGATGCTTTTATTTTATCTAAATAATTCTGGATTTTCGGTAGCGCCTCCCCTATGTTTTCCTAAATGCTCATATGCTTTATAAGTTACTTCACGACCTCTTGGTGTTCTTTGTAAAAAGCCCTCTTGGATCAAAAAGGGTTCATACACTTCTTCGATAGTACCTGATTCCTCACCCACTGCAGTGGCAATGGTTGAAATACCAACGGGTCCACCTTTGAACTTTTCAATGATCGCCAGTAAAATGCGGTTATCCATTTCATCTAAACCATGATCGTCTACATTCAAGGCTTTTAAAGCATGTTTAGTAATGCCAATATCTACAATTCCATCATTGAGTACCTGTGCAAAATCACGAACCCTTCTTAGTAAGCCATTGGCAATACGAGGGGTTCCTCTACTTCGACGGGATATTTCACCTGCCGCTTCTGTATTTATATTTACATTTAAAATGCCGGCACTACGTAAAATAATTTTTTCGATGACAGTGGCAGGATAATATTCCAAACGAGACTTAATACCAAAACGTGAAAGTAAAGGAGCTGTTAATAAACCACTTCTTGTTGTAGCTCCTACTAATGTAAATGGATTTAAATTTATCTGTATACTTCTTGCATTGGCACCACTATCAATCATGATGTCAATTTTATAATCTTCCATGGCCGCATATAAATATTCTTCTACTACGGTACTTAATCGGTGTATCTCATCAATGAACAATACATCATTGGGTTCTAAACTGGTTAACAAGCCAGCTAAGTCGCTGGGCTTTTCAATTACTGGGCCCGAAGTTTCTTTTATTTGCACCCCCATTTCATTGGCTACAATCCTACTTAATGTGGTTTTACCCAATCCTGGAGGACCATGAAATAAAATATGATCCAAGGCCTCCCCTCTTAATTTTGCCGCCTTAATAAAAATGCTAATATTCTCTATCAACTGTGGTTGACCGGCGAATGCATCTATTTCGGTGGGGCGAATACTATTCTCAAATTCACGATCCTGTGGATTTAAATTTTGAGGCGTAGTATCTAAGTTTGGGTTGGACATTTATTTAGCTATGCTTGTTTTTTATTGCACTTGTTTATGATAAATTAAAACACATTTACTTGCTGTTTTTTATTTTGCAGGTGTATATGGCTTATCTAATAAGTGATTGAAAATAAATTTATTTTTTAACTCATTAAAGTGTTTTCCTTTTGCCGCACCCCATCCATGTCTTCCACCGGGATACAACATAAACTCAACTTCTTTTCCATTATCCTCTAAGGCACTTAATAATTGAATAGAGTTTTGCATATGCACATTGTCATCCGATGTACCATGAACCAATTGTAAAGTGCCTTTAAAATCTTTTACATAAGACAATACGCTACTTGTTTTATAGCCTTCTGGATTCTCTCCTGGGGTATCCATATATCTTTCGGTATAATGAGAATCATATAAACTCCAGTCTACCACACTACCTCCTGCCATAGCATGGGTAAATACAGATGCACCATAGGTTAACGCATAACAGCTCATGTAACCACCATAACTAAATCCAGTGATACAAATCTTTTTAGCATCTGCATTTCCATTGGCAATAAACCATTTAGCCATGGTCATATAATCCTGCATTTCCCAGTAGCCTAAATTACGATACATGTAGTTCACCCCTTCTTTACCAAAATGTCCACTTGCTCTGTGATCAAAAGCCACTTGAATTAAACCTTCCTTCGCCCAATTTTCTTTGGCTGCTGGATTGCTCCAGCTATCCATCACGGTACCTGCATTAGGACCACCATAAATACTCACGAGCAATGGATACTTTTTATTTGGATCCATGTTCTTTGGCCAAGTCACCAATGCTGGCAATTCATATAAACCGTCCGCACTTTTAATGCGAATTAATTCTGTTTTTGCAAAAGAAGCTGCATTAAATGTACTGTCTACCGCAGTTCCCAAAGTTTCCACCTTAGGTTCGCCTTTTTTAGCAATTTCAATAACCGAAAAAGCAGTTGGTGTAGTTACATTACTATACACACCCACAAAATGTTTAGCATCCGGCGCTAAATAAACTTGGTTGTAGTTAAAATTACCAGTTGATAATCTTTTTAAGTTACTGCCATCAAAACCAACGCTATAAAAATCTATTCTAGCTGTATTCTCTATACCACGTGCTGTAAAATAAATAGTCTTTGTTTTCTCATCAATTAACTTAATTCCCGTAACTGTATATTTTCCGTTAGTAATTGCATTTACTAATTGTCCATTCATATCATACATATACAATTGGTTCCACCCTGTTGCATCTGACTGTGCGATGTATCCTTTATTATTTGCTAAGAAATTAATTCTTCCACTTACGCGGTCTTCTAAATCAATCCATGTTTTTTGATATTCCTTGTACACTTCTTTCTTAGCACCTGTTGCCAAATTTAACTCATATATTTTTAAATTATTTTGACCACGATCCATCCAAGACAACCACATACTATTGTTATTGGGATTCCAAATAGGCCATCCAAAATATTGATCATCTTGATCGTTAAAATCAGCCCAAGTAATCGCACCTCCTGTGGGAGCGACCCATCCAATTTTCACAGTTGGGTTGGCGTCACCTACTTTAGGGTATCTTGTTTCCTCGATATATCCATGTTGTCCGTCACTATTATAAATAGGGAACATAGGCACTTTACGTTCGTCAAAACGCATAAAAGAAATATACTTGCTATCTGGGCTCCACCAAAATGCACGATACTGAGTTGGACGACCAAAAATTTCTTCAAAATAAACCCAACTTGCATAACCATTCAAAATACCCTTGGTATCCTCATTGGTAATTGCCGTTTCTTTTTTATCTGCAATACTTAGCGTATATAGATTATTATTTTTGGTATAACCCACAAATTTCCCGTCAGGAGACAGGGTTGGATTTTTTTCCTCCACCGCATCAAATGTTAACTGTGTTTCCACCCCATTTTCCTTCAAATACACATTGGCATTTTTAACATACGCTACTTTATCTGAACTAACCGCCAATGCAGGAGCTGGAGTATATTGTTTAGAAGTTAAGTTGTAAACATAATCCTTTGCCGCTTTCTCCCCATTTAATTTTGTATTCACAACCAGTTGGTTATTATCTATCCAACGAACAAAACGTGGCAAGTTAGCACCTTGCATTTGTGCAATGCTAGCGATAGCAGCTAAAGAGAAACTTACAAATAATACAATTGATTTTTTCATATGACTTGATTGATATAAATTTTGGAACATTTTAAAAGTTAGTACTATAAATTTAAAATAATTTTTTAGCTTATTAGATAACGATATTAATCATTCTTCCTTTTACAAAAATTAATTTCTTCACTGGCTTGTCCTCTACCCACTTTTGAATGGCTTCATTAGCAAGCACAATTTCACGCACCTGGTCCTCGGTTGCATCCAAAGAAATAGAAATATTAGCCCTTACTTTACCATTGATACTTACTGGATATTCCTTTGCCGTTTCCAATACATATTGTGCATTGAATATTGGATAGTTTGCATCTACAATCAATCCCTGGTTTCCTAATGCACTCCATAATTCCTCTGCGAAATGAGGAGCATAAGGCGTAATTAAAATAAGTACTTGTTCTAAAATAGCTTTTTTATGACAGCCTGCATCATACAACTCATTGATACAAATCATGAATGTACTAATAGCCGTATTAAAACTATAACGCTCTGTATCTTCTTCAATTTTCTTAATGGTCTTATGTAATATTTTTAATTCTTCGGCAGTAGGCATTTCGTCCACCCATACTTTACCTTTCATCTCGTCAAAGAAAAGTCTCCAGAATTTCTTAATAAAACGATGCACACCTTCAATCCCTTTGGTATCCCAAGGTTTACTTTGCTCTACAGGACCTAAGAACATTTCATACATTCTAAAAGTATCCGCTCCATATTTTTGTACTAAGTCGTCCGGATTCACCGTATTAAATTTAGACTTAGACATTTTCTCCACTTCTGCACTACATATATATTTGCCGTCTTCTAAAATAAATGTTGCATTGGCATAATCGGGCTTCCATTTTTTAAAAGCTTCTGTATCCAATTCAAATCCATCTACCATATTTACATCCACATGCAATTGATCCACTTCATCTGCGCCAATTAAGCCAGCAGAAACAAATGTATTTGTTCCTCTTTTACGAAATACAAAGCGAGAGCTTCCTTGAATCATTCCTTGATTCAATAATTTTTTAAAAGGCTCGTCAAAACCAATATGGCCTAAATCATATAAAGCTTTCGTCCACATTCGACTGTACAATAAATGACCCACAGCATGTTCGGTACCTCCAATGTATAAATCTACTTGTCCCCAGTAATCACTTGCTTTACGGCTACAGAATTCGGACTCATTATTAGGATCCATATAGCGTAAAAAATACCAACTACTACCAGCATAACCTGGCATGGTATTGGTCTCATAATTTTCCGCTTTCCATGAAGCAATATTGGCAAGTGGCCCTTCCCCTTCAGGGCCTGGTCCATAATTGTCTACATCAGGCAATAATAATGGTAATTCATTTTCAGACAATGGATTGGCCACTCCGTCCATCCATTTTATTGGAAAAGGTTCGCCCCAATATCTTTGTCTGCTAAATGCAGCATCGCGCATTCTGTAATTTACTTTGCGTTGACCAATGCCCATTTCTGCTAATTTTTCATTCACTATAGCTATCGCATCTTTTTGAATGATCCCATTTAAGAATTCACTATTGGTTAGTTTCGCTTCTTTAGTTGGATTGGCTTCCTTACCATCAAATGCATCACCAATAATATTAGTGATGGGAATATTAAAATGTTGCGCAAATTTAAAGTCACGATCATCCCCACAAGGCACAGCCATAATGGCTCCCGTACCGTATCCTGCCAATACATATTCAGAAATCCAAATAGGAATTAATTTTTGGTTAAATGGATTCACAACATATGCGCCTGTAAAACATCCTGTAATTTTTTTCTCTGCTATACGCTCCCGCTCACTCCTACTTTTCACATAAGCAATATAGGCTTCCACTTCGGCCTTATGTGTATCTGGTGTTATGCTTTCAATTAAAGCATGCTCAGGAGCCACTACCATAAAATCCACACCAAAAACCGTATCAGGGCGCGTGGTATAAACTCTTAAGCTTGCGTCATGTCCATTTACTGCAAAATCTATTTCAGCACCATAACTTTTCCCAATCCAATTGGATTGCATTTCCTTCATTGCCTCACTAAACTGAATAGTATCTAATCCAGACAATAATCTATCCGCATATTCGGTAATTCGCAAATACCATTGTCTTAGTTTTTTCTTTTCTACCGGATGTCCACCTCTTTCACTAAGTCCATTAATCACTTCGTCATTCGCAAGCACCGTGCCCAATGCCTCACACCAATTTACTTCACCATAACCGCAAAAGGCTAAACGATAATGCATCAAAATAGATTGTTGTTCTTTTTGGGTAAATCCTTTCCAAGTTGCAGTATCGAACTGCATTTTTGGATCCCCTGGACACACTTGATTTGCATTCCCTTCCTTTTCAAAAACTGCAATTAATTCCGTAATCGGTTTTGCTTGCTTTGCCCCACGGTCATAGTAGCTATTAAATAATTGTAAAAAAATCCACTGCGTCCATTTGTAATAAGTAGCATCGCAGGTTCTAACTTCTCTATCCCAGTCATAACTAAAACCAATATTGTCTAATTGCTTTCTAAAATTATCAATATTGCCATGGGTACTTTTTAAAGGATGTACACCATGTTCAATGGCGTATTGCTCTGCAGGTAATCCAAAAGCATCGTAACCCATTGGATGCAAAACATTGAATCCTTTTAATCTTTTATATCGGCTATAAATATCTGATGCAATATAACCCAATGGATGTCCCACATGCAAACCTGCTCCGCTAGGATATGGGAACATGTCTAAGACATAACATTTAGGTTTTGAACTATCATTCGAAACCTGATATGCTTTTTTTTCTTTCCATTGATCCTGCCATTTTTTCTCTATCGAACTAAATTGATATTCCATCTTCATTTAAGCTTAAAAATCTATAATTATTCCGTATTTATATTTAGCTGCCCTTTTTTACCCAAATTTGGGCCAAAAATAGGCATAATTCGGCCTATGCAAATGTAAGCCATTAGCGTTCAAAACCGTACATTTGCATAGCGAACAAATAAAAATTAATGCTATGGCAGGAATTGGAGCAGGTTCATTAAAAAGAAGTAAACCCAACTACATTTATAGTATCATTGGGGTGGCTATTGTATTGTTTATTATGGGGATCATGGGTTGGTTATTCCTTAATTTACACACTATAAGTGACAATTTTAAAGAAGATATCAGGATAAGTGTTTATTTAAAAACAACCGACAAAAACGCTATTAATTCTATTCAACAATTTATTGCAAGCAAGCCCTATGCCAAAAATGTAGAATACATAGATAAAGAAAAAGCAAAGGCCATTTGGAATAAAGAAAACAACGAAGAATGGGCAAAAATATTGGATGTAAATCCATTGCCAGAGAGTATTGACTTTTTCGCTAAAGCTAAATTCATTAATATTGATAGTCTCAATAAAATTAGTGCTGCAATTAACAGTCAATTTAGAAACGATATTAGCGAAATTCAATTTCCAAAAAGTTTAGTTACCAATTTAAATGAGCGTGCTACCAAGGTGGGTCTTATATTTTTAGTACTTTCCATTGTACTATGTGTAATTGTAATAATAAGCATTGATAATACCATTAGACTAGCCATGTTTAGCAATCGCTTTTTAATTAAAACCATGCAAATGGTGGGTGCTACTAGAAACTTTATTGCCAAACCATTGTTAATTAGAGCATTATTAAATGGTTTAATTAGTGCATTTATAGCTATCTTTTTATTATTTGGACTCATCCAATGGGCAGGTGCACAATTTCCACAGATAAGAAATTTACAAGGTATTCAAACCAGTATTTTACTTTTTGGAGGGTTAATTATTTTGGGCGTAGGTATTTCTATATTTAGCACCTATCGCAGTGTGTTAAAGTATTTAAAAATGAAACTAGACGATTTGTACTAATCATAAATTCACTAAATTTAACTTTATATAAAAGAAAATTATGAGTCAAAATAAAAATAATAAATCATTGGCGTTTTTTAATAAATCCAATTACTTATACATGGCAATTGGCGCTGCTTTAATTGTATTAGGCATGTTATTAATGTCTGGTGGCAAAAGCGCAGATCCCAATGTATTTAATGCAAGTGAAGTATACAGTTTCAGACGTATTACCCTTGCTCCTATTTTAATTATCGCAGGATTTATTGTAGAAATTTATGCGATTTTTAAAAAATCAGCTTAAACTAATTTAACAACTGAAAAGCAATGACTCGTCATTGCTTTTTTAATAATCGAACGAATGAATACATTTCAATCTATTGTAATAGCTATCATCGAAGGGATCACTGAGTTTTTACCTATCTCAAGCACAGCGCACATGAAATTTGCCAACCCTTTTTTAGGGGTGCATTCGGACCCTTTTGTAGACTTATTTGAGATTGTGATTCAGCTAGCTGCCATTGCATCGGTTGTATTTGTATACTATAAAAAATTCTTTGATTTTAAGAAATTGGACTTTTACTTTAAATTAATCGTAGCCGTGATTCCTGCATTGATTTTTGGTGCCTTATTAAAAAAGCATATCGATGCGGCATTAGGAAACTTATGGGTCATAGCAACAGTGATGCTGGTGGGTGGTATTATATTATTATTTATAGATAAGATATTTACCATAGACGAATCTGCCTCTCAAGAGATGAGCTATAAAAAATCATTTATTGTAGGTTGTTTTCAAGTGCTGTCTATTTTATTTCCAGGCTTAAGCCGAAGCGCTGCTACTATTATTGGCGGTATGAGTCAAAAATTAACTAAAAAAACTGCTGCTGAATTTTCGTTTTTTCTAGCCGTTCCAACCATGTTAGCTGCTTCCGCAAAAAGCAGTTTGGATGTTTATAAAGACAGTCCACAAGTATTTACAAGTAGCAATTTATCCCTTTTGCTGATTGGTGGATTGGTTGCATTTTTAGTGGCTCTTTTAAGTGTTAAATTTTTCATCAACTTCATCCAAAAAAGAGGGTTTGCACTTTTTGGATGGTATCGTATTTTACTTGGCCTTACCATAATGGTATGTTTATACACTAAGATAATATAGCCACTTTCTGTTTTATTTGTATATTTAAGAATACAAATAAACCAATATGCAAACAGCATCCAAAAAAGTAATAAATGGTTGGGCCATGTATGACTGGGCCAATAGTGTATATAATTTAGTAATCACTTCTACCATTTTCCCGGCTTACTACGAAGCTGTTACAGGAGATGGAAATGAAAACACGTTAATTGATAAAATTAAAATAGGAAATTTTGAATTTGCAAATACCGCTTTGTATAATTATGTTCTAGCAATTGCTTTTGTTATTGTAGCCCTATTGTCTCCTATCCTTTCATCTATTGCGGATTACAGAGGTAATAAAAAACAATTTTTACAATTTTTTTGCACCATTGGATCACTCTCCTGTGCTTCCCTTTACTTTTTTAACAAAGATCATATTACAGGTGGGCTAATCTCGGTTATTATTGCTTGTATTGGATTTTGGAGTAGCCTTGTTTTTTACAATTCCTATTTACCTGAAATTGCAGCACCGGAGGACAGAGACCGAGTAAGTGCTAAAGGTTTTGTGATGGGTTATATAGGTTCCGTTTTATTACAATTAATTTGTTTTGTGTTTGTATTAAAGCCGGAGCTATTTGGTATCACCGTTGGAAAGGCCTCGCAAATTTCTTTTTTACTAGTAGGCATTTGGTGGATGTCATTTGGATGGTTCTCTATTGGCAGATTGCCTGAAGGAAGAGGCGCAAAAGGGACGCATACTAAAAATTTATTAACACAGGGTTACAAGGAATTACACAAGGTATGGGTGGAACTTAAAACCCAACCCACACTTAAAAGATTTTTACTATCCTTTTTCTTTTACAATATGGGTGTGCAAACGGTGATGTTAGCTGCTACTTTGTATGGAAAGAGTGAATTAAATATTCCAACAACCAATTTAATTTTAGCTATTTTAATCATTCAAATAGTAGCTATTCCGGGTGCCACTTTAATGGCAAAAATGGCAAGTAAATGGGGCAACTTTAACACCCTAATGTTTGCTGTAGTTATTTGGATTGGAGGTTGTATTATGGGTTATTATTTACCACGTAATAGTGTGGTTCCCTTTTACACCTTAGCTATTGTAGTTGGATTTGTAATGGGTGGAATTCAATCTGTTAGCCGAAGTACCTATTCCAAGCTCATGCCAGAAACACATGATACCACTAGTTATTTTAGTTTTTATGATGTTACCGAAAAAATTGCTATTGTGATAGGCATGTTTAGTTTTGGATTTATTAATGAATTAACTGGTTCACAAAGAAACTCTGTTTTAGCATTAGGCATATTTTTTGTAATTGGATTTATATTATTGTACCGCACTTCCAAACTTGACAAACATGCAGTTATTTAGCATTGAAACCGGAAATTTTAAGTTGGACGGTGGCGCCATGTTTGGTGTGGTTCCAAAATCCATATGGAATAAATTAAACCCAGCGGATGAAAACAATTTATGTACCTGGGCCTTAAGATGTTTATTGATAATAGATGGAGATAGAAAAATTTTGATTGACACCGGCATGGGCAATAAACAGGATGCCAAATTCTTTAGTCATTACCAACCTAGTAATACTGTTACCCTTCATGACGCTTTGCAAAAAATAAACATAGGTGTTACTGATATCACCGATGTGCTATTGACACATTTGCATTTTGATCATGTTGGCGGCGCCATTGAAGTTCAGAACCAACAGTTTAAAACCGTATTCCCCAATGCAATTTATTGGGTAAGTGAGCCGCAGTGGGATTTGGGCATGAACCCTAATAAAAGAGAGAAAGCTTCCTTTTTAAAAGAGAATCTAGAACCTTTAAAAGCATCGGGGCAATTAAAATTAATCACAGTCCCACCCTATCAAGGAAAGGAATTGCAAGAAATTCATTTTAGTAAAAATGTGACCTGTATAGTCGTAAATGGTCACACACAATGCATGCTTCTTCCTAAAATAAAAATACAGGATAAAACACTGGTTTATATGGCAGATCTTTTACCAAGTGTGGCGCATATTCCACTGCCCTATGTAATGGGTTATGATATGCAACCCTTGGTAACACTCACAGAAAAAGAACTGTTTTTACAGGATGCTATTCAAAATAAGTACACTTTATTTTTTGAACACGACCCTATTCACGAATGCTGCAGTTTACAGGTAACAGAAAAAGGGATTAGAGCTGAACACACATTTTTACTTTCAGACTGGAATAAAGCACACAGTGCTCATTAGCGAGCTCTTTCAATGAGGGAACTTAGTGGATACCTTAGGTTCTCATAATTTACCATATCCACTTTAATACTCCCTACAACCAAGGGTGTTTCAATTCTTACAGGAATGTGATTGGCATCATCTGTTACCCAAACAACCATTTTTTCACCTCCATTAAACACCGTACCCTTAACCAATAGTGGAGCTAACTTTATGACATTAAATTTCCCATATTGCGTTACAATTTGGTAACGACCTAAATATTTAAAATAAGAAGGATACAAGGTTTTATCTAAAAAAAAGTTGAGCGTAATTTTGTCATTCATTTGAGAGTTGGCAAAATTAATATTACGTGCAGCGTAAATAGCACTAATCACATCATAAGTACAGTCGCCTGTTGTAAAAACACCTGGAGCGGTAGAAGTAGTAACTGTTTTAGATTGTTGATTAAATACAATAGATTCTCTTTGGTGAAAACTACCTTCATTAATTTGCCTTACAAATTGATACGGCAATAAGGTTTTACTATCCACCACACTCTCATATTTATCCCTTACTTTAAAAATCCAATCATATTTACTATTGGAATTACCTGTTGCAGTTAATGTATAAGTGCTTATCCCATTTAAAGTACTAGCCTGCGTTGTAAAATCGGCATTCCCGGCATTCACATACATGCCTACTACATTATAATAAATGGTGTAGTGTATTTTTTCTCCTGAATTAAAAGAGGTATTTGTTTGATTACAAAGTCCCGAGTCTTTGGTAGCAAAGAAATTTATAAATGGGAATAAAAAATATAAAAATATAGATTGAATCATGAAATTCATTTTATGCTTTATTGCCTTTTATTCGATATCCTAATAATAAGAAAGTCCCAATGATAGAAGGCAGTAAAAAATTAATACCCCAAATTATAGAAGATAATGATACAATGATTAATTTATTGGAATAAAAAGGTGTTAAAATCAATATTAACAATTGGCCCCTCACTACTAGTTCTGTTATACTTATGGTTGGCAATATGCTTAAAAGTAAAAATAAGATGGATAAGGACCAAAATACCGTTAAAAAAGGCAGATTCATTTTTAACAAATGAGCCACTAAATAGTATTGTACAATAAAAATAAGGTACCTAAGTAAAGACCAAAATATCAATTGAACTTTGATTGGATGAGCTATTTGCAGACTATTGAATACCGAAAAAACTCCTTTCCAATTTTGAACACTGAAATAAAAGTATAGCACAAGCAGTGCTAGGATTGGGCATATTATTTTTATCCAAACCATCCATGAATTGGTCATCCAAGGATAAAAAGTAATATTTATGAATAAGGCGACTGTGCCAATAGTAATGGTTACCAATAATTGCGCATAAGAACTCCATGCCATTTGCGAGATACCCATTAATTTATTTCCATCATTTAAATACATTGTCCTACCTGCATACTCTCCAATACGATTGGGTGTGAAAAAAGCAAAAGCTTGCCCAACAAATACACTTTTTAATGATTTTAAAATCCCCATGGTATTATTTTCGGAAACAACCAATTTCCATTTAAGTGCTTCTATTATTAAATTGGACAACATGAGCAATAACAAACAAAACCAACCGAAATTTGGAATTATTTTTAATTGAATTAAAAAAATCTGTTTTATATTTTTCCCGTCTTCGTTAATCAACACTTTTTGGTAAATAGCAAAAGCGCAAATAAAAAATAAGAGCAATCCCGCACTGCTTTTTAGAATGGATAAAATAGGATGCTTGGCGCTTTTAAACATAGGTCAAAGTTCGTAATTTGGTTTGATATCTGTAACTTTATTCCAATGAGTAAATATCCCATTATATTAGGAATTGATCCCGGCACACAGATACTTGGCTATGCTATTTTAAAAGGAGGCGCCAAGCCTAGTTTGATTGAAATGGATGTATTAAAATTAACAAAAGAGAAAGATATTTATGCTAGGCTTCAGTTAATTCATGCTAAAATAATAACACTCATCAAAGAACACAAACCCACCGACTTTGCTATTGAAGCTCCTTTTTTTGGTAAGAATGTACAGAGTATGCTAAAATTAGGTCGCGCACAAGGCGTTGCTATTGCAGCTGCCATGCATTTTCAATTACCCGTTACCGAATATGCTCCTAAGAAAGTAAAGCAGTCCATTACAGGAAATGGAAATGCAGATAAGGATATGGTATGGAAAATGTTGGAACAAATTTTATCTGTAAAAAAGCAGCCAAAATATTTTGATGCTACAGATGCTTTGGGTGTAGCACTTTGTCACTGGTATCAAATGAGTGGACCGGTCCTACCTTCGATTGCTAAAACGGGCAAGGGTTCTAAAATAGCAAAAAAATCCAACGGATGGGAAGCCTTCCTGGCAAAAAATCCAGAAAGAATTAAGTTTAAATAGTTAAGTATGTTTCAAACTATTTTTAGGATCCTTCTCGATTGCATGATGTTATACTCCTACTATTATTTGTAACTCCCCTTTCCTTGTATAGTGCCTACTTCATATTTGTTATTTTAAGCGTTTCATTATGCTCAAAGAGCATCATCATATAATAGTTTGAACTTAGCTTTACATTATTAATTTACTTACAATCAGTTCCTGTATTTGTTTGAACTCCTCTGTGGTCAATTGGATTTTTGGATTGGCAAAATGAATATCATCGGCCGTGTTAATGGGAATTAAATGAATATGTGCATGTGGGACTTCCAACCCTACAGTAACCATACTTACTCTATTACAAGGAAAGCTCGCTTCTATTGCTTTTGCAATAGGTTTTGCAAACTGCATTAATTCGTTTAAGTAAGCATCTGGCACATCAAATATTTTGTCCACTTCCACTTTAGGTACAATTAAAGTATGGCCTTTTTTTAAGGGGAAAATGTCTAAAAAAGCATAAAACTTTTCCGACTCCGAAATTTTATAGGAAGGGATTTCGCCATTGATGATTCTTGAAAAAATAGTCATATTAAATATTTGTACTTAAAATTAAACTTTATTGGTGAACAAAAAAGCCTTCTCTGTTTAGAGAAGACTTTTCATGAATTTGGTAAAATTATTAAAAAATTTAAATGGCACTATTAAAACCTTATATAGTGATATTATCCACTTTAAATTTCATCGTCCCATTGGGTGTTTGTACTTCGGCAATCTCTCCCACTTTCTTTCCAATTAATCCTTTTCCAATAGGTGAAGAGGCCGAAATTTTTCCTGCTTTCAAATCGGCTTCTTTTTCTCCCACCAATTGATAAGTAACTGTTTTTTTAGTCGCCTCATTTGTGATAGTTACTTTTGTTAAAATAGTAACTTTACTGGTATCAATAGTTTTAGTATCTACAATTTTAGCATTTGAAATGGTCGCTTCCAATTGTTTAATTTTGGACTCCAGCATTCCTTGCGCTTCTTTTGCAGCATCATACTCGGCATTTTCTTTTAAATCCCCTTTTTCTCTTGCTTCCGCAATGGCTCTTGAAGCAGCTGGACGATCTACTGATTTTAATTTTTGTAGCTCCTCGCGCATCTTATCAAAAGTCTCCTGTGTTACATATACATTCGTTTCGCTCATAACCTTCGTTTTAGATAAAAAAAATACAACGCCACATAGTATGTAGCGTTGCAGTATACAAAGATATTAAATTCGTATGATATTAAAGTATAATTGAATTAGGAATAGGCTAAATAATAGCCAATTTTTCCAATATAATACGAGCCATTTTAAAGTAGGCTTCATGGCTATAACCCGCAATATGAGGGGTAATAATGGCATTGGGAAAGGCTAAAATAGCTTCCAATTGCTCCTTTTCCGAAGGACTATAATTGGCAAATTGCTCGTTTTCCAATACATCCAATCCAACTCCCCTAACCAATTGATTTTGAAGGGCTTTTAAAACTGCTCCGGTGTCCGTAACGGCTCCCCTACAGGTACTAATAAAATAGGGCTTTTGTTTACAGGCCAAGAAAAAAGCTTCATTGGCACAATGGAAGGTATGTTCTGTTAATGGTAAATGAAGGCTTATAATATGTGCTTCCTCTTGAATTTGCTCCAAACTAGCTGCCTTAATTTGATCCGTTTCAAAATTGCGTTTATATATATCCAGGGCTAAAATTTTTACATCGAACCCTTTTAAGACTTTGGCAAATGCGCTTCCCGTATTTCCCAATCCAATAATCCCAATTGTCTTTCCATTTAATTCATCGGCTCTATTAGCATCTCTAATCCATTGTCCATTTTTTATTTCAGCATAACTACTATTTATTTTATTCATTAAACTCAAAACCAGTCCAAGTGTATGCTCAGCTACCGTGGTACAATTTCCTTCGGGACTACTTACACATTTTATTCCTTTGTTATTGGCATATTCAACATCAATTAATTCCATACCACTTCCTAGTCTTCCTATCCATTGCAATGTTTTTGCTTTTTCTAAAATGGATTGATCTATTTTTAATCTAGTAGTAACAATTAAACCAGTGGCAGCTGACACTTTCTCTAATAATGCTTCGTAACTGATAGATGGTTCATACACTACATCAAATCCTTTGGATTGTAAAGTATCCACTAAAAAAGAATGCACTGGTGCTGTTATGATTACAATCCCTGCCATACTATTTATCGTTATGCATTTTAAAAGTAAGGGCCGCATAATCCTCATAAGTAAGATTCTCGGCGCGTTTGGTAAAAATAGGATCTTCTAGTTGAGCAGTTGTAAAATAGGGTTTTAAAGGATTGCGTAACATTTTACGTCTTTGCCCAAAAGCCATTTTTACAATATGATAAAAGCTTTTTTCAGAAGCCATCGCAGGAAAATTTTCCTTACGCTTAAACATAATTACACCACTATCCACTTTAGGAGGTGGATTAAATGCACTGGGTGGAACATCAAATAAATAAGTAACATCATAAAAAGCTTGAGCCAATACACTTAAAATGCCATATGCTTTGGAATGTGGTTTAGCCGCTATTCGTTCTGCCACTTCTTTTTGGAACATACCCACCATCATGGGAACCTGTAGTTTCCAATCCAATACTTTAAATACAATTTGAGTGGAAATATTATATGGGAAATTACCCACTAGTGTAAAGGACTCCTCAAAAGGAATAGAGGTATCTAAAAAATCTGCATTTATTATTTTACCTTGTAAATCTGGAAATGTATGGTTCAAATAATTCACCTTCTCTGTATCCAATTCTATTGCCTTAAAAGCCTGGGTTGGAATTTTGTAAATATATTCGGTTAAAGCACCCGCTCCTGGGCCCACTTCCACTAGCCTTTCTATAGGCGATTGCTGCAATACCACCTGTATTTTTTCACAAACGGACTTATCAGTTAAAAAGTGCTGTCCTAGGGACTTTTTTAGCGTGTATTGCATGAAGCAAAGTTAGGTTTTTGTGCGTACTTTTACAGCCTAATAACAAGGATATGAGTCAGGACATCAGAAAACCAATTATAGGCTTTAGCTGTGGCGATTTAAATGGCGTTGGCATTGAATTAATCATTAAATCCTTGTCCGATAGTCGCTTATTGGAATTTATGATACCTGTGATTTTTGCCAGTAATAAAAGTTTAAACTTTTACAAAAAATTAAGCCCCGAATTTCCCTTGAATTTCTCTTCCATACCTGATCTTTCAAAAATAAATCCAAAGCAAGTAAATTTAATTCATAGCTGGGAGGAAGAGGTTAATATTACACCAGGTGAATTAACAGATGATGGGGGCAAATATGCATTTATTTCTTTGCAACAAGCAGTTGCTGCTTTAAAAGAAAAGAAAATTGATGGATTGGTAACAGCCCCTATTCATAAAAAAAATATTCAGTCACCAGAATTTAATTTCAGTGGTCACACCCCGTATTTACAACATGCATTTGGAAATACCGAAAATCTAATGTTATTAGTAGCCGAAAATTTAAGGATGGCATTGGTAACCGAACATGTAACCGTACAAGATATTGCAAAACATATTACTAAAGATAAGATTAAGCAAAAGCTACAAATATTAAACGCGAGTTTACAAAAAGATTTTGGCATTGATAAACCACGTATTGCAGTTTTAGCTTTAAACCCTCATGCAGGTGACGAAGGACTTATTGGTAAAGAAGAAATTGAAATTATTAGACCTGCAGTGAAAGAAAGCAAAAACCAAATTTTGGTGTATGGACCTTATTCTGCAGACGCCTTTTTTGCTAGAGGTGCACATGAAAAGTTTGATGGTGTATTGGCCATGTACCATGACCAAGGTTTAATTCCTTTTAAATCATTGGCTTTTGGAGAGGGCGTTAATTTTACAGCCGGCCTTCCAATAGTTAGAACCAGTCCCGATCACGGCACAGCCTTTGACATTGCAGGAAAAAATAAAGCAGATGCAGCTTCCTTTACCGCTAGTATTTTTGAATGCGTTAGAATCATTCACGCAAGACAAGGTTATAGAGATATGCGCCTGAATCCACTTAAAAAAATAAGTGCACGTATGTTTGCCAATGCGAAGGATGAGACCTTAGAAGAGTCTCATTATTAAAGCCTAATAAAATACACATGATTTTTTCAAGTCCTCCAAATGTTGCCTACCCCAGGTAGGTAATAATTTTTGAGGTATTTGCTGTTCCATTAACACACGAGCTTTGCTTAAGATAGGCTTTGCTTTATCACAACCTCCACCAAATAGGTAGGGCTTATTTAAGGTTAAACTACCTTCCAAAATATAAATGCGTGGATTGTTTGGATTTGTTTTTTTAGCAATATTCAAAGCAGCATAAATACTTTTTTCGTATGTCACCCAACGTAAAACAGGATTCACTGCCATTTTTGAAATTTTCGCCATGGCCAAGGCACTATAATTTTCATCGTTGGGATTACTAGCTATAGACTTATTGGCCCAGTAAATAGCTTTGTCTGCATAGCTGTCCGCTATATTTTTATTTTTGATACTTAGTCTGCTATATAAAATAGCTAGATAATAGGATGGAATCCACGCATTCGCACCAGTAGTTGTTGATGCTAATTTTTCGAAAACGGAAACCATTTCTTTGGCGTCATTTCCTGTAACAGGAGTGTGAAATTGTGTGACCGCATCAATCAAAGGTTGTGTATTATTGGGCTGTGCGATTAGGTAAATGCTACCCAGTTGAAATATAAAAATGAAAAGGACGACACGCATACCTCTAAATTAAAACATTGAATTGGAAACGCCTTTATTTATGATATAATTATTAAAAGTAATTTCAACGGTACCTTTTTTATTCTTGAGGGCCTTTTGTTTAGCGGCAGCGTCATCGTCTCCAAACTCCAAGGTAATCCCATTAGGTAACTTATAATCCTTGGTATTAAAGCTAAAAATAATTTTACTAGCTAATCCATAGTTGGCATAGGCTCCATATTGCATCGTAATTTCATAGCTGCCATTTTCCTTTGTAGTGGTAGCAGTTTTGTACACCAAGGCTTCTACTGGATCAATCCATAAAGTGGCAATGACCCAATCTAAATTATCATCGGTTGGGATTAACTTTAATACGGTGAGCGTTTTACCATTTAGTACCTGTGTCCCTGAAGGTATGGTTGAATATTGCTTGGTATTTAATAAGGTATTAATGGTAAGAGAAACTCCGCCCTTGGGTAATAAGGAAATGCCTCCGTCCTTTTTTACTTTCAATAAATTGGGTTTTTTAAAATATACTTTAACCTTACCCAAGGATGCCTTAATAAAAGATACATCCGTCTTCATTACCCCTTCTCCTACATAATCATTTACTAATGCTAATTTTTTACTTACTTTTTCAATTAAGGGATCCACTTGCGAAAAACTAGCGGTGGCATAAAACATCAAAGAAAAAATGACAATTAATTTATATCTCATAAAATGTACTTAAAAAATGACCTTGTATATAATTAGGTTAATATAGTTAGCTTAAAATATCTTTTTTCTTAGTAATGTATACTGCCGTAGCAACAAATAAAACAATATGAATACTTAGTACCATTAAAGATGTTTTTATTTTAGCCACATTTAAAATAGATCCTGTAATAGCCTCGTTATTGTCATTTACTTGAATGTCAAAAAATTCCTTCCAATTGTTCATGTGCGTAGTGAACAAATAAGGCTTTATAACAGAAAATAAAGGAATATTCAAGGTACTTAAAATGGTAAAAAACACTATCGCACTCATCGTACCTACGATAGGCCCAATTGAATTATTAGCAATACTAGACATTAAAAAACCTAAACTCGTTACGGTTAGCAATGCAAAGCTTGCAAATACAAAAGCTCCAACATAGCGCCACAGCACATCATTTTGTTGGATCAATACCACATAATTGGATTTCATTAAAAATAAATCGTCGGTGCCAAATACCCACATACTCACAAATAAGGCTA
Source organism: Bacteroidota bacterium (assembly GCA_947453145.1). Classification (GTDB taxonomy): domain Bacteria; phylum Bacteroidota; class Bacteroidia; order Chitinophagales; family Chitinophagaceae; genus Sediminibacterium. Next base: position 82,210 of record CANGFA010000004.1, read on the forward strand.
AAAAAGCCAGCCAAATTAATAACACAATGGTGTAAATACTAGCTGCTACAAATTTTCCCAAAACCCATTGCGTTCTGGTAAAGGGAGTGGAAAATAATAATCTTAAAGTGCCTAAATTAGCTTCTCCCGAAATCATATCTGCAGCAATAAGCGCTACCAACAGGGGCACATGAACAAGTAATAATTGCAATAAGATATAACAAATTAAATAGCCGTTCAATACTTTACCATCTACGGTTAAAGTATCATTAATATCCTTCATTAAAAAAGCGGCGTAGGATTGGCCGTCCACTTTTAAACCAAATTGTATCACTATAATTAAAGCCGCAATTGCTCCAAAAGCAATATAGGTTCTAGGGCGTCTAAAAATTTTATACAACTCAAAAGAGATAATCGCTTTCATTAGTTTGTATTTGAAGTAAGTTGTAAAAAATAATCTTCTAATGAATTTCTACTTTCAACATTTATAAGACCAACACCTGCATTTATTAAAAACTGATTTAAAAGGGGAATTTCAAAATGAGGAATAGATAAATAAATACCTTCCGCTCTTTTTAACAAGTAGTTACTAAAACTACCTGCAAGAATTACTTGAAGGGCTTGCGCATCATTGGTTGTAGTAATATGCACAATCATCTTATTGGGATCCAGCAAAGTTTGAATAGGGCCATCCGCTAGTTTTTTTCCTTTATGTAATATCAAAATATGAGAAGCCATTTGTTCTATCTCTGAAAGAATATGAGACGACACCAACACTGTTTTTCCTTCCTCTTTAGCTAAATGTTGTATCAAGTTTCTAATATCCGAAATGCCCTGAGGATCTAATCCATTGGTCGGCTCGTCTAAAATAATTAAAGAAGGATTGTGCAATAAAGCAATGCCAATTCCTAGTCTTTGTTTCATTCCGAGTGAAAAGGTTTGCACTTTGTCCTTTGCACGGTCTTGCAAACCCACTTTTATCAAAGTGTCCTCAATGGATGAGGATGTAATTTTTTTGCTCCTTAATTTGGAAAATAATTGCAGATGTTCCCGCGCCGATAAATAGGGATATAAATCGGGTCTTTCAATGATGGCTCCAATTTCTTCCAATACTTTATTTCGATTGGATTGAATAGAATGACCAAATATTTCAATGCTCCCACTGGTGGGATGAATGAGCGATAACAACATTCGGATCGTAGTACTTTTCCCGGAGCCATTTTGGCCCAAAAAGCCAAATACCTGACCGGCTTGTACTTCAAAACTAAGCCCATTCACAGCCTTGAGTGCACCAAAGTGCTTGCTTACATTATTTACTTGGATTACCGACATACTATAATAACAAAAAACCCTGAACTAAGTTCAGGGTTTTTATCAAATATAGTTAAGTACTATTTGTATTGAGGGATTAAGCTATTAGCTAATTCCACCATTTGTTTGATACCGTCTTCAGGTAAGTTACCTTTTTTGAATTCAGCCAACACATTTGGTAATTTATTACTCATCTCTAATAAGAAATGGGCTTCAAATTCTTTTACATTTTTAACAGCAACTTCTTTCAACAAACCTTGTGTACCTAAGTAGATAATAGCAACTTGCTTTTCTACGGTAAATGGAGTGTACTGTGCTTGCTTTAAGATTTCTACGTTTCTAGCGCCCTTGTCAATTACGTTTTTAGTAGCTGGATCCAAATCACCACCAAATTTAGAGAAGGCCTCTAACTCACGGTATAATGCTTGGTCTAATTTCAAAGTACCAGATACTTTTTTCATGGACTTAATTTGCGCATTACCACCCACACGACTAACAGAGATACCTACGTTAATCGCTGGACGAATACCTGCATTGAACAAGTTACCTTCCAAGAAAATTTGTCCGTCGGTAATAGAAATTACGTTCGTAGGAATATACGCAGATACGTCACCTGCTTGTGTTTCGATAATTGGAAGTGCTGTTAATGAACCTCCCCCTTTAACCAAATGCTTGATTGAAGCTGGTAAGTCATTCATGTTTTTAGCGATCTCATCGTTTGCAATTACTTTCGCAGCTCGCTCTAATAAACGACTATGTAAGTAGAATACGTCACCTGGATACGCTTCACGACCTGGCGGACGACGTAATAATAATGATACCTCACGGTAAGCCACCGCTTGCTTAGATAAGTCATCAAATACAATTAAGGCAGGTTTACCACAATCACGGAAAAACTCACCAACTGCTGCACCCGCAAATGGAGCGTAGAATTGTTGTGGAGCTGGATCCGCTGCAGAAGCTGCTACGATGGTAGTGTAAGCCATTGCACCATTGTCCTCTAATGTTTTCATCACACCTGCAATAGTAGATGCTTTTTGACCAATCGCAACATAAATACAATAAACAGGTTGTCCTGCATCGTAAAATTCTTTTTGATTGATAATGGTATCCACACAAATAGCTGTTTTACCAGTTTGACGGTCACCAATTACCAACTCACGTTGTCCACGACCAATTGGGATCATTGCGTCAATCGCTTTGATACCAGTTTGTAATGGCTCTTTTACTGGCTCACGGAAAATTACCCCTGGTGCTTTACGCTCCAATGGCATTTCATACAATTCACCTTTAATAGGACCTTTACCATCAATTGGTTCACCCAACATATTAATAACACGGCCTACTAAACCATCTCCTACTTTAATAGAAGCGATCTGACCCGTTCTTTTTACTTTATCCCCTTCTTTAATAGCCTTGCTATCTCCCATCATTACCACACCCACATTGTCTTCCTCTAAGTTTAAGGCAATTGCTTTTACACCGTTTTCAAACTCCACCAACTCACCACTGCTCACGCCATTTAATCCATAAACACGAGCAATACCATCACCTACTTGCAATACAGTACCTACTTCTTCTAAATCAGCAGATGCATTAAAATTGCTTAATTGCTGTCTAAGAATCGCTGATATTTCATCCGGTTTAATGTCCACCATAATAGTCTATTTTAAAAATGATTATTTTGTTATTTTGCTTACGAACTCGTTGTTCATAAATTGTTTTTTAATATCTCTTAAATCTCTAGCTATACTCGCATCTACTAAATTATTGTTGAACTCTAAAACAAATCCGCCAATTAAAGATTCATCTGTTTTAGTAGTCAATTCAACGGTAGCAAATTTGCTTTCTGACTTTACTTTATCTTCAATTGATTTTTTCAAGACATCACTTACTTCAACTGCTGTGGTTAAAGTAACCTGATGAATCCCTTTTAATTCATTGTATTGCTCAATAAAAGCAGTAGCCATTTCCGGCAATTCCCTTTCACGCCCTTTTTTAACTAACAAAACAGTAAAAGAATTAGTAAGCAAGCTTACATTGTCTTTTGTAACTGAATTGATAATGCTATTTTTTTGATCTGCTTTTATAATGGGGCTACGCAACAAATTAACAAACTCGCTACTTGCATTGCAAACGGCTTGAATGTATTTCATATCGGCATATACCACTTCCAATTGACCTTGCTCAGAAGCAAGCCCTAGTAAGCTTTTTGCGTATCTACCTGCTAAACGTGCGTTCGACATTTTAATTAATTTAATTTAACTCCTTCAGCCAATTGTTTAATATAACTTTCTTGATCGGCCTTATTAGACAATTCTTTTCTTAATACTTTTTCAGCAACTTCAACAACCAATGTGCCAACCTGATTTTTAACTTCAGTTAGTGCAGCATTTTTTTGTTGATTGATAGCCACTTGCGCATCCGCTAAAATTCTGTCATATTCGGACTTTGCTTTATCCTTTGCTTCTGCTACCATTTTCTCAGAAGCTTCTTTTGCTTCTTTAATTAAGGCTGCTCTTTCTTCACGTGCTTTAGCCAACAATGCTTCGTTTTCATTTTGCATTGCAGTTATCTCCGCTTTCATTTTATCGGCCTTTAACAAAGCTTCTTCGATGCCGCTTTCGCGCTCATTGATGGCTTTAATGATTGGCTTCCAAGCAAACTTGCCTAATACAATTAATAAAACAAAGAAGGCGATGGTATTCCAAAATACCAAACCAATATCTGGAAGTACTAAAGGGTTTATTTCTAACAACATAAGGATCTTATTATCGATTATAAATTTTATCTAACCTATTTATTCAACTTTTGTTTTGTTCTTTCTCAACTAAAAAATTATAGGCCCATCGCCCTGTGCTAGGGCCTATAATGAGTTTTGAAATCAGGTCAAAGACCTTAATTCCAACTTGATTATCCGTTACCTAATAAGGCAACAACCACAGCGAACAAGGCAACGGCCTCAACGAACGCAGCAGCAACAATCATGTTAGAACGGATTTCGTTAGCAGCTTCTGGCTGACGAGCAATGCCTTCTACAGCACCTTTACCAATCTGACCGATACCAATTCCGGCACCGATTGCAGCTAATCCAGCGCCGATTGCGGCAACACTTCCTACTACCATTTTTTTACGTTTTAATTGTTATTGAAAAAATCTTTAATTATTTATTAATGATGAGCTCCATGCGCTTTTTCGTGATGATGCTCCTCTGTTGCCATTCCAATATACATCGCAGCTAACATGGTAAAGATGAAGGCTTGCAAAAATGCAACCAACAACTCAATCATACCAATAAATACTGCGAATGGAACTGCAATTGCTGAAGCAAAAACCGTTTTGAATATGAAGATCAAACAAATTAAACTCAATACTAGAATGTGGCCTGCTGTAATGTTAGCAAACAAACGAATCATTAATGAAATAGGTTTTGTAAACACCCCAATTAACTCGATAGGTGCTAAAAATAATTTCATGCTCCAGTGCATGCCTGGCATCCAAAAAATATGTTCCCAATAACTTTTATTCGCACTTAAATTCACCACAACAAATACACATACCGCTAAGGTCATAGTGAAAGCGATATTACCACTCACGTTTGCACCTCCTGGGAAAAAAGGAATTAAACCTAAAAAGTTATTCACTAAAATCAAAAAGAAAATAGTTAACAAGAAAGGCAAGTACTTACCTGCTTTTTTTGCACCTATATTTGGAATGGCCACTTCGTCTCTTACAAACAAAATGATGGGTTCCATAAAGGATTGTATTCCTTTAGGCGCAGACTTCACACCTGTTTTCTTATAAGCAGCAGCAGCAGTTAATAAAACCACCAATAAAATAAATACAGAGACAAATAAACTTGCAACGTTCTTTGTAATAGATAAATCCCAAAATTGTTTATTAGCCGCCTTATCTACATTGCCATTGGCGTCCACAATTTTTAACTTGCCTTCTATTAATTTATAATCAAAGTTGCCTTTGTATATTATAGGCTTAAATTCATAAGTTCCATTTTCTAATCGCTCAACCTCCACTAACTTCTCAGAAGAGAAAACTTCATACCCTTTATTTGTTTTTACAATTACAGGTAAATGAATGGATTTATTCCCCCATAAATGCCAACTATGTTCGTCCTTGATATGTTCTAATATGGTTTCTGTAACATTAAAATCAACCTCTTTCTTCGCAGCATGCTCCTTTGGTGCCCCCTCGCTTACTTCCTGCTTTGCAGCATCTGTAACAACAGGGTTTTCATTTGCCAAAAGCGATGTTGAAAACAACAAAGCAAAAAGGCCAAAACACACAACCAGTAATGATTTTATACGACTACAGTTCATAATACGCTCAAAATTTGCGGCAAAGATAGGAATAAAGCTGCTGAAAATGTGAAATTTTTAACAGAAACTTAATGTGATGTGAAAAAAATAAATAAAGTCAACTCAATGAAAATCAATGAATTAAGGAATTATGGTTTCTTTATTTTTAGCAAACTGCATTTCGGTCAAGCTTGCGTAATATCCACCTAATTTTAATAACTGGTTATGGCTACCCATTTCTTTAATTTCCCCCTTGTCTAAAACGATAATTTTATGGGCTTTACGAATGGTGGACAACCTATGTGCAATCACAATAGATGTTCTTCCTTTGATTAAAGTTTCAATGGCATGTTCAATGAGTTGTTCGCTTTCCGTATCAATAGAAGAAGTGGCTTCATCTAAAATTAAGATAGAAGGATTGTATAATAAAGCCCTAATAAAACTTAGTAATTGTCTTTGTCCCAAACTTAAGGTAGCTCCTCGTTCCATTACCTGATAATCATAGTTACAAGGCAACTGCATTATAAAATCATGCATGCCAATCATTTTTGCAGCTTCATAAACCTGCTCTTTTTTGATTAATGGATTGCGTAATGTAATATTATCATAAACAGAACCCGAAAATAAAAATACATCTTGTAGTACCACCCCAACCGAACTTCTTAGTCTATCCAAGGTGTAGGATTCAATGGGATGATCGTCTAATAAAATTTCCCCTGATTGATAAGGATATAAACGGTTTAATATACTAATAATGGAAGTTTTGCCACTTCCTGTTTGGCCTACAAGTGCAACTGTTTCACCAGCCTCTACCTTAAAATCAATATCCTTTAATACCCAGTTAGGTTCTTGATATGCAAACTTTACTTTCTTAAATTCTATTTTACCTTGAATGTGTGCGGGTGCATATACACCGTCATTGATGGTAACATCCGTATTATCTAAAACTTTAAATACCCGCTCTGCAGCGACCATCCCCATTTGCAATACATTAAATTTATCTGCGATCATTCTTAGAGGCCTAAAAATTTGATTCAGAAACAAGATAAATGCTACCAACATGCCGGCATCCAAGGATTGTCCGGCCACCCACCAAACAATTAAACCAATACTCAACGCCAACACTACTTCTACGACCGGAAAGAAAACAGAATACGCAAAAATAGCTTTGATATTTGCCTGCTTGTGCTGCTCATTAATTTTTGTAAATTTTTTCAACTCCTTTTCCTCCGCAGCAAAAGCTTGAACCACTTGCATACCTGAAATATGCTCTTGCACAAAAGCATTTAAAGCAGCGACTGCATTGCGCACTTGTGTAAAACTTTTATTCACACTTTCTTTAAAAAAATAAGTTGCGACAACCATAATAGGAAAAGGAATTAAACAAATTAAAGTAAGCTTCCAATTAATCACAAACATGGTAGTAAGCGTTACCACAATTGTTAATAAGTCTGCTAAAATGGGAATGAGTCCATCCGAAAAAATATCGTTAATACTTTCAATATCATTAATGGTTCTAGTAGTTAAAGTGCCAATGGGTGTTTGATCAAATTGACGCATTTCCCAATGCATAATTTTATCATATACTTTATTGCGTAGATCCCTAATTACTTGTTGTCCTAGCCACGCCATTCCAAAGGTGAAAAAAAAGCGAAGCAGGGTTTCAAAAAATATAAATACCACTTGAAAAAGGGTAATCGCAATAACTAATTTTGCAATATCTCCAAATGCGCCGGAGGGAATAAACCATTGAACCCAAAAAGGAAGTGTTACTATTTTCCCAATTGCAATATTTACCGTTGACTGAATTAAATAAGGTCTAACGGGGGTTGCAAAGGCCAATACAATAGACAATAAAACATTTGCCCAAAAAATAAAACGGTACGGTTTTACAAAAGAAAAAACACGTTTTAAAATGGTAATTTTTAAGGTGGGTTTGGGCGAAGTTGAGGGCATAGTGGGGCAAAGTTACAATATCTGTTGTTCTTTTTATAATCCTACCGCTTTTACGTATTTTCGTAAGACAGATGGACACGCAAGATGAACATATCCTACCAAAAGTAAGCAGTCAATATAACCTTGACGAAGAACAAGAAAAAAAAGAAATTGTTCGAAAGTATCGTGCCCTCTTGCGAGCTTTAAGACCTAAGATTAAAAAAGGGGACAAGGAATTATTAAGGACTGCATTCGAAATGGCTGCGAACGCGCATAAAACCATGCGCCGAAAAAGTGGCGAACCATATATTTTTCATCCAATTGCGGTAGCCATGATTTGTGTAGATGAAATTGGACTAGGGGTTCGAAGTACGATTTGTGCATTATTACATGACACCGTTGAAGATACCGATATTACACTGGAGGATGTAAAAGACGAGTTTGGAAATGAGATTGCCAAAATTGTAGATGGGCTCACTAAGATATCTACGGTAATGGATACCAATAGTAGCCAACAAGCCGAAAATTTTAAAAAGATTTTATTAACCTTAACGGATGATCCAAGAGTTATTTTAATAAAATTGGCAGACCGATTGCACAATATGCGCACATTGGATTCCATGAAACAAGAAAAGCAACTTAAAATTTCCTCTGAGACCATTTGGGTATACGCTCCACTAGCACATAGAATGGGCTTGTATAATATAAAGACAGAGCTTGAAGATTTGTCCATGAAATATTTAGAAGCGGACACCTATAAAGAGATTGCCAAAAAATTAGCGGAAACCAAAAGAGAAAGAACTAAATATATTAATGAGTTTATACGACCCTTAAAAGATAAATTAACCCATGCTGGATTTCAATTTGAAATATATGGTCGTCCTAAAAGCATACACTCCATTTGGAATAAAATAAAAAAGAAGGGGGTGAGTTTTGAGGAAGTGTATGATTTATTTGCGATCAGGGTTTTATTAGATGCACCCATCGAAAAAGAAAAAGAAGATTGTTGGAAAGTATACTCTTTAATCACGGATGAATATCTACCCTCCCCCGAACGTTTACGCGATTGGTTGAGCAATCCCAAGAGCAATGGATACGAAGCCTTGCACACCACCGTAATGGGGCCTCAGGGAAAATGGGTGGAAGTGCAAATTCGTACCACAAGAATGAATGAAATTGCCGAAAAGGGTTTAGCAGCGCATTTTAAATACAAGGAAGGATCTCAAAGTGAAGACCGTTTTGATAAATGGTTTATGCAAATCCGTGAAGCCTTAGGAAACCAGGACGAAGGAGGCATAGATTTTTTACAAGACTTTAAAACCTCTTTTTTAGCAGAAGAAATTTATGTGTATACCCCAAAAGGGGAAGTCAAAATGCTGCCTACCAATAGTTCCGCATTGGACTTTGCATTTTATATACATACGGCCATTGGGAGTAAATGTATTGGCGCCAAGGTAAATCACAAATTGGTCCCTATTAGTCATAAGCTAAGAAGTGGTGATCAAATTGAAATCATTACTAGCAACAAACAAAAACCCTCCGAGGACTGGTTAAACAGTGTGGTAACTGCCAAGGCAAAAAATAGTATCAAAGATGCTTTAAGAGAGGAAAAGAAAACCATTGCAGAAGAAGGAAAATATACTTTACAAAGAAAATTGGAAGGTATTGGAGCGGTTTACAATACTTATAATATTGACCAGGTGATGAACTTTTATAAATTACAAAGTCATTTGGATTTATTGTATCGTATAGCCACAAAGAATATTGATTTAAAAGAACTGAAATTATTTTTAGTACAAGGTGGAAAAATTGAAGCCCCTAAACCAGTTATCATCCCAAATGAGCATCCTCAGGAACACAATTCGCAAAAACAAATTTCAAAAAAGGATTCAGAACTCATCATTTTTGGAGAATCTAGTGATCAAATTAAATATACCCTAGCTAAGTGTTGTAATCCTATTCCGGGGGACGATGTGTTTGGATTTGTGAGTACCGGAAAAGGCTTAATTATACATAGAACCACCTGCCCCAATGCAACACAATTGTTGGCTAACTATGGCCATAGAGTGGTAAAGACGAAGTGGGCTAAAAATAAAGAAATTTCATTCCTAACAGGTCTTAGTATTATTGGAATAGATGATGTAGGAGTAGTAAATAAAATAACCAATATTATTAGTGGTGAGTTAAAAATTAACATTGCGGCTCTAACCATTGAATCCCAGGAGGGGCTGTTCAAAGGGACCATAAAAGTATTTGTTCACGATAAGGACGAATTAGAGCTACTTTTTGATAGAATTAAATCCCTAAATGGAATTCAATCAGTTAACAGGTTTGACCCATCCATTGTGTAAAAGTTCCCCACATAGATAGGAGTAATTTATATTAGGATAAATAGGTAATACAATATTGAGGACTTATTTTTGTGTCCTCAAACAATCAATCATGGTAGACGTAATTTTAGGACTTCAATGGGGTGATGAAGGAAAGGGTAAAATTGTAGATTATTTTGCTCCTAAGTATGACATCATCGCAAGATTTCAGGGAGGTCCTAACGCTGGGCACACCTTATATGTAAATGGCACCAAAATGGTATTGCATCAAATACCTTCTGGCATTTTCCACCAGGACAAAATAAATATTATTGGAAATGGTGTGGTGCTAGATCCTGTTACCTTAAAAAAAGAATGTGATGCGGTGGCAAGCATGGGCGTGGATGTAAAAAAGAATTTATTTATTTCCGAGCGAACCAATATTATCATTCCAAGTCACCGTGCATTAGACAAGGCTTCTGAACTTTCAAAAGGAGAAGCAAAGATTGGATCAACCCTTAAAGGAATTGGACCTGCCTATATGGATAAGACAGGTCGAAATGCATTAAGAGTTGGTGATTTATTGGATAAGAAATTTATAAGCAAGTACATTGCTTTACGAATGAAGCATCAGAAAATTTTAGACAGCTATAATTTCAATGAAGATATCAGTGAAATGGAGTCTGAATTTTTCGAGGCGATCGAGTTCTTAAAAACCTTAAATATCATTAACTGCGAATACTTTATTAATGATCAAATTGCAAAGGGTAAAAAAGTATTAGCAGAGGGTGCCCAAGGCTCCATGTTGGATATAGATTTTGGTACGTTCCCATTTGTAACATCTAGCAATACTATTTCAGCAGGTGTTTGTACAGGCTTGGGTATTTCTCCTAAACAAATTGGGGAAGTATTTGGGATTTCAAAGGCCTATTGTACGCGTGTAGGTAGTGGCCCCTTCCCAACCGAATTACATGATGCCAAAGGGGAAGAATTAAGAAAGATTGGAAGTGAGTTTGGTGCTACTACCGGAAGACCGCGTCGTTGCGGCTGGATCGATTTAGTTGCCCTTAAATACACATGTATGATTAATGGGGTAACACAAATTATTATGACCAAGGCCGACATATTAGATAGCTTTGAAACCCTAGACCTAGGTATAGCATATGAAATGGAAGGCAAGCAAATAGACTATGTTCCTTTTCAATTAGTGGGTACGCCAGTAACGCCTGTTTGGAAAACCATGCAAGGCTGGAACACAGACTCTACAAAAATGAAAGCTGAATCTGAATTGCCAAGCACCATGAAGTCATATATCGAATATATAAATACTTACTTGGGCGTCCCGGTAAAATTTGTTTCTAACGGACCAGGCAGGGATCAAATTATACATTTATAATTTATTAAAACTTAGGTATTTTTACGTTTTATAAAAGTCAAAAAAAACTTGTATTTTTTTTGGTAATTAAAAAAAACGGGTGAAAATTTACAGTGTAATTTTGAATTTATTATGGCAGTTAAATCAGTAACAGCAAAAAAGTCCGTATCTGCAAAATCAAATGCAATGGATGCGGAAAAAGTGAGTAAAGCAACTTCTAAGAAAAAAAACGTGGAAGAAGAAGACGCTGATGCGTCTGATGTTGACGACGACTTAGAAGATGAACAAGACGACGATTGGGGTAAAACAGAAGAAGACGATAGCTGGGATCCCGACTTCGAAGAATTTGATATGCCTAAAAAGTCAGCAAAAAAACCTGGTAAAGGAAAGAAGACAGAAGAGGAGGATGACTTGGGATTAGATGATGACTTAAATTTGGATGATGATGATTTATTTGACGACAAAGACGAGTTTGACAACGATTTTTAAAAGCATTATTCTTTGATAGAATATAATAATTGTAAAGAGGCCTGTAAAATTTCATTTTTATGGGCCTCAAATATTTCAAGCCTATCCTTTGGTAATTTTAAAATATACATCTTCCCTGAAGCAACTGTTTGGTTAAATTGAGGGTTCAAAACTTCTAACTCTTTTGTTGGAATAGATAAGTACTTTGCAATCACTGAAATTTGAAACCTGCCACTTACTTCAACAGAAGCCAAATTATTATCTGTGCTACTTAACTTACTTTTATTTTCTTTTAGGGCTGGCGCTTCAACTACTTTAATTTCTTTTTCAGATGCACGCGCATCTTCCATTTCAAAAATATCGTAGGTGGCAATAAACTTCTTTACATGATTCCTAGTTTCTAAAGGAAGGTCATACTCAATTTGCCAAAAACTATGGGTGTCCTTTTTTTTGAGTGCCCTGCTTACCCTACCCGCTCCTCCATTATATGCAGCAACCACTAATAACCAATCGCCAAATTGCGCATACAACTCTTTTAATAAAGTGGCAGCTGCAATGGTGCTTTTACGAAAATCAGTTCTTTCGTCAACAGGTGTTGTTTTTAATCCAAACCTAGCTGCTTCATCTGGCATTAATTGCCAAGGTCCAACTGCACCGGCCCATGAAACTAAATTGGGCGTTAAATGACTCTCAATTACACTTAAATATTTTAGTTCTACCGGGATCCCGTTTGCTTTTAAAATTTCGTCGTATAAATCAAAATAAGGCCTTGCCCAAGTTTTCATTTTTCTTAATTCGGGGCCTTGTTTTTCAATATAACTTTGAATAAAACCAAGGGCCGTTTTATTTAATTCAAATTGAAAGGGTTTATCTTTTTTGCTAGTTGCTACCAGGATAAATAAACTGGAAAATCCAACCCTTGATGGCTCCGAACTGTCTTTAAGCTTTGTATTTGATTGTGCAGTAACACTTGAAAAAACAAAAAAACAACATACTAGAAATGCAAATTTACATGCCCGTTGTAGTAGACTAATCAAAAAGCCTTTCATAAAAAATTACGATTTTGAATTCATCATTTCATTCGCGAACTGAAGCATTTGAACTTCATTAAATCCAGCGCTCATTATTTGTAATCCAAATGGCATACCATTGCGGTTTTTAAAAAGCGGAATTGAAATAGCAGGTATACCTACTAAATTTGCATATACCGTATAAATATCTGCCAAAAACATTTCAGTTGCTGAGTGATTATTTTCACCCAATTTAAATGCAGGACTAGGCACAGTGGGAGAAACTAAAATTTCATACTTTGAAAACAAGTCCTTGGTCAAATCTACCAATTTTTGTCTGACCTGTTGTGCCTTGGTAAAATACGCATCAAAATAACCAGCGCTTAAAACAAAAGTGCCTAATAATATTCTTCTTTGCACTTCGGGACCAAAGCCTTCTGTTCTGGATTTTTTATATAAGTCTGTAAGATCTTCTATATTATTTGTGGTGCGATGCCCAAATTTAATGCCATCAAAACGGGATAAGTTACTGGAAGCTTCTGCTGTAGTTAACACATAGTAAGTAGGGACCAAGTAGGCAAGCAAACTAAAGTCAATTGCTTCCACGATATATCCTTTATCAACTAAGGAGGCAAGATAATCTTCGGTTTGTTTTTTTATTTCCGGATCCAATCCTGGATGCGATAAAGTCTCTTTAAAATAGGCCACTTTTTTAGGCGCGCTATTGGAAGCTCTAATAGCCGTATTGGTTTCAAGTAATTTCGCATATTCTGGTACGTCTTTCACTGACACAGTAGTATCAAATACATCCGCACCAGCAATGACTTCTAATACCAATGCAGCGTCTTGCACATTTTGAGAGAAGATACCTATTTGGTCAAAGGAAGAAGCATATGCAATTAAACCATAGCGGGAAATTCGACCATAACTTGGCTTAAGTCCTACTACCCCACAAAAGTCGGCGGGCTGACGAACCGAACCACCTGTGTCGGAACCTAAACTAATCATGCATAAGTTGGCTTGAATGGCAACAGCAGATCCGCCCGAAGATCCGCCTGGAACGCGCGCGGTGTCCAATGCATTTTTAACAGGTCCGTAGGCTGAGTTTTCATTACTACTACCCATCGCAAATTCATCACAGTTTTGTCGACCAATAATGATAGCACCTTCGTCAAGTAATTTTTGAACTGCTGTTGCAGAATAAACAGCTGTGTAATTTTCTAAAATTTTAGAAGCAGCACTTACTTTATGCGCATCATAACATAATACATCTTTTATACCAACCACCACTCCATGAAGTTTACCCAAAGGTTTACCTAAAGCACGTGACTGGTCTAATTCTACTGCACGTAACTTAGCTTCCTTCGAAAAAATTTCTAAAAAAGAATTGAGGTGATGCTGCTGATTGATTTGATCCAAGAAAAAATCAACCGCTTGGATACAAGACGTCTCACCAGCCAATAATGCAGCATGGTAGTCTTTGATTGTATTAAAACGAAACAAAGTCTAGCGTATTAATGATAAAAGAAAAAGAAATGATAATATAAAAAGACGAATGAATTACTTAGCGTCTTTTTCGTTGATGCCGTCTTCCAATTCTTTCTTCACATTGTTTTTAGCGTCGTTGAATTCACGGATACCTTTACCTAATCCTTTCATAAATTCAGGGATTTTTCTTCCGCCAAACATTACTAAAATCACTACACCAATAATTAATAATTCTTGAAATCCTAAGTTGCCCATAATGTTAAATTTAGAATATTAAAGGTAAGGTAAATCTAAAACAGAAAAAGCTTTTTTATTTGAATTAAGACAATTAAAAGTTAAAAAAAAGCGGATTCCGAAATATCGGAATCCGCTTAATCTATGTTGATTCAAAAAGGAAATACCCTTTTGAGTACTAGAATCTTTTTTCTTTGATACGTGCACTCTTACCGCTTCTATCACGTAAGTAGTATAATTTAGCACGACGTACTTTACCAGACTTATTTAACACGATACCATCGATGTTAGGAGATAAGAAAGGGAATAAACGCTCTACACCTACACCATCAGAGATTTTACGAACAGTAAAAGTAGCTGTAGCACCGGTTCCTTGTGATTTGATTACATCACCACGGAAACTTTGGATACGCTCTTTACCACCCTCTACAATCTTGTAGTTTACGGTAATATTATCACCAGCTTTAAACGCTGGGTATTCTTTTTTTGCTGTTAATTGCTCGTGTACAAACTTTACTGCTTCGCTCATAATTCTTGTTTTTTGCGGAGGGCAAAGGTAGGGTTACCCTTGCTATTATCCAAATTATTTCAACCAAATATTAAATTCCTGCCTTTTTAGGCTATTTTATCGCTTTATGCGCCTATCTAGCAATGTTTACAGCTCTCTTTTCACGGATCACCGTTACCTTAATTTGACCAGGATAGGTCATTTCGGTTTGTATTTTCTGTGCAATTTCAAAGCTCAATTGGTCAGAGGACTGATCGGTTACTTTTTCGGCTTCCACAATCACCCTTAATTCACGACCAGCTTGGATCGCATACGCTTTCTCTACCCCTTGGTAGTTCATGGCTAAGTTCTCTAAGTCCTTGATTCTCTGAATATATTGTTGCATGATTTCTCTTCTCGCTCCTGGTCTCGCACCACTGATGGCATCACAAGCCTGGATAATAGGAGAAATTACATATTGCATTTCCATTTCATCGTGGTGGGCGCCGATAGCGTTTACAACTGCTGGGTTCTCACCGTATTTCTCAGCCAATTTAGCACCTAATAATGCGTGGCTCAATTCTGTTTCTTCGTCTGGTACCTTACCAATATCGTGTAATAAACCTGCACGCTTAGCCAACTTAGGATTCATTCCTAACTCCGCTGCCATGATTCCACAAAGGTTCGCCGTTTCACGAGAGTGCATTAACAAGTTTTGACCATATGAGCTACGGAAACGCATTTTACCTACGATTCTAATTAACTCCTTATGTAAACCATGAATACCCAATTCAATTACGGTACGCTCTCCTATTTCTACAATTTGCTCTTCTAATTGACGACGTGTTTTTTCTACCACTTCCTCGATACGTGCTGGGTGAATACGACCATCCGCTACTAAACGTTGCAAAGACAAACGTGCAATTTCACGACGCAATGGATCGAAAGAAGAAAGTAAAATCGCTTCAGGAGTATCATCTACAATCAAATCCACACCCGTAGCCGCTTCAATCGCACGAATGTTACGACCTTCACGACCAATGATTTGTCCTTTCATTTCATCTGACTCCAAATTAAATACAGTCACTGTATTTTCGATAGCAACCTCGGCTGCAGTTCTTTGGATAGATTGAATGATAATTTTTCTTGCTTCTTTATTTGCCTTTTGTTTTGCGTCCTCAATAATATCTTGTTGTAAAGAAAGCGCTTGTGTTTGCGCCTCGTTTTTCAAGCTCTCTATTAATTGTTGCTTCGCATCCTCTGCACTTAAATTGGCGATTTTTTCCAAACGACGAATGTGCTCTTCTTGGTGCTTTTCTAATTCGGTACGCTTTATATTTATTAAATCAATCTCTCGATTTAATTTTTCTTTAATCACATCGTTGTCCTTGATTTGTTTGTCCAAGGCCGCTACTTTCTGATTAATGTTCAGCTCGTTTTGTTTGATTCTATTTTCCGCCTCTCCAATTTTCTTGTTCTTCTCTAAAATTTCACGGTCATGATCGGCTTTTAATTGTACAAAACGTTCTTTGGCTTCTAACTGCTTTTCTTTCTTTACAGTTTCCGCTCTTGATTCTGCTTCTTTTAAAATGCTTGCGGCTTGTGCTTCGGCATCTTCTACTTGTTTTTTGGTATTACGGGCAAATACAAACTTGCCTACCAGGAGTCCGCCCACTAGGGAAGACGCTCCTACGATGATCAATAATATTGATGGCTCCATTGTTAAAGTCTTGTTGTTTAAAAAAAATCATACTGCCCCTTTTCTGTTGGAAAATATTATGCTAAACGCTGATAATCATCTAAGCTGCTTCGTTAATATACTATACTGCAAGACAATCCATTACGATTAAATATAATTCGTCAAAGGTTCAGCTACGAAGATAAAGAATTTAAGGAAATTTTTAGTGAAAATGGCTGAGGTTCTGTCAATTAAGTGCCAGAAATCCCCTTTTCAATGCTCGCAGTAAGGCTATCAATCTGATTTTGAAGGTTTTCTAACTCATAAAGGTTCTGACCATTGGCTTGCTGCTCTGTTGTAAACCAAAGTAAAACCATGGAAATATAATCCTGGCTATCCTTTCCGGCATATAAGTTCTTGAATTCCACCATTTTTTGGTTAATCAGGGCAGCCGTTTTACGCACCGCCTCCTCGTCCTTTGGCGCAATCCTCACCCTATATGCACGATCGGCAATCGTAATATTGACCGGGATCATCTCATTGGGGTTATTCGCTTCATTGCTTTGTTCTGAGGACATGGTATAGGATTAGATTAGAATTCGTGGAAGATAGGTTATGGATTCAGGTTACTTATACTATGATCAATTTCCTTAATATACTGATCAATCTGTTTGATTAATTTGGCTTTTTGAGCAGGATCCATCGAAGCACCTTGTTGCATCATAGCAGCAGTTAATTGTGCCTGATTTTCCTCCAGCTTTTGGGCTAATTTTTGCTGAGCCCCATTTTGTTGTTCAATAGTGGCTTTTAATTGCTGGTTTTCTTTTTCCAAATGTGCATGCCTTTTTAATAAAGCCGAAAGCTTTTCTTGAAGGTTCGCGATGGAGAAATTTAAATCAACCATTATAAGACTAGTTTGAAATGATTATTGAATATAGTTATTTTCTAATTTCAGCTTGAATATTTTTTTCAAATAATTGAATTAGCTTTTTCATCATCGCATCTATTTCTATATCTGTTAAGGTTTTATCCGGTGCATTAAAAACAAAATTAATAGCCACCGATTTTTTTCCTTCTCCTAATCTATCACTTTCAAAAATATCAAAAACACGGGTAGCAGTTAATGCATCTAATTTCGCATCTACAATACTAGCTGCTATTGAGGAAAACGGCGTTGCCTGGTCAATCACCAAGGCCAAATCTCTTTCAATAGAAGGATATTTTGAAACCTCTTTGTATATTACTTTCTTACTTTGATAAGCGGCTAACAAAGTGGCTACATCAAATTGAATATATTGTACCCCTTGTTTGATACCAAAGGATTGTAGCTTTTTTGTACCCATCGCTTGTACCTGTCCAATGGTCTTTTTATTCCAAACCAATTCGGTCATTCCAGCGGTAGTCGTTTTTTCTTGCACCCCTTTTATACCCAATAATTCTAGTATTGCAATAGCTGTTCCTTTGGCAACAAAATAATCCTGATCCATCCCTTTGGTTCTCCAACTATCAACTTGTTGTTTGCCCGATAAATAAATGGCTAATTGTTCAGATTCAAAATATTTTCCAGCATTGGACTTGCCATACACTTTACCTATTTCAAAAAACGAAATGGAATTATTTTGTCTATTTAAATTATAGGCAATGGTTTCTAATCCCGTCTCCAACATACTAGGACGCATTACATCTAATTCCGCAGTTAAATTATTTAACATTTTTACCGAGGTAGCTAAGGTCTCCTCCGAAAAATAGGCACTATTGGTAATGGAGTTGGTTAAGATTTCTGTGAATCCACGGCCCACTAAATAGTTGGCTATTTTTTCTTTGAACTTTTCTTTTTGTTCCAAGGGATCAATGGAAGGACTCATAGTAATAGAACTTGGAATTTCAATATTATCCAAGCCATCAATACGCAATACCTCTTCCACTAAATCGGCAGGTAAGCTAATGTCTGGTTTGTGAAAAGGAACGGTCACTTCAATACTTTCTGTATTTTCATTTAATAGTTCAAAACCCAAACTGGTTAAAATAGTTTTTACTTTCTCCGTTGGATAATGCTTGCCGCTTAACTTTTTTAAATAAGCATATTTTAAGATGACCGTTTTTTTAGTGGCAGGTGCAGGATATACGTCCACCACTTCACTGCATTTCCCGCCTGCTAATTCCTGAATCATTTGTGCAGCACGTTCTAATACATTTACCGTACCTGCAATATCTACCCCCTTCTCAAAACGAGTGGCAGCGTCGGTTCTAAGTCCATGGTGTAAAGATGTTTTACGCACATGTATATTTTCAAACCAAGCACTTTCTAAAAATATTTTTGTGGTACTGGCCGAAACACCACTTTTAATTCCTCCAAATACACCTGCTATACATAAAGGCTTTTCGGTATCACTGATCATTAAATCATTCGCCGTTAATTTTCTTTCTGTACCGTCCAGCGTTACAAATAAACTCCCTGCTGGATATTTTTTAACAACAATGGTTTCGTCTTTAATTTGATGGGCATCAAATGCATGCAAGGGTTGTCCTGTTTCATGCAAAATATAATTGGTGATGTCTACAATGTTATTAATACTTCGCACACCAATTACATTCAATCTGTTTTTTAGCCAACTAGGTGAGGCTTTTACTTTCACTCCTTCTATTACCAACCCACTATAACGTGCACATGCTTTGGCATCTTCTATCAAAACTTTAAAAGGCTTTACTGTTGGGTCTTTTGCGCTTTTTTGGGTAAGTGGACTCACAGCGCTAGTTGGTGCTTCGTGATAAGATAAATAAGCACATACATCTTTGGCAACACCATAATGACTCATGGCATCCATTCTGTTGGGCGTAAGGCCAATTTCATAAACATAGTCTTGATAGTACTCATACAAGTCGGCAACGGGTGTGCCCACTTTTATGTTTACATCTAAAACAATAATACCCCCATGATCATCACTAATTCCAATTTCATCTTCGGCACAAATCATACCCTCACTTTCTTCGCCTCTAATCTTAGCCAATTTCATCGTTATCCCTGCTGCTGCATTTTTAGGATAGATGGTTGTTCCTACCACTGCTACTACAACTTTTTGACCCAATGCTACATTACTAGCCCCACAAACAATATGCAATGGGCGCGCTCCGCCAGTGTTCACTTTGGTTAATTTTAATTTATCAGCATTAGGATGTTGGCTCAATTCCACCACTTCACCAACGACTAAACCGTCCAAACCCCCTTTAAAATTTTCTATTTTTTCCAAGGATTCCACTTCTAAACCAATAGAAGTTAATATAGTAGATAATTGTTCTGGGCTAATGGTTTTTGGTAAATATTCACTAAGCCAGTTGTAACTAATGGTCATATACGCACTTTAAAGTATGGCTTCAAAAATAAGCAATTTTTCGGGCCGGATAGAGGCTAAAGTGAATAACCTCCTTTTGAGGGTGTAAAACAGGTGTATAACCCCAAAAAGAGGTGCATAACCGGTTTGGAGATTTGTGGATATTCAAAGTCCAAAATAAATTTCTTCATCTCCATTTTAGAACTCATTTTCGTAGTCAGAAAACTAAGTTTTATATGGCCATTCCAAACATCAATACTAGCATTAAGTCTAGGAAAAAAAGCGCCAATGTGGAAATAAGTTCCATGATGTATGGCAAAATACCACCTCAAGCAAAAGAATTAGAGGAAGCCGTTCTTGGTGGCATCCTATTAGAGAAAAGTGCTTTTGATACGGTAACTGAAATATTAAAACCAGAGTGTTTTTACAGCGACGCGCATCAAATGATTTTTCAAGCTATGCAGGGTTTGCAAATGGAGAACCAACCCATTGATATGCTTACGGTAGTGGAGGCTTTAAAAAAGAGGGAGCAATTGGACTTAGTAGGTGGTGCTTATTATATTTCTAAATTAACCAATGTAGTGGTATCTACTGCCAACATTGACGCACATGCAAGAATTGTTTTACAAAAATTTATTCAAAGAGAATTAATAAGAATTAGTGGAGAAGTTATTGCCAACGCTTATGAGGACAGCACGGACGTTTTTGATTTACTAGACGATAGTGAAACCAAGATGTTTAATATCACGAACAATTATTTGAAAAAGAATTTTGTTGATATTCAAAACGCATTGGCCGACGCCGTAAATAGAATTGATGAATTAAGAACTAAGAAAGATGAGATATCGGGTGTGCCAAGTGGATTTAATTCATTAGATAGAATTACCTATGGATGGCAGCCAACGGATTTAATTATTTTAGCCGCAAGACCTTCGGTAGGTAAAACGGCATTTGCCCTAAACCTGGCACGCAATGCTGCATTGCATCCTACTAAACCACAAGCGGTTGGATTTTTTAGCTTGGAGATGAGTGCTTCTCAATTGGTTCAGAGAATTTTAAGCGCGGAGAGTGAAATTAAAATGGAAAAAATATCCCGTGGTAAATTGGAGGATTATGAATACCAACAATTACATAGCAAGGGTATTAAAAAATTAGAAACTGCTCCTATTTATATTGACGATACTGCGGCCTTAAACATTTTTGAATTTAGAGCAAAGGCAAGAAGACTGGTAAATAAACACCAGGTTAAAATTATCATAATTGACTACTTGCAATTAATGAGTGGATCGGGTGATCGCAATTCCAATCGTGAACAAGAAATTAGTAATATCTCTCGAAGTTTAAAAGCATTAGCAAAAGAATTGCAAATTCCTATTATTGCCCTTTCACAGTTGAGTCGTGCGGTAGAAACCAGAAAAGAAAGTAAGATGCCCCAGTTGAGTGACTTACGTGAATCGGGTGCGATTGAGCAGGATGCGGATATGGTTATGTTTATTTATCGTCCAGAATACTATGAAGTTATGAGTAATGAAATGGGCGAAAGTACACAGGGTGAAACGCATATTAGAATTGCGAAGCACAGAAACGGTTCCTTAGACTTAATAAAATTAAGAGCGAGATTAGATATTCAAAGATTCGAAGAATGGGATGGCGATTCAGGAACCTTACCTGGTCTTCCTAGCAATTACAAGTCAACTTCAAGTTTAAATGAGGGTGGCGCTGGTGACGGTGGACGTTTCTTTATTCAAGGAAGTAAAATGAATGGCGGTGAATTTGACGAGGGTATTAATGAGGATAGTCCATTTTAATTTTTAAGGACGCAAAACTTGAACTAAATCATTTCCCATGCCGGTTCCTTATTTTTACGAAGCTCCATTAACAAGTAATCCTTCGGTTTATACATTAAGCGAAGAGACCAGCAAGCATTGCGTGCAAGTGTTAAGGATGAAGTCGGGTGACCGCATAGATTTAACCAATGGCATAGGTCAATTATTTGAAGCAACAATAAAGGTTGCTGACAAAAGAAATACCACCGTTCAAATTCAAGCACAAAAAACAATTGAATTAAGTGCACAAAAAATCATATTAGGTATTTCCCTTTTAAAAAATGTAACTAGGCTTGAATGGGTTTTAGAAAAGGCTACCGAAATGGGCGTGCATACCATTGTTCCTTTAATTTGCGATCACACCATACATGAACGTTTTAAAACAGAAAGGATGCAAAATATTTTGCAGTCTGCTATGATACAAAGTCAGCAAGTATGGCTTCCCATTTTATCCGAACCCATCACATTGAATACCTTTTTATCTTCTTATACAGCCGCTCAAAAATTAATTGCGCATTGCGAACCACAGGAAAAAACCAACATCAAAAATTTGGTAGTAGGTGATGATTGTATTTTATTAATAGGACCTGAAGGAGATTTTAGTCCAAAAGAAATTGAATTGGCATTGTCTCAAAATTACGATGCCATTCATTTAGGGCCTACTCGTTTAAGAACCGAAACGGCTGGCCTCTTTGCATTAAGTGTATTAAAAAAATTCTAACTTGCAAGTATGCAAATTGTCCCTGTCAATACACCTAAGTTACTCCGTTCCTTTTTGGACTTTAATGCAGTTGCAAACAAAAATAACCCGCATTATATTAGACCATTAGACAATGAAGTAGAAGCCGTTTTTAATCCTTCTAAAAATAAATTATTTAAAGATGGAGGTGCCGCAAAAGGATGGATTGTGCAAAATGAAAGTGGAACAACTATTGGACGCATTGCCGCTTTTTATTATCCCAAATACATTAATAAAGGAACTGAATATCCTGTTGGTTGTGTAGGATTCTTTGATAGTATTAATGATCAGTCGGTGGCAAATATTTTATTTGATACTGCAAAAGCATGGTTATCCGAAAATGGGATGCAAGCCATGGATGGCCCTATTAATTTTGGAGACCGGGATAAATGGTGGGGTCTTATGGTAGATGGTTTTGATAAACAACCTATGTATGGGATGTCCTTTAATCCCGACTACTATCAAAGCTTGTTTAGTAAATACGGATTTGAAAACTATTATAATCAATATTATTATTGCAACTATTTATTAACCGAATTACCTCCTCGCTTTAAAGAACGTTATGATAAATTTAAATCAAAGCCTGATTATTCAGCAAGACATTTAGATAAAAAACAGTTATCTCGTTATGCGCAGGATTTTGTAACCATTTATAATTCTGCATGGGCCCAACATGGCGAAGCAAAAGAGATAACCTATGCGCAAATCATGAAAATGTTTAAAACCTTAGAACCGATTATGGATCCAAGGGTCATTTGGTTTGCCTATTATAAGGAAGAACCTATTGCCATGTTCATTAATATTCCAGATGTAAATCAATATTTTAAGCACTTTAATGGGAAATTGGGCTTATTACAAAAAATACATTTAATGTGGATGAAATGGACCGGACAAAACAATCAACTCACCGGATTG
Organism: Bacteroidota bacterium; assembly: GCA_947453145.1. Taxonomy (GTDB): domain Bacteria; phylum Bacteroidota; class Bacteroidia; order Chitinophagales; family Chitinophagaceae; genus Sediminibacterium. The sequence goes on from CANGFA010000004.1 coordinate 105,609, forward strand.
GCTTTTGGTGTGGTACCCAAATACCAAGCATTGGGAATTGATAGTTTCTTAATTTACTCCTGCTCCTTGTTATTGTTGAAAATTAAAAAATACCGTGAATATGAAATGGGTTGGGCTGCAGATTGGAATCCTAAAATGCTCAATATTTATAAAAGTTTAGGTGGAACTCAAAGTAGGCATATGGTCACTTATAGATACATTTTTGATACTACCCTACACCCCTTTGAGCGCCACCCCGTTATGGATTATACGGCAGCAAAATAGTTATAAATATCGCATTCATAATGTGCATAAATGGGGATTTAATTTTAAGGGGATAATGTGTATATTGCGCGTCTACTATGGATAATTTTGTTGTTTCTGCCCGAAAATATAGACCCCAGAACTTTAATACAGTTGTGGGACAGTCGCATATTACAACTACTTTAAAAAATGCCATTTTAAACAATCATTTGGCACATGCCTTTTTGTTTTGTGGACCAAGAGGAGTTGGCAAAACCACCTGCGCGCGTATTTTAGCAAAGACTATTAATTGTACCAATATTACCAAGGAAGGGGAAGCTTGCAACCAATGTGATAGTTGTACCTCTTTTGAAAAAGGAGCCAGTTTAAATATTCATGAATTGGATGCTGCTAGCAACAACTCGGTGGATGATATTAGAACTTTAGTAGACCAAGTGCGTTTTGCTCCTCAAGCTGGAAAATACAAAGTATATATTGTGGACGAGGTGCACATGTTAAGTGCCAGTGCCTTTAATGCATTTTTGAAAACATTGGAAGAGCCTCCCGCACATGCCATTTTTATTTTAGCCACTACCGAGAAACATAAAATTTTACCTACTATTTTAAGTAGATGTCAAATATTTGATTTTAAGCGGATTACTTCCAATGATACTGTTGAACATTTGGAAGAAATTATTGGAAAAGAACATATAAAGGCCGAAAGAAACGCTTTGCAATTGATTGCGCAAAAGAGTGAGGGTTGTATGCGTGACGCCTTAAGTATTTTGGATAAAATTGTAAGTTTCTCTAATGGCGAACTCACTTACAAAAACACATTAGAGCATTTAAATATTTTAGACGAAGAATATTTCTTTAAATTATTAGACTACCTAGCAAAGCAAGACTTAACAAATGCAATGTTATTGTATGATGAAATAAACCAAAAAGGATTTGAAGGAGACATGGTGATGTCTGGCTTATCTAGTTTTATTAGAAACTTATTGGTTTGTAAGGACCCAGCAAGTGCCGTATTGTTAGAATCCATTGAAGGTTGGAGAGACCAATATATAAGTACTGCAAAACAAATAAGCACGCCATATTTAGTAAGTGCTTTAAATATTTTAAATGAAGCCGAAATTCAATTTAAAGTAGCACGTAATAAAAGGCTTCATGTAGAAATGGCCATTATTAAATTAAATTTTTTAGCGCAAGCCATTGAATTAAGTTTGGAAGACAACCAAATAGTAAAAAAAAAACTAGTTGACGCTCAATACCCTATTCGGTTAAAGAAAATTGTACCCTTAAGTAATATTTCCGTAAATGCGGAAGCGAAATTAGTCATTGAAACCCCTGCGCTAGAAAAAATCAATCCAGGCAATAGTCCTAGTCATAGCCCTATTCCAAGTCCAGTCCCAAGTCCAGTCCCAGCCAAATCGAAAATAGCAAGTACGACAACACGTGAAATAAGTAGCGCTATACCAACTCAAATGGAGCAAAAGGAAGATGGTCCAAAAAAGAATTTATTGGCCGCTCTTCAGGAAAAATATGGTAAGGAATATGATATTCAAGAAGTAAAAGAATCTACTCCACTTAGCTTGGATATTTTACAAAAATGCTGGGATGAATATGCAGTTATTTTAGAAGCCAATGCAAAACACGCTTCTGCAGGAACATTCAAAGTAGCACAGTTAAACATTATTGACGATTGGCATTTTACGGTAACAGTGGGTGCGCTTACTGCTCAGAAATTTGTGGAGCAAGAAAGAATGAATGTATTAGAAAGAGTATGGGAGATATTTCAAAATAGAACCATTCAATTTGACATACTCGTAGAAGCAAGCGAACAAGAAGACGTTCCATTACATATGCGTTTAAATAGCAAACAAAAATATGATCGCATAGCAGAACAATACCCTTTAGTGTCTGCACTTAAAAAACGCTGTAACTTAGAAGTATATTTCTAGGCGCGTATTTACAACTTTGCTTTGTTATACCCTTTTTGTTTTAGAAATTGGAATACTTTTTGGCGATGATCTCCTTGAATAATGATTTCTCCCTCTTTTACTGAACCACCTGTACCACAATGGTTCTTAAGAGATTTACCTAGTGCAATCATATCCTCCTCTTTTCCTACAAAACCATAAACAATGGTAACTGTTTTTCCCGCTCTGTGTTTGGTTTCTAAAATAACCCTTAATGTTTGTTCTGCTGGCATTAAAGTTTCTACTATTTCTTCTTCTACTGCAGGCTTGAAATTTGGATCGGTACTATATACGAAGGGTGTACTTAGTTGTTTATTATTTTTTCCCATAAGACGGAGCATTTATCCTGAAGTTGAAATGGAATAGACGAAGTCAAAAACTAGTTTACTCTTAGACTAATAATAGCAAGGCCGTTTTTATTTTGTTGTAATAACATGGTAATGTTAAACTTTGAGTTGGCCGACACTAATTTACCCGTAAGGTAAACTGTAGTGCCTACTTGACGTGCTGCATTTTTTTCAAATCCAAGGATGTTTTTTTTACTAAAAAAAGATTTAAGTATTTCATTTGCTTCTGAAGCAGAATATTGTTTTAGCCCGTTTAAATCGGGCATATTCACTTCCACTTGGCTATCCCAATAAGAAAGTAAACTATTAAAATTTGCAGTTTGTAAATTTTGTACCAATGCCTCGGTTTCGTTTTGTGCATTCACACTAGCACCAACCAAAACAAAGAGCAGCAGTAGTATTATTTTGCGAAATTGTCTCATTTTTTAAGGCTTGGGTGAATTATAACAGTTTAAAGTTTGTAATGTGCTTACTATTTTGAAACTTTGCTATAATCGTAAAATTAAGCAATCGTCGTAATAAAATATATAAAAAAATGTCAAAAAAAGTAATCCTTGTAATTATGGATGGATGGGGTTTAGGAAAAGTTCCATTGTCTGATGCAATTCAACAAGCAAAAGTTCCTTTTGTACAAAGTTTGTACAGCAAATACCCAAATTCAACTTTAATCACATGCGGTGAAGACGTGGGTTTACCCGAGGGTCAAATGGGTAATAGCGAAGTAGGTCACTTAAATTTAGGAGCAGGCAGAATTGTTTATCAGGAATTGCAGAGAATTAATGTGGCAGTAAGAGATGGTGAATTAGCCAGTAATTCAATCTTGATAGCATCTATCAATTATGCTAAAGAAAATAATAAGCCTTTACATTTATTAGGACTGGTAAGTGATGGTGGCGTTCACGCGCACACAGCGCACTTAAAAGCCATTTGCGACATTTGTAAAGCTCAAGGATTATCCAACGTATTCATACATGCATTTACAGATGGAAGAGATACCGATCCAAAAAGCGGTTTGGCATTTGTTGAAAATGTAGAAGCATATTTAAAAACATCGGTAGGAAAAATAGCTACTGTTAGCGGAAGATACTATGCTATGGACCGAGATAAAAGATGGGAAAGAGTTCAATTGGCGTACGATGCATTGGTAAATGCAAATGGCCCAACTGCAGTATCTGCATTAGATGCAATTAAAGAAAATTATGCAAATAACATTACCGACGAATTTATTAAACCTACTGTTATTGTAGAAAACGGAGCTCCCATAGCAAGCATACAAGCAGGCGACGCAGTATTGTGTTTTAATTTCAGAACCGATCGTTGTAGAGAAATTACCGAAGTGTTGTCTCAAAAAGATTTCCCTGAATTTGGAATGAAAAAATTGGATTTACACTACACCACAATCACAAAATATGATGAGACTTTTAAAAATGTGCATGTAATTTTTGAAAACGACAATTTAGTAAATACATTAGGAGATGTGTTAGCGCAAAGTCATAAAAAACAAATTCGTATTGCAGAAACAGAAAAATACCCGCATGTAACTTTCTTTTTTAGTGGTGGTCGCGAAGTACCTTTTGAAGGAGAGTCACGCATTATGGCCCCTTCTCCAAAAGTTGCTACCTATGACTTGCAACCCGAGATGAGTGCTAAGGAACTAACCGATAAATTATTACCAGAAATAAATGCAGGCCATCCAGATTTTATTTGTTTAAACTATGCCAATGCAGATATGGTAGGACATACAGGCATTTTTAGTGCTGTCATAAAAGCGGTTGAAACAGTGGACGCCTGCGTAGAACAAATTGTAACAGCGGGTTTAAACAATGGGTACACGATATTTTTAACTGCCGATCATGGAAATGCAGACTATATGATTAATGAGGATGGAAGTCCTAATACGGCACACACAACCAATCTGGTACCTTTCTTTATAATTGACAAGGAATGGAAAGGAACCATCCAACCCGGCAAATTAGGAGATATTGCACCTACCATCTTACATATGATGGGCGTCCCTATTCCTAAAGAGATGACAGGAAAAGTGTTGATCTAAACTAATTAACTTACTTTTAAACTATCTACAAAAATAGTTGTTCCAAAAATTTAAATTAAAATTTATGATCAAAAAAATACTCATCGTATTATTGGTTGCTTTAGCAATTATCCAATTTATACGTCCAACTAAAAATATATCAGGCGACAAAGCAAAAGACATAACTACGCTTTATCCCATGCCAGACAGCGTGAAATTAGTATTTGACAAAGCATGTGCCGACTGTCATAGTAACAACACAAAGTATCCATGGTATGCATCGGTTCAACCAGTTGCTTTTTGGTTAAATGATCATATTGTGGACGGGAAAAGACATTTTAATTTAAATGAGTTTGCGAGTTATAGAATTGGTAAACAAAATAAAAAATTAGAAGAATGTATTGAGCAAATAAAAGAAGGTGAAATGCCGCTTAAATCCTATACGGTTATTCATAAGGAAGCAGTACTTAGTGAAAAAGAAAAAGCGACCATAACCAATTGGTGTCAATCAATTGTAGATACCATTCATGCTACTTATCCAGCAGATAGCTTAAAATTAAAACGTCCACCTGCTCCTGGAAATGCAAAATAAGGATGATTGAAAAATGAAAATTAACAAAGCAACTTATTTAATATCTAGTCCTGGCTTTGAGCAATGCCCAAAGCTAACTCAACCAGAATATGCATTTATTGGCAGAAGTAATGTGGGAAAATCCTCTATTATCAATGCCTTGTGCAACCAAAAAAACCTGGCTAAAACATCGGGGACACCTGGAAAAACACAGCTTATCAATCATTTTGAAGTGATGAGTTCTTCCAGCAAAGGTCCATGGGACAAATGGTATATTGTAGATTTACCTGGCTACGGATTTGCCAAAGTTTCTCAAAGTAGCAGACGCAGATGGGAACAAATGATAGAGAATTACTTAAGAAAAAGACCCAACTTAAACCGTGTTTTTGTTTTAATTGACAGCAGACACGCACCACAAAAAATTGATCTAGAATTTATTGAACAATTGGTAAAATGGGAAATTCCTTATACCCTTATTTTCACAAAATCGGATAAAGAAAAGCCAGGTGTTGTGACACGCAATGTGCAAGCCATGTTTGACACACTAAAGGAGATGCTCCCTTTTTTACCCCAAGGATTTGTTACCAGTGCAGAGAAAAAATTAGGGGTGGAGGAAGTAGTTGCTTGTATTGATCAGTACAATAAACTATATGCAGAGGATCAGCAACCCTAATTACCAATATACCTTTTAACAAACGTTTTTAAGTACAGTACCTCCCCAACTTATTCATCGCCTACTTACCAATAAGTGGGCGACTTTGTTTATATTTGCCTCTTACACACAACCAATATGAAGATTTTATTACAATACATTAAACCCTTTAGAAGCCTCGTAATTATTGGGTTTATTTTAGCCGCTATTAATCAAACCTTTTCCATGTTTGACCCCATGTTATTTGGAAGGCTTATTGACGAATTTGCAAAAACACCGTTCTTAGATGCAAAGGGACATCTAAGAACCCAACCTGAATATCTAAGGGGAATTGGAAACATCTTATTATTGTTGGTGGGTACGGCCATGGTAAGTAGAATAGCAAAAGCATTTCAGGATTATACCGTAAATGTAATTATTCAAAAATTTGGTGCTTCCTTATTTACAGACGGGTTAAAGCATTCCATGCAATTACCCTACCAAGCATTTGAGGACCAAAGAAGTGGTGAGACTTTGTCAATTTTAACAAAGGCGAGGGCCGATTGCGAAAAGTTTATTAGTTATGTAATTAATGTGGTGTTTGGTATTGTTGTAAGTATTGTATTTATTTCCATTTATGCGACTAAACTACACTGGTCCATCATGCCTATTTATATTTTAGGTGCAGGTACTATTGCCTATGTTACTAATTTATTAAGCAAACGCATCAAGTCCATTCAAAAAAATATTGTAAAAGAAACCACTACCCTAGCAGGTACTACCACCGAGAGTTTGCGCAATATTGAATTGGTGAAAAGCTTAGGTTTAACCAACCAAGAAATTGATAGACTTAATAATAACACCTATAAAATATTAGCACTTGAATTAAAGAAAGTGAAAAATATTCGTTCCCTAAGTTTTATTCAAGGAACCATGGTCAACTTCTTAAGACAAGTAATTACTTTCACATTAATGTGGTTAATATTTAAAGAAATATTATCGGTGGGTCAGTTAATATCCTTACAATTTTATAGCTTCTTTATATTTGGTCCCCTGCAGGAAATTGGAAGTATTATTATGAGTTACCGTGAAACAGAAGCTTCCTTAAATAACTTTGACGTCTTAATGAAAAAGGATATTGAAATAAACCCTGCAGAAGCAACTGCCATTGGAGCAATTGAGCATTTAGCTTTTGATCATGTAGGCTTTCAACATCAAACTGCAAACTTTAAAGCCATGGATGACATTAGCTTTGAAGCCAAAAAAGGCGAAACCATTGCCTTTGTTGGTCCATCAGGCGCAGGCAAGAGCACGCTAGTTAAGCTTATTGTAGGATTATATCAAACACAGGAAGGCGCCATTTTAATAAACGGGGTGAATAGCAAACAAATTGACATGAACGAGCTAAGAAATCAAATTAGTTTTGTTACACAGGATACCCAATTATTTGCTGGAACCATTAGAGAAAACTTAGCTTTTGTGGCTCCCAATGCAACTGAAGAAGAAATGTTAATTGCACTCCAAAAATCGAGTTGTACCAATATTTTAGATAAAGGTGGGAATGGTTTAGCAACCGTGATAGGTGAAGGCGGATTAAAATTAAGTGGTGGAGAAAAACAAAGATTGTCTATAGCACGAGCTTTGCTAAGACACCCACACTTATTAATATTTGATGAAGCTACTTCCAGCTTAGACAGTTTAACTGAGGAGTCTATTACCGATACTATTCGTGAACTTTCTGCAGAGCGTGAGCAAATAACTATTATGATTGCACACCGATTAAGTACCATTATTCATGCGACTCGAATATATGTCTTAGAGAAAGGAAAAGTAATTGAACAAGGGAGCCATGACGACTTACTAGCAGAAAAAGGGTTGTACTATGCTATGTGGAGACAACAAATTGGAGAAAGAAAAGCAATTAATTAATAATAAGCATTGAACTATAAAAAGACAGCTATGAAAATTCATAGCTGTCTTTTTATCTAATCTCTTTCAAACTTCTTTTTTAAATAATCCATTACAGAAGGGTCTTCTAGTCCCTCCATATCACTTAGTTCAATTTCAATGGCCTTGGTACTTAATCTTATTTCAATAAGGGATAAAAGTATGGACCAACAAAAGGCAATTAAACTAATCCCAAAAACAAACTGTGCTGTTTTTTGATATTCTACGTAAATAAAGAACATAGATACAATGGAAAATAACAAAGAGGTTACTCCATAGGTTTGCATGTTTCGAATAAGCTTGAGTCGGTATTTTAAATTCTTAATTTGGGTAAAAATTAAATGTCTTTGCTCCTGTGTTTGATATTTATCATGCAAAACCCGAACTCGGCTAGACAAGGCTAAAAACCGATTCGTGTATGCCAGCATAATTAAGCTGATGGCAGGAAAAAGAAGCGCAGGGATATTAACTGTTAATTCCATACCACAAAAATATAAAGTATTTTTGTGCTTTCAAGTAATCCATGGAAAAAGAACTATTTAAGAAAATACAAGCTGGTTTACCCCAGGATCCTGGAATTTATCAATATTTTGATGAAAACGGGCACTTATTATATGTGGGGAAGGCTAAGAATATCCGAAAAAGGGTAAGCTCTTATTTCCTATCCAATCACCAACATACGCTCAAAACTATAGAGTTGGTCCAAAAGATTAAGGATATACAATACACCATTGTTAATTCGGAGCATGATGCATTTATACTGGAGAATGAGCTCATTAAAAATTATCAGCCAAAATACAATATCAATTTAAAGGATGATAAAACCTACCCTTACATTGTAATCAAAAAGGAAAATTTTCCAAGAGTGTTTTTAACCCGCCGTAAGATAAAAGACGGCAGTACTTATATTGGCCCCTTCACACATGTACTTGCCGTAAGAGAATTAATTGATCATATTAAACATACCATTCCTTTAAGAACCTGTACTTTACCCCTAACGCCTAAGAATATTGAGCAAGGGAAATTTAAGGTTTGCTTGGAATATCATTTAGGCAATTGTTTAGGGCCTTGTCAAGGTTATCAAAAATTAGAAGCCTACAATAATTCTATTGAGCAAGTGCAACAATTATTAAAAGGAAATATCAAACCTGTATTATCCAATTTAAAAGAACAAATGTTGGGCGAAGCCAATGCCATGGCATTTGAAAAAGCAGCACTCACAAAAAAGAAGATCGAAGAATTGGAGCATTACCAAACCAAATCGGTGGTATATACTAAACAGCAGCATGCCATGGATATATTTAGTATTGCCCATGATACAGACCAGGCTTATGTAAGTTATTTAATGGTGGAAAATGGTAGAATTATTCAAACGCATATTTTACCCTTATCGGTTCCACTAGAAGAGTCTGCAGAAACTATTTTAATTTTTGCTATTCATTATTTTAGAACCAACTTAAATAGTAGAGCCAAGGAAATTATTGTGCCTTTTGAATTGAGTGAAAAAGTATTTGAAGTAAAATATACCATTCCACAGGTAGGTGATAAAGAACAATTATTGGCACTCTCCCAAAAAAATGCCGACTATGCATTAAAAGAATGGAAACACAAACAAGCATTGGTAGCAGTTGAACAACCTTTAGAAAGTGATGTGTTAACCGAAATGCAGGATGTATTGCATTTGCCAGCAATGCCAAACCATATTGAATGTTTTGATAACTCTAACTTTCAAGG